>NZ_CP061038.1:4352500-4652500 GCF_014490665.1 Sphingomonas alpina | reverse complement strand
CCAAATCCTCGGCGACGATACCTTGCCGGTGATGATCGATGAAGCCGAGGCGGACGATAACCCGGAAAAGCAAAAGGCGATCATCAACCTCGCCAAGAAAGCGTCATCGGGCGCGAAGATCATTCGCGGCGGCGCCGATCACAAAGGTCAGGAATTCACGGCGCAGAGCTGTTTCCTGTTTTCGTCCGTGCTGCACAGCCTGGCTAAAGGCGAGGAACGCAACCGCGTCGCCATTCTCGAAATGCGTCAGGTGCCGTTGACGAAAAAGGAATATGTCGCGCCGGACCTGTTGGAATGGCGCGACATTGGGCGGCGGATGCATCGGCGCATGATCGAGCAATGGCCCCGGTTCAGCCGGACGCTGGCCGATTACAAGCGCGAGATATGGAGCCATGGTCTAGAAGGGCGCTGGCAGGACACTTACGGCACGCTGCTCGCCTGTGCCGATTGCCTGCTTTACGATCGCGCGCCCAGTCAGGAGAGCGAGCTTAACGAGGAACATGGCAGGGAAAAGGTGTGGGTGCGCGCGATCCTGCCGATGATCCAGCGCGGCAAGAGCGAGGCCCGATCAGATGTCGAACGGTGCATCGCCCATTTGATGGGGTGCCTGATCCCCGGTGCGCATGGCGCGAGCGCGGAGACGGTCGGGCAGTGGATCAAGCGGGCGATGGCGCTGGCCGACCCGATCGAGGGCGGTATCAACCACACCGCGCGCGAGCGATTGAAGCAGTATGGCTTGCGCCTCGTGCTGCTCAAGCGGGACGAACCGAAGCTGGATGGCGAGCCGGTCCCGAACGATTGGGTCAACGGTTATCTGGCGGTAGCCTATCAGACCTGCGAGCCGCTAGCGACGCTGTTCCGGGGCAAGGAATGGGCGAACGGGGCTTATCTGCAATCGCTGGGCAAGGTCGATGGCGTCCGCAGGGGCCTAAAAATGCGCTTCTCGGGCATGAATGCCGACAATGCCATTGCGATACCGCTGAAGGCGCTGCGGGATGACGAAGAGTGAGCGCGGCGTTCGACCGGGTGTGGCGGTGGCGGAAGACGCTGCCCGACCGCAAGGGTACGCGATGCCGCATCCGCGCACGCGGGACGATGAACAGCTGCGAAATCGAATTCGAGGACGGGGCGCGGTTCATCGTGTCGCGCTTCGCCGTGAGAAAGGTGACGTGATGGCGGGTATCAGCAACGAACGGCGGGAATGGCACCGGCTGGCAACCGAGAACGCCAAGCGAACCCTAAAGGTCGGCGACAGGATAACCTTTACGTCGTGTCCGGGCACGAAGCGCTGGGCCATCGTGACGGGGTGGGACGGCGTATGGATCTGCAGCAAGACGCGGAACGACATCGCTGCGGCGACCATCTGCACGCTCAATGGCCAGCCGGTGTCATTCGCGCGTGGCCCGCGGCCGGATTAAACGATGGCGGAGAATCCACCCAAGCTGACCGTGGTGCCGCTGTACGACAAGGCCATGGCGGCCGATGTTATCGGGTCGCTGCGGCGCGCGGCGGATTCGATCGAGGCCGAAACCGAGCAAGATGACCGCACGGTGTCGATGATCGCAGTAGCGGTGTCGGAGACCGGCAATATCGAGATCTATGGCTGGGGCCAGACCAACAGCTTTCATGCCCTGGGTGCGCTGGCCAAGGGCATGGCGAAGCTGGCGTGACGGTCGACCTGTTCGAACCGATGCTGGCGATCGACGCGCCGAAAGGGCTTGGCGCCCAGATGGCGGGTGGTGGCGACAAAGCGAAGCGCCGGCCGCTGGACTATTACCCGACGCCGGCCGAGGCGACCCGCGCGCTGCTGATTGCCGAATTGCCGCGCTGGCCGGACCGTGAGACGCCATCGCCCGCGTTCTGGGAGCCGTGCGGCCGGGGCGGTGCCATAGCACGCGTGGCGGCGGAGGAATTCGGCTTGTCCTCGATCGCAACCGATATCGTCGCGGATCCGGCGAACGATGTGGCCGCGCAGGATCTGATGACGGTCAAGGTCGCGCCTGCACGGCGCGCAATCAGCAACCTGCCCTTTGCCGTGGCGCGGCCGATGGTCGCGCACCTGTGGCAAGCGCTCGAGCTGGACTATCTGGCGCTGCTGTTCAAAACGACCTGGCTGAATTGCGGCGAGGGCGCGACGCTATGGCGCGCGGGGATGAAGCCCACGCGGCGCTGGGACATCACGTGGCGGCTGGACTTCACCGGGGCCGGTAATCCGACGATGGATTGCGTGTGGCTGATCTGGGACCGGATCGACACGACCGAACTTTTCGGCCTGCTGACGCGCGACGGGCCGGTGATCGTGGGTGGCGATCTGTTCTAGTCGTAGCGCAGGCGGCGCATCTTCTTGCGCTTGCGGGCATCGTGAAAGGCGCGCTCGACCTGATGCGCCCATGACTTCTCCGCAGGGGCCGCTGCGCGGCGCGCGGGGAAGAGCGCGACGTGATCCACGGATTTGCATTGCCTGCAGGGGAACCTTGCGCGGGCGGATTCCAGATCGAGCGCCCAGCCGCGTTCGGTGAAGTGAACCCAGATGATCGCATCGAGCGTCGATCCGCGCGCGCATTTGAAGCACCATAGGCGCAGGTCGTGCCCGGCATCGTCAATCTGTTTGAGGGTTTCGAACCGCATCGCGCCAGTAGAACGCATCGGGAACGATTCGGGCAATAGGCGATGTGAATTTAGCCGCGATCGAGCGGATCGAACCCGGCCGCGTAGCGGCGCTGCAGATATTCCACCCATGGCATGCGGCCTTCGGCCTTGTCTTCGTCCGTCCAGCGCCGCAACAGCGTGTTGTGGTGCTGGGTTGCCTGTCGGCCGGTCGCCTTGTCGCCCCGCGTGCCGTTGCGCGTGAGGCGCGCGACCATGGCGAAGGGCATCAGAACGCGGGCGCGCACGGCGGCGCGGTTGTTCCAATCCTTGCGATGTTCGGGCGTGCAGAATAGCTGCGTGGGCTGAGTCCGCACGAATGGCTGTAAGCATTCAGGGCATAGGGGCGGCGGCATGACTAAGCCACGCTGGCCGTTTTGCCCTGTCGATCGCTGGCGGGGCATCTGAGCCGGGGCGTGTACTGAGGCCTTGGCGGGGCGGGTCATGCCGCGCGCCCTCCCCATTGTTCGGCCATGGCATCGGCCACGCCGGGGAAGAAGCGGGAGCGCTCGCGCGCCTGATTGCGTCCGCCCGGCATCCTGTGCACGCGCGCCTCGCGTCCCGCAACGATCTTCGTCGGGACAAGCGGGTCTAAGCCGCGAAGCCAGAGACAGGTGCGCTTCGTCTCAGGGTGGCCGAACTGCCACGGCTGGATCGATTGGGCGAAATCCTGATAGCCGGTGATCCGTTCCTTGGCGTGGCGGTGCATCACCGGATTTTCGATTGCGACGCGCTCGATTGGCGCGTGCCAGAAATCGGCGAACAGGGCGGCGGCTTCGTCCAGCTCGCGCCACATCGCTTCCAGCGTCCGGCCGGGTGGCGGCGTGGTCAGCCAGCGCACGCCGCTGTTGCAGAGCCGCGTGCAGGGCGGGTGCGCGACCATCAGCAAGTCCCAGCCCTCATGCAGGTAATCGCGCGCGTCGCCCCGGATGTGGCGATTGCTGCCGTCCTCGCTGGGCAACAGGTCGCACGACCAGGCGTCGTGGCCGCGATCGAGGAAGGCGTTGCGGACGATGCCGGAGAATTCGCACGCGATCAGCACGCGCTTCGCCTGGACGAAGAGGTCCGGCTGGCGGGGGTTCCAGTGCTTCATGCGAGCGCCGCGAACAGATCGGCTTGCACTGGCCGGAGATTATCGAGCCATGCAAGGATTGCGCGCACATCGCGAAGGGCGCCGGGCTCGCGCTCGCCATACTTCGTAACTCTCTCGCGAAGGCGCGCCACTTGATGTTCGATGGCGGCATCGCGCGAGTTGAAGGCTGTATCGCGATCCATAAGCGGCGATGAGCTGCCCCAGCAACTGCCAGTCAGGAACTGAATGCCGTGCACAGCGCGCCAGCCTTCGGACGTTCGCACGATATCAATTTCGGCCAAGGGCGAGCCGCGCCATCCTTTCCGGTTGGGTTGCGGCAGCGCCAGCGTCTCTGTGGGCGTGTATACGCCGCAGTCATTCTTTTGACCCGGTGCCGCGATCATAGCGGCTTCCCCGACCCGTTTGCACGAACATGCTCGCCGAGGCGCGACAGGATATGCAGGGAAAGCCGGGTCGCGGTCGCGAAGTCCGCGTTGGCAATCTCTTCCTCGACGCGGATGTTGTGCTGTTGGATGGCGCGCTGGGTGTCCGGCGCTGGCGATGGCGGCGGCGTGGGAGCCGGTGCGGGTGCCGCGAACTGCGGTTCAGACGGGCCGGACAGCGCATTGAGCCATTCGATCCGCTCCGCTTTGCCTTCCGGCATCTCGACCTTGCCCCAAGTCGATCCCTCGGCTTTGGCGGCGGCGTCGGCTTCCGGTTGCGTACCGGCCCATGTGCCGGCGCTCGTGCGATAGAGGCGCATCAGATCATCCTCGGTTCATTGGCGGCGGCGAACAGCGGCAAGTGGCCCGCGTCGGCCTGATCGGTGAGAAAATGCCCCTGTGCCGCGCGGTGCGGGCTGGCGAGGCGAAGCGCGATCAGCTGGCGCTCGCGATCGGTGGCGGGACGCTGCTCGGCAACATCAGCCAGGCAGTTTGCGAATTGGGGGGTGCGCGCGCTCACAGCGGCATCTCCGCTAGCTGGTCGATCAACCAGCCTTTAACTTTCAACGTCTGGCCGGTGTCGAGGCATATCGCGGCGAATTCGCCGTCGAGGTCCGCATCGTCATCGACCAGCACGTCTAGATCCTGCACGCCGTCGCTCATGTAATATCGGGTCATTGGGTCGGCCTCCTTTTGCCGTGGGTGATGCTGATCGCATCCTGAGCGCGCCGATCGCACCGGCACGCTGGGGGTGGGGTCAGGCGTAGGAACTGACGTGCTGCGCGTCGTACGTGGGCACGCCCGCAATGATCGTGGGTTTGTCGAAGCTGGCCCATTGGCCGTTCTTCGGCGCGCGGAAGCCGCTTTGCTGCGCCAGCACGCGGGTGGCTTCGCCGACATATTGACCGGGCATCGGCACGGCTTTTCCGGCGAGCCATTGGGTTTCGACATAGCCGCTGGCGATCTGGCGCACGATCAGATGCTTGCCGCGTACTTCGGTGCATTCGTAGTATTCGCGGTTGGTCTGGTCATAGCCCCAGCAGGTGCTGAACACGTCGCCCGGCTTGTATGGGTGCTGCCACGCTTTGCGTTCCGCGCGGTTGGCAACCCGCCCTTGCTCGATGCGCTGGATTGCCTTGAAGAAACCCCCGACCCGTTTGGTGCGATCAGCGTCCGAGAGGAAGCTGTAATCCCATGCCGGTTTCTGCGCCTTGCCTTGGAAGACGACGGCTGCGGGGCGTTTGCGGCGCGACGTGTAGATGTAGGCCACGGCCGAACTGGCGCGGTCGCGAACACAGATTGCGCCTTTCGGGATGTAGAAGTCTCGCTGGTGACGGATACGCATTATCGGCTTCCTTTCGCCGGGTGAGACGGTCAACGCCGTCAACACAACTACCCTATATGGGGAGTTTATACGCTGTCAATAGTGATAAATCGGCGCATTTCCGCCAATCTTCAAAATAACTCAGCGGCGCAGCCGCTTCCTTTTGCCGCCCTCGGGCGGCTCTTCCCGCGCCCGCCTTACCACTCCCCGACCCGTATCTAGCTAGCAGGATTTCGGCCGATTTTTGGCGGTTCGAACGGGTTAGGGGGCGTTCCGGCTGTTCTGGTATCAGAACGCACATAATCGTGTGTTTTCAAAATCTTAGTTGGTCATTCCGGCTGTTCTGGCGATTGTGGCATTTCCCGGCGCGATCACACGCGCGAGCGCGAGACGCGAGCGCGGCGCGAAGCGTTAGAACATGTGGAACGGCTGGAACGGCACGCATTTCCGGCCTTATTCTGTTCTATGCTTGGAACATTCAGAACGGAGATAAGAGAGGCTTGCGGCGAAATACCCATATAGGGTAGTTGCTGCGGCCATGCTTCGCCTCGGTCATCCTCCGATTGATTTTATATGGGGTGGAAACGCGTGCCTCGCCGCCCAAGGGGTGTGTTGGGGTCGCGGGTCGGCGGAGCTGGGGAATTTTCTTGGCCGGGCGCGCTCGATGTTGGCACTGAAACGCGCCTGGGCATGGCGGATCGGCTCTGCTGATCTGCGGCGCGGGAATGGCGGATTTCCGCCGTTTCCGCGCCCTCTCCTCGTCGTCGTCGCACGGCCAGTCGTCGCACGGACTCGCTATGTGCTTGCGATCATGGGTGAAAATGGGCGTCGTCGGTTGATTGCCAATCTGACGACGCTGACCCGCAACGCGCTCGGCCAGCTGGCAGGGCCGCGATCGGCAGCGACGGCGGGAGGGGGGTGTCCCCCCTTTCGGCCCGCGCGCTCGCTCCCCATGCCCCTCGCATTCGGCGGGGTCGAGATTTGAAAAATCGCCGGGCCGTGCCGCGCGCGACTGAAAGCGAGTTCGACGCCTGCGAAAATGGCGCGAAGTTCAATTGGCCAGTGGGGTCGGGGGTGCGGGCGGCATCGATCCGCGACGAACTAGGCGCGAAGGGCGCGGAATCCGGTCGTCGGCAGGTGGGTCAGGGTTGTTGCGGGGATCATGTTCCGCTCGATGCTGGCAAGTTGCGGACGCTATGCCTCGGGGGTGCTGGTGTCAACTGACCAGCCAAGTCGCATCTTCGCGCAATTCGGCGGTTACGCGGCCGGAAAAACGGCCGCGCTGGCCGCATTGCCCTGGAGCCGCAACGAAGGGAAGTTCGGCGGTCCGACCTCGGGTGTGCCGGAATCGCGGTATGTCGCGCGGGTAAAGTCGATGCCGGCGCATATGGCGCAGCGGCTGGCGGATGCCGAGCGGCAGGGCGTCGTACCGGTTGGCGCGGCGTCGATCCTCGTGCGGATCGATGCGGCGATCGAAAAGCTAAAAAGTGACGGATTCGGGAATGCGACATCGATCTACCTGATCGAGGCGGATTTGATGGCGCTGCATGAGGCATCGGGCAAGCCGGTCGATCACTTTCTTGGCCTGCCGGTGTCGATCGGCGCGAGCTCCAAGGTTTATTCGGGGCGCGGGTCGCGGGCGATCCGCAGAGCCGCGAAGGGCTCTGCATGAGCGTCGAGCCCGCCTTGCCGATGGCGCTTCCCATCCATGTTGATCCGAACGCGCGGGCGGTCGCGCCAGTTGCGCATTGCAGGCTGTGCAAGGGGCGGATTCCCGATGACGATCATGGGTTGATCGCTTGGGGGCTGTGCGAGCCGTGTTTTGACGGCGCTGAGTTCGAGTCATGACAACCGAAGCATCCTCCCTGTTCCAGGCGATGGAAGCCGAGGTTGGCACCGTGATGGGTGTCGATGCCGGGACCGAGCAGCTTGATCTGTTGCGCGATCCCGAAACCGGCAAGCTGCCGTCGAATGTGTTTCAGCTGGCGCGGTCGCGTGCCGAGGGGCGGGGCGTTGGGCGGCCTGCCGGCGCGCGGAACAAGAAATCTGCGCAGCTGGCGCGGCTGATCGTCGAGAAGCATGGCGACCCGGTTCTGGGCATGGCGGCGATCTATGCGATGCCGCTGGATCAGCTGGTTGAATTGTTGCTGATCGCCGATGGCTCGAAAGAGCGGATGGAGCGGTTCGAAATTCTGGCCGATCGCGTCCAGACCATGGTCGATCATATGCTGGACGGCGAAAGCGGCCGGCCGCTGACGGATAAGCAAGTCGAAAAGTTGGGCGAACTTGCCGAGCGCATGGGCGATCTGGCGAAGACGCTGAAATCGAAACCCGGCGAACTGGCGTTGAAAGCGCTCAATACGCAGCTGCAGGCGCGGCGCGAAGTTGCGCAGTATGTCCATGGCAAGATGCCGGTTGCGATCGATGTGAATTCGCGCGCCGATGTCATCCTCAACATCCCCGGCCTGACCGACCCCGCCCACTTGGCGGAGTATGTCGAGCATGGCGAACTGACTGACGTCGATATCAATCGGCTGGAATTCAAGCCGTTCGAAGATGCCGCGCGCGATGACGATGACGGGGCGGACAATGACGATGGTTGACGCTGCGGTCGAGCCTAGCGTTCCCATAAATGGGAACAGCATTTCTCCAATGGCGCGCGCGGTGCGGCGGTTGGTGCTACTCGATCGGGCGCGCGTCATGCTGGGTGGCGCTCAGCGGCTCGCCGATGTGCTGATGATTTCGCGCCGCGCGGTCAACCACAAGCTGGTGGCCGATCGCGGGGTGAGCGAAGGCGAAATGCTAGCTGTGGCTGGCGCGCTCGATGAGCATGCCGCGAAGATTACGGCGCTGGCGAACGAACTGCGCGCGCTATGCTGATCGCTCGCGACATTCCACTGCTCGCCCCGCTCGCGGCGCTGGCGGCGCTCACCGGCCCGGCCTTGATCAGCGAACATGTTCTTGAGTCCTGTGCCTGGGCGATCGTTGATGCGCGCAGTTTGCGCGAAGAGCGCAATCTGACGATCGAGCAGGCGCGGCAGATCAAGGATGCGGACCGCATCGCCGAACGGTTGACGGAAGTCGATATCGATCGACTGGAGCCAGAGGCGGTCGGGCGCTTCGGGGAGTTTCTGGCGACCTCCAAAGGTCTGACCATGAATTTTGTCGGGCCGATCTCGCATAATTTCCGGGAGGACACATCGGCGGTCAGCACGATCATGGGACCGTACGGCTCCGCAAAGACCACGACGTGCTTCCAGAAAATCATCAACAGCATCATCTGGCAGCCGCCTGGCCCTGACGGGATAAGGCGGGCGCGCTGGTGCGTGGTGCGTGACACTTACGGCCACCTGCAGGCGAACGTCATGGCCGATTGGTTCATGTGGTTCCCCAAGACGAAGGCGAACTACAACCTTTCGACTAACACCCATAAGCTGCGGTTCGATATCCCGCTCGCCAATGGCGAGGTGATGAAGCTCGAGCTGGAAATGCTTTTCCGGGCGGTCGACAACCAGTCGGCCGAAGAGCTGTTCAAGGGTATGGCGCTAACCGGCCTGTGGCTGAACGAAAAAGACACGCTGCATCACGACGTGTTCAAGTTCGGCTTTCCGCGCGTTGGCCGCTATCGGCCGCCCGGCACCCCGACCGGGGGTTGGTCGGGCGTGATCGGCGATATGAACGCGCCGGCCGAGGACAATTGGACCTATGGGTTCAACGTCAACAAAGATATCGGCCTGACCGAAAAGCAGATGGCGGATTTTCGCCTGGAATATGGCGATAATTTCCGGGTGTCGTTTCATGTCCAGCCGGGCGGGATGGACGCGGGCGCGGAGAATCTAGCGAACCTGCCCAAGGGTTATTACCAGCGTATCCAGATCGGCATGAGCGAGCCGGATCAGCGGCGCTTCATCCACAACAAGTTCGGCGCGGTGCGCGACGGCAACCCGGTCTATTCGCAGTATAACGATGATCGGCACTGCATTCAGGACATGACGGCGGATCCGCGCTTGCCGATCCATATCGCGATCGATGGCGGCAATACGCCGGCAGCGCTGTTCATGCAGAAAACCGACGCCGGGCAGGTACGCGCGGTGGATGAATGCGTCGTGTTCATGCCGGGCAAGGAAAAGGTGCTGGCCAATCTCGGGGCGATGGAATTCGGGCAAAAGGTCGGCCAGTATTGGAACGAAAACTTCGCGAAGTTCGATCTGGGGTCGGTCAACTGGGGCGATCCATCTGCATGGTTCGGCGACAGCGAGGCGAATGCCGAGGATCGCGCGTGGATTCATAAATTCGTCGCCGGGTTCAACGAAGTCGCGATCGGCGTGAAGCTCAAAATGAAGCCCGCGCCGGTCAAGCGCAACCTGATTGGTCCGCGCCTGGAAGCGGTGCGCGAGCAGCTGAAAAAAGCGATCGACGGGCAACCGGCATATGTCATTTCGAGCCGCTGCAAGGTGCTGCGCGAGGGCTATAATCGCGGGTACGTCGTCACGCGGGTCGCGTTCTCGACCGGTGGCGGGCGATGGAACGATCAGCCGCTGAAGAACGACTACAGCCATATCCATGACGCCAATCAGTACGGCGTGCTGGGCCTCGTGAAATTCGACGGGTGGGAAGATGCCGAGGCGCGGTCGCGCAAGTCGGTGCGCAAACGCGCGGCTCCCAAATTCGGCGACGGGTTCTTTGCGCATCAGGCGCGGACATGACGGGAGGGAAGAAATGAGCGGAATTGCGGGCGCTTTGCTGTCGCCGATCGGCGCGATCATCAAGGCGGCGGTCAAGAAACCCAAAGCGCAGACGGTGGTGCCGCTGCCTACGATCACGCCTCGCGGCAATTCGGTGGTGTCCGATGCCCTGGCGGCGCGGCGCGGGTCGGCAACCAACCAGCGCACCGGATCGGGCGGTGCGGAATCCAGCACCGGCAAAAAGACCCTGATGGGCACTTGAGGAGAAGAACGATGGTGAAGGAATATGATCTGGCCGCGCTGATCGGCGGCAATATCGGCAGCATTATCGAGAAGTTCGGCGACCTGTCGGACGCGCAGCTGGGCCAGCTGCACGATCTCGAAAGCGCGTCGCCAACCAAACGGTCCACGTTGTTGTCGGCGATCGACGAAGAGACGAATGGCCGTGCGGAACTGGCGAAGGTCAATCCTCCGAGCGGCACGCCTGCGACCTACACCCAGAAGCAGGTCGATGAAATGCTGGCCCAGCAAAAGCTGACGCATGACGAAGAACTGAATCTGGCCGTGGCGAAGGCGGGCGATGGCAAGACGCCGGCGGCGCGGAAAAAGCCGGTGGGCAAGCCGCTGGTCATCGACGCCAAGTCCGACAATCCCGCGCTGGTCGCGTTGACCGGCCCGAGCAAGATCGTGTTCGTCGATGATCATGACGTGCCGGTCGATGGCCTGCCGCCCATGACATTCGGCGCTACCGATTTCACGCCGAACGGCGAGGGCGTGAAGCTCGACAAGGATGTCGATTTCCCGGTCGAGCTGCCGCAGCGCGAGATCACGGGCGCGTTCGTCACGACCGAGGGCGGTGAACCGGTGGGCAAGGCCATGTTGGTGCAACCGTTCTCGATTGGCGGCGGGCGTCAGGCTCGGTTGCAGAAGGGCGGGTTGGCCTTCACCAAAGAATAGCAGGGATCCCGTTCACCGCATTCGCCCTTCGACCGTGCCGGCGAGGGGTCAACGGGCCAGCCAGCGAGCAATCGTCAACGGGGTGGTGAACGGGTTGGTAGGGCTTGAGTACAGGCCCCGATGGCTGGCTCCGGCACAGATTTTTGAGGATGGTGGGCATGTTCGACGACAAGCAAATCGAAGCGAGCCAGGCGCGGATGGAAAGTGCGCGTTACGGTTTCGACAGCGTGCGCGGCGAGATCGCGAGTCTGGTCCTTCCCCAACAGCAGGGCTTCAACCGCAAATTCGGTTCGCAGGGCCAGCTGCACACCAATCATCAATATGACGAATACGCCGCGCTGGCGCTGGAAGATGGCGTGTCGGCATTCGAGGGGTTCGTGATCCCGCGCGGCCAGAAGTGGCAGAAGATCATCCTGGGCAATGAACGGCTGATGGAGTCGGTCGTGGTGCAGCAATGGCTGGAAACGATCGAGACGCGGCTGTTCGCGCTGCGCAACGACCCCAAGTCCGGTTTCACCAATGCGGTGCATACGAGCGCGCAATCGCTGTTCGCGTTCGGCGAGCAAAGCATGTGGGTCGACAAGCGGTTCGACCCGAGCGGGCGCTTTGCCGGCCTGTCGTACCAGTCCGAGCATCTGGACGGCATCTTTGTCGAGAATGATGCCGAGGGTTCGCCGATGCGCGTGCATCGGAAATTCACGCTGACGGCCGAGCAGCTGACGATGAAATTCCGCGAGGGCGCGCCGCCCAAGGCGAAAGAGGCGATGGCGGCGCAGCCCGCGCCGCGCAGCAATGAGTCGTTCGAGATCGTGCATGTCATCGAGCGCAACGACCGGATGATGCCGGGGCGGATCGATCCGTCGGGGATGCCGTGGCGGGCATGCTATTACAGCATGACGGACCGCAAGACGTTCAAGTCGGGCGGCTATCGCACGATGCGGCGGATTGTCAGCCGGTTCGACCGCGCACCGGGTGAGGATTACGGGCGCGGCCCGGCAATGCGTGTCCTGCCGGCGATCCGCGCCAGCCAGATCATGATGCAGGATCGCGTGCTGGCAACGGAAATGGCGGTCAAGCGGCCGATGCTGGCGCCGAGCGACGATCTGGATTCCTCAGTGATCGATGTCGGACCGTTCGGCATCACCTATGGCGGCATCGACGATCGCGGCAACAAGTTGCTGGTGCCGCTCGATATCGCGGCCGACCTGTCGGGTGCGTCCGAACTGCATGGCGAGATTCGCGCAACGATCGACAAGGCGTTCTATCGCGACCTGCTGCAGATCAACCGCGAGTTGAAAACGCACATCACTGCGGCGCGGACGATGGAGGAAATCGGCGAAAAGGGCATCCTGCTCGCTCCGCTGGCGCGGCAGGAACAGGAATGGTTCGCGCCGATGATGGATGTCGAGCTGGACCTGATGTGGGAAGAAGGTCTGCTTGACGACATGCCGGCCGAGGTGATCGAGTATTTTCAGGCCGATGGCGGTGTGCATGCCCGGTACGACAATAACCTGTCGCGGATGCAGGAAGCGGGCGCGGCGGCGGGCTATCTGCGCACGGCCGAGCAAATCGGCCTGATCGCGCAATTCGACCCGAGCGTGGTTGGGCAGTTCACCCGCGAATATCCGCTGTCCAAGGTCGTGCCCGGACTGGCCTCGGTCAACGGTATTCCGGCGCGCTGGCGTGCGACCGATGAAGAAAAGGAAGCGGTCGACGAAGCCGAACAGCAAAAGGTGATGCTGGATCAGTTGTTGCAAGCAGCGCCTGCGCTGGGCGGCGCGGCGAAGAACATCGCCGAAGCGGAGGCGATCGGTGGCGGTTGAGCATGAAATAGACGCGCTGGCGTCGCGTGCCGAGCAGCAACAGCTGCGCCGGATTTATGAGCGCGCCAAACGGCTGTCGCTGTTCCGCACGATCGCGGCCTATCGCACGTTGTTCCTAGACGAACATGGCGCGGTGCGGCCCGACGCGGTGGCGGTGATCGCCGATTTTTCACGGGTCGCGAAGCTGGGCGTGGTCGATGCGTCAGGCGTCGGCGACGCCGAATTGCGCGAGCGCAGCGGACGGCGCGCGATCGCGCTGCACATATTGGGGAGGTTGGACCTGGACGGTTCCAAACTCCGCGATCTTGCCAGTAAATTGAGGGAGACGGGGAATGAGTGAAGTACCGCCAGTAATCGAACATGTCGCGCCAGCCGCGCCGCCAGCACCTCCGGCCGCGCCAGCCGCACCGGCTGCGCCCGCGGCTCCTGCCGCACCGCCCGCTGCGCCGGCAGCACCGCCCGCGCCTGCCGAGCCAACATGGCGCGACAAGTTCTTGCCCGAGGATATGCGCAGCAACGAAACGCTGGCCAATTACGCCGATGTGCCGGCGCTGGCCAAGGGCCTGATCGAAACGCAGAAATGGGCACGCGGCCGGATTCCGATCCCGGCGGTGGGGGACGCAGAGGCGTTCACCGAATTCGCGTCGAAGGTGCGCCCGGCAGATGCGGCCGAATACAAGATCGCGACGGCGGATGGGCAGCCGAGTGAGACGGGCGAGGCCTTCCGGCCGATCTTCCACGCGGCAGGGCTGCACCCGGAACAGGCCCGCATCCTGAATGAGGGGTGGAATCAGTATCAGACGGACGTGGTGAGCAAGACGACGCAGGCGGGCAAAGACGCGCTGATGGCGATCGAACTCGACCTTGGCCCGGCCGCCTATACGCAGCGCGTGACGGCGGTGGATAACATGCTGCGCGGCATGGGTATCGAGATCGATGATATCGCGCCTGCGCTGGAACAGGTGGTGGGTGCGGACAAGACGATGCGCGCGCTGTTCGCCATGGCGGAGAAAACCGGGGAACTGGCCAAGGTTGATGGCGCGACGGTGTCGTTGCAGATGGGCACGATGTCGGCGGCGAATGCGCAGATCGAGGTCGATCGCATGTCGGCGAACCCTGACAAGGATTTCCAGAGCCGCCTGGCCGATAAAACCAGCCCGGAATATGCCAAGCGCAAGGCATTGCTGGGACGCATCGCCAAAGGGGATTGACAAGAAATACCCAAATAGGGGATTTGACGAATCTCGGCGGGGGCTGAGCAGCTTAACAGTTTCAGTCCCCGCCTTCTCCGGCCTCTCCTTCGCGGCGACGCGACGGCCCCGGATGCAACCGGCGAAAGCAGCCGCGCGATACGGGGTGTGTCATCCCCGAGACGGACCCGGAGTATCCCATTTGGGTAGAGCCGGCTTCTCCAGTCGAAAACCGAACCATTCGCTTTTTGACCGGAGATCATCATGGCAGACAATTGGGCAGAGTCCCTTCGCACCGTCGAGTATCGCAACAACGTCACGCACGAGTTGAAACAGCAGCCGGGCATTCTCTATCCGCTGGCCGGTTCGTCCGACACCTATTCGTCCAAGTCGGCAGAGATCGAACAGCGCTTCGCCGGCCTGACGCTGCAGAAGAAAACGACCCGCAACGGCGACACCAACAATGTCGATCCGAGCGCGTCGGTCCGCTTCGTCAAGAAGCCCGGTTCGTCGAATGTGGCTCCGTTGCTCGATCGCGACGACAAGCACGCCACGAGCGTCGACATGAAGTCGCCGCTGGTGATGGAAACTGCGGACGCGGTGCGCGCCTATCACGACGATCAGTTCCTGACCGGCTGGTGGGGCAATGGCTGGACGGGTGAGACGGGCGATATCGCTGTGCCGTTCACGGCGGGCAACAAGGTCGCACACACCTATGGCGGCGGCGGCAGTGTCGGGCTGACCAAGGCGAAGCTGATCGAACTGCGCCGGCTGCTCGGCACGGCCAATGTCAGCATGCAGCGCGAAAAGCCGATCATCCTGCTCGACCCGGATTCGGAGTCCGACCTGCTCAACATCAATGAGTACGTCAATAAGGACTTCGGCGAGGGATCGCCGCTGATGACGGGCGAGATCAAGCCATGGCTTGGGTTCCGCTTCTTCTCGGTCAACATGAAGGATGCGGTGGCGTTCCCCAATTCGGCGGCGCTGTTCCAGGTGGGCGGCATCAACCGCCTGCCGGTGATCATCCCGTCGGGCATCCATCGCGGTGTGTGGGTCGAGTTCTTCGGCAAGATCACGGAGCGCGATGACAAGCAGTTCAGCGAGCAGATCTACGCCGAGGCCGAATCGGCCGTGGTCCGCACCAATGAAGCAAAGGCGTGGTTCCTCGAAACCAAGCCTGCCGCCTGACCTTAGCGGGGCGGGCTGGTCCCGCCCCTTTTCATCCTGCGGCCCAGCCCCGCCTGACCGGCTGACGAAAAGGAGTAACGACAATGGCAATCGTTTATGGCGCGGCGTTCAGCAGCACCGATCTGACGGCCAAAGCGCCGGGCACGAGCCACGACGCGGGCGAGCGTTCGTTTCGCAATGTGTTCGACTTCGCGACCAATGGCGGCGGCGGCACCGTTAACACGCCGAAGATCGCGATCGTGCGCGAAGGATCGTGCATCAAGGGTTTCCGCGTTTCGTCGGACGTGAACTGTTCGGGCATCAACTTCACCATCGGCACGATCGCCGACCCGGTTAAGTACTGCGCGGCGTTCGCCGGCCCGGCCGCGAACGCGCAGGTCATCCCCACGGTCAAAATCCCGATGCAGGCGATGGACCCGCTGGCGAGGCCGGAAGAAATCTATCTGTTCCCGAGCGGCAATATGCCCGCAGCGGGCACGCTGGTCGCGTTCACCAGCGCGACGCACCGCTGAACCGAACAGGCGGGCGGGTGGCGACACCTGTCCGCCCTGGCGGCGCGCCGGGTTTGACCGGTCAGGTTAAATCGGAGTGGGATCCTTTCCCGGCGCGCCGTTACTTCTTTCCCCACCTAAAGGCGCAGCGCCATGGCGACACCCGGCCCGACCCAGACTCGCATCGTCAACGGTGCGCTGGCGGAGCTGGGTTCGACCGAGAAAATCACCAGCATCGACGATCCGACCAGCAACAGCGCCAAGCGCGCGTTCGCGGTGTGGCCGGAAGTGTTGCTGGACTTGCTTTCGCGCCATCCGTGGAATTTCGCGCTGCGGCGTGCCGAGTTGAACGTGGCGACCGCCACGCCGGCCTTTGGCTATGAGCGCCAGTTTCAGCTGCCGAGCGGTTGCGTGCGATGGTTGCCGGCCGCGCGCGACGATGACGATTTCGAGGAAGCCGAGCGCGAAGGCAATTTCCTGCTGACCAATGCCGATACCCTGCGCATCCGTTACATCGCGCTGATCGACGATGTGACGGTGTGGCCGCCCGCCTTTGTTCGGGCGATGACGTTGATGCTGGCGGCGGCGATGGCCGAAGGCGTCACGCAGAGCGAAGGGATAAAGGATCGCCTAGCGCAGCGTGCCGAAGATCAGATTGCGAAGGCCAAGCGGATCGACGGCCTTGAAACCGGGCGGACGCGGCGCGGGCGGGTGTCGGTGCAATCGTCCTGGCTGCAGTCGCGCAACCGCTCCGCCTATGGGCGGTATTGAGCGATGGCGCGCGTCACGCCGGTACAGACGAATTTCAACGGTGGCGAGATTTCGCGCCGGCTGCATTCGCGATTCGACCTCAATCTTTACGATATCGGCCTGGCTGAACTGGCGGGTTGGGTTCCGCTGCCGGAAGGCGGCATCGATGCCACGCCCGGCTTTATCTATGTCGAGATGGCGGCCGGGCCGTGCCGGTTGATGCCGTTCGATTACAACGCGACGCAAGGCTACGTCCTCGAAATGAGCGACGGGATTGCGCGGCTGTTCACGAACGACGCGCGGATCGAGGACGCGGGAGACCCGGTCGAGGTCGAGATTCCGTATAGCTTCGCACAGATCGGCGGGCTGAATTACGAGCAGAGCTATGACGTGCTCTATCTGTTTCACCCCGAGGTGCAGACGCAGTTGTTCACGCGCACCGGGGCCGACACGTTCGTTGTCGATCCGCTCGAACTGGAAAACGGCCCGTTCGAACCGCGCAACAAGATCGAGACGCGGGTGGTCAGTGCCAGCGCGGTGTCCGGCACGGTAACGCTGACCGCGACGGGGCCGATTTTCGAGGCGGGCGATGTCGGCGGGCTGTTCCAGCTTGAGGCGGATGATTTCGGCGACATATCGTCATGGGAGCCGGGTATCACGGTGACGGTCGGCCAGCTGCTTGTGTGGAATGAGCGGGTCTATCGCGTGGCGGGCGGTTCCGGCCGCACCGGCACGGTCGCACCGATCCATAACAAAGGCGTCGAGTGGGACGGCATCGGCCAGGGCAAGGATCTGAACGACAAGAACGCCGGCGGCGTGCAGCTGGAATATATGCACGACCGTTTCGGCGTGCTGCGCATCACCGCCTACACCGATTCCACCCATGTAACCGCGCTGGTGCTGCGCCAGCTACCGTTCACGGCGGCGACCAGTTATGATTACGAAGGCGGATATTGGGATGAATGGGGCAATTATGTGCCGCCCGAGAATTCCGTCACCTATGGTTTTGGCAGCTGGCGGTGGCGCTTCGGCGCGTTCAGCACGCGGCGCGGTTGGCCAACCTGCGGCGTGGTGTGGAACGAACGGCTGGTGCTGGCCAAGGGGTCAACGATCTATGGCAGCGTCACCGGGGATCTGACCGATCATTCGACCTATAACGAGCTGGGCGAAATATCGTCGGACATGGCGTTTATCGCCACGGTGAAAGACCCGAACGGCATTGTCGGCCTAATCGCGGATGACAAGCTGTTGATGATGACCGCATCGGGTATGTTCGCGCTTGGCCCGTCGAACGCGGCGAGCGGCGTGGGGCCGAACAATCTGCGCGTCGATCGCGAGAATAACGAAGGCGCTGCGGCAACAATGCCGGTCGAGCTGGACGGGCGCAGCGTCTATATCGGCAAAAGCCGTCGGCGCGTGATCGAGGCCGCATATCAGGCGCAGCGCGATCGTCAGGATTCGATCGACCTGTCACGCTATGCCCGGCATATCGGCGCGCCGCGGTTCCTGTCGCTGGCGTCGCAAAAAGACCCGAACCGGTTGATCTGGGCATTGCGGGCGGATGGCACGCTGGCGGTAGCCGCCTATGTGCCCGAAGAACAGGTGCTGGGCTGGGCGACGCGCCCACTTGCGCCGGGCCTGTTGGCCAAGTCGATCTGCACCATCACCGATCCGGCCGGTGAACTAAGCCAGTTGTGGGTGTCGATCGAGCGGGATGGCGCGTGGCATGTCGCGCGGTTGAGCCAGTTCCGGCAGGAAGACGATGAGCAGGATCCGGTGATGACCGATCTTGCCTGGGAATATGACGGCGCGCCGGCAACCGAATTCGGGCCCGTGCCGTGGCTGGCTGGCGCGGCGGTGCAGGTGCAAGCGAGCGTGGCCGATGGCGTGGGAGTGACGTATCGCAGCGTCACGGTCGACGGCGACGGCATGTTCGAAATCGGCAATCCGGCATCGCGAGTGGCGGTCGGCCTGCCGTTCCTTGCGCGCTTCACGACGCTGCCCGGCAATGGCGGGAGCGAGAATGGCCCGGCCATGGGCAAGATGCGGCGTATATCGCGGATGGCGATCAGCGTGTTGAAAACACGCGGCTTGCAGATATCGGTGCAGGGCACGACGCCGCGCGACATCGAGCAGCTGTTCGCGGACAGCACGACGAACGAAGGATTCCAGCCCGACACCGGCATCGTGACGCTGGAAGATTGCGGCGAGCATGACCGGTTCGGGCAAATCACCGTGACGCGGGTCGCGCCGTGCGGGGCGACGATTCGTGCGATCCAGCCGACAACCGACGTTGCGGCGCGATGAAGGCGGGGCGATGAAAGTGACCGTGGTCCCATTCGAGCCGGAGCATCTGGCCGATATGACGATCCAGCTTGGCCAGCCCGAGCTTGATTGCGATCGGCTGGCGCGCGGTATCGCCTTGTCGGCAACGGGGCGGTGCTTCTCGGTCTTGCCGGGGTCTGGCGGTGCGCCGCTCTTTTGTGGCGGCGCGCTGGAATGCCATGCGCGCTACGCCAGCTTGTGGGCGGCGTTCAGCCCGGACGCCGGCCCGGCTATGCTGGCGATCACGCGGCGCACGCGGCACTTTCTCACGACCCTGAAACACACTCGCGTCGATGCCGTGGTGCGCAGCGATTTTCGCGCGGCGCACCGGTTCGTCCATCGGCTGGGCATGGTCGCGGAAGCGCGGCTCAACGATTATTTCGAAAATGGGGGTGACGCTGTGGTTTATCGGGCTGCGATCAATCGGACGGGCAAGTAGATGGGCGCGGCTCTCCCCGTCATCGCCCTGGCCGCGACGGTCGGCGGCAAGGTATTCGGCGCGATATCCGAAAAGAACGCGCTGTATGACGCGTCGAAGGTCGACGATGCGAATGCGCTGGGCTCGCTGCTGGAAGGCGAGCAACAGGCGTTGCAGACGCGGCGTGACGAACGCATGCAGGCGGGCGACATGATCGCGGCGATGGGCGGCGCCGGCATCGAGCTGGGCAGCGGGAGCGCGGGCGATGTCATCGCGCAGAGCGCCTATCAGCGCGAACTTGAAATCCTCAATATCCGCACGCGCGCCACGCGTCAGGCGAACAGTTTCTATCAGCAGGCGGCGGACAAACGGAAGGCCGGGCGCAATGCGCTGATCGGCGGCATGTTCGGTGCCGTGGCTTCGGCGGTCGGCGGGGCGAGCGATATGCGCGCGGGCCGCACGGCATCGGCGCAGGCCGGCGCGGAGCGGAGTGCGTCGTTGGGTGGCGGGGCGCAGGCCGTGCCGCAGATGCGCGTGAAGGGAGGCTGATATGCCCGAAGGCTTCCGGTCGCGGGTCAATACCAATGTCGTCGACGTGCAGCAGCGCGACCCGCGCGATCTGGTGTCGCCGATCGGCGCGGGCATCGCGGCGCTGGGCAAGGCGCTGGGTCATGTCGCCGATAATGAGGCAGAGACGGCGGAGAAAGTCGCGGCGAGCGAGCATCGCATTGCGTTGGAGGAACAGCGCCGGCAGCGATCGGCGACGGTCGCCAACCGGGCGGCAGCCTGGGCGGAGACGCAGGCGGCGATGGCGGCCGATCTCGACACGTTACGCAGCAGCAGCGAACCGGGCGCAGCCGGTTACAAAGAACAGGCCGATCAGGCGATCACTGACCGCCTGACAGGGTTTCTCGGTACGTTGGGTGATGATCCCGAGGTGCGGCAGCGGTTCGAACCGCTGGTCGCGGCGACCGGGGCGACGACACGGCTGGATGAGGATCGCTGGGCGCGCGGTGAGCGGACCAAGCAAGAGGGCGCGAATATCGACACCTGGCGCGACACGACGGGCAACGCCCTGATGTCGTCGCCGACACCGGAGAAACTGGAACAGGCGTTCACCGCGACCGACCTGCTGTATGACGCGCTCGACGTGCCCGGCACGGTCAAGGGCAAGTTGAAGGAAAGCGCCAAGCGCGGGTTCGTGCAGAATTTTCTCGATGGGCGAATGCAGGCGGGCGACTGGCAGGGGCCGAAGGCGCTGCTCGATGCCGGCCAGTTCGATGCGTTTCTCGACCCGGCCCAAAAGGTCAATTACCTGAAACAGGCGGGCAACGCGCAGGAACAGCAACAGCGCGAAGTCGAACTGGCGCAGGGCCGCGCGCGCGAGGAAGCGCGCGATGCGGGCAAGGCGGTCGAGGCCAAGGTTAAAGCGGGCATCGTGCCCACGCCGGCCGAGCTTCGCACGACGCGCGCGCAGCTGAAGGCGGCTGGCGTCGATGACGCCGAGCTGATCGAGTTCGACGCGCTGAACGTCAAGGTCGGCGTGAACCGCAGTTATGGTGCCATGGTCGACCAGCCGGGCGGCGGCGAGCGCATCCGGCGCGATCGTGATGCGCTGGCGGCGAAGATGGCGGCGGGCAAGGCGAGCGAAACCGAGCAGATGATGAAGGCGCAGCTCGACGATCTGGTGACGGTCGCGGACAAGAACGAAACCGAGCAGCTGAAAGGCCTGATGGGCAAAGGCCCGATCGGCAAGATGCAGGCGCTGGCGCAGCTGACCGGGACGCCGCAAGCCCGGTACGAGAAGGCTGAGACGCTGGAACCCGGTCTAGGCGCGGTTTCGCTGTTGGGACCGCAGGGACGCCAAGCGGCGATCGAGGGCAAGGCGCTGCGCCAGGCGCGGCCAAAGGATTTCGGCAAGGCGGCGGATGCCGAGCGATCCGCGCGCGGGATGCTGGGGCCGATGATGACCGCGCTGGGGCCGGAATATCGCCGTGTCGTCGATACCGCCTGGGACATCATGGCGAGCAATCAGGCGAAGGACGGCAAGGAAGGGTTCGACGAAGGCGCGATGCGCCATGCGATCAACATCGCGATGGGTGCGACAGTGCGGCCGAACGGGGCGCTGCAGGGCGGCGTGCAGCGGGTGCGCGGCAAATCCGTATGGTTGCCGGCGCAGATGACGGCACCGGAATTCGATCAGCAATTGTCGCGAACGGACTTTTCCGGGGCGGTCTATGCCAATGGCAAGGCCGTCGACAAGGCGGATGTGCTGGCAAGCTATCGCCCGTCCTTTGTCGCCGAGGGCGCGGACGGACGGCCGATTTACCAGATGGTCGACGCGAACGGGAACTGGTTGCGCGGCAAGGACGGGTCGGCCTTCGTCCTCTTGCCGAAGGTGCGCTGATGCCCGGTGTGGTGCTGCCATCGCGCCTGTCGACGCGCATGTCGCGGCCGAGTGAGCGGCTGGGGCCGGATCCGGCATTTCTGGAAGGGCTGTATGCGACGGCGGTAGAGTCGGCGGGCACTGCCGAGATACGGGAGACGCAGCGAAACGAGGCGCGCAACGGGGCGCTCGACGATATTGTCGAAGGCCTGCAGCAGCGCGGCTTCGCGGCGGATTACCGGCAGCGCGTGCTGGGCATTCCGGTCGGTTACGACGAAGGCGCAATCTGGCGCGACCTCGCCGCGGCGCGCGAGCGCGACCCGAAATTCTTCACGCCATATGCGACCGGCGCCGATGCGCTGGATGCCGATCTGAACCGTCGCTTTGCGCCGGCACCGGACAGCAATGCCGAGGTGGCGTCGCGGACGAAGGGCGCGGCTTCCCTGATCGGTAATTTGTGGGGCGGCGCGGCCGACCCGGTCAACACCGGTACGATGTTCCTTGGTGCAGGCGCGGGCAAGACACTGCTGCAAACGATGTGGCAGGAAGCGAAGCTGAACGCCGGCATCGAGTTGATGCAGCAGCCGTCGCGCGTGGTCGAGCGCGGGTTGCGCGGGCAGGAAACGACGGCGGGGCAGGCGTTGACCGAGGTCGCACTGGCGGGCGGTGCCGGTGCCGCGTTTGGGGCGCTGGGCAAGGTCGGCGAGCGCGCCGCGCCAGTGATCGGCGATGCGCTGGCGTCGGGCCGGGAAAAAGCGCTGGCGCGCGTGTATGACGTATTGCCGCCCGCGTTTCAGCAGCGGTGGAAAGAGTCGGGCGAGATCCCCGATGAAGCCTTGCCCGATGCACTGGAAGCATTGGTTGGCCGGTCCAACATGAGCGAGGACGAACGCGCGGCGGTCGCGGTGGCGCGGCGCGAAGCCGAGATCGCGCGCGCCAATCCATTCGAACCGAATGGCGCTGGGGTCGCGGCACATCGCGAGCGGATGGCCGAAGCGATGTCGCGCATCCTGTCCAATGCTCCGCCAGCGCCGGTGCGAACGCGGTTGGCGGGCGACACCGCCATATCCAGCGGCACGGTCGCGCCGCGCGCCAGCCAGGGCACGGTCGACACCGTGTTCGACGCTCTGGTGCATCAGGAAAGCGGCGGACGGCGCGGCGTGCCGGGCGTGATGACGCAGTACGGGCAGGCGCACGGGCTGACGCAGATGCTGGACAGCACGGCGGCGGCGGTGGCGAAGCGCATCGGCGAACCGTGGCGGCCGGAATTGATGCGCGGGCAATCGGACGCGGCGGCGGCATACCAGTTGAAGCTGGGCCGCGCCTATTTCGAGGAAGGGCTGGCGCGTTATGGCGGCGATGTCCGCAAGGCGCTGCATTTCTATCATGGCGGGCCGAACGAACGGCTATGGGGCGCGAAGACGCGGGCCTATGCCGACGCGATCCTTGCCCGTTCTGGCGGTGGCGACGTGCGGGTTCGCGCCGATGTCGTGCCCGGGGCGGAGGTGGCGCGCGCGCAAGCCGACCTTGACCGGCTTCGCGCCGAACGGTTCGAACTGGAACAAGTGACCGCGCAGTCGGGCCGAGATGGGGCGGACGGTGAAGAACCCACGCCCTGGGCGCGCGAGGTCGAGCCGGTGGCCGGTGTCGATATGGACGATGCGGCGCTGATCCCGTCGTCGATCGACGCGCGCGAAGGCGTGGCGGCCGAAACCGCGATGCTGCTGCCCAAGTTGCGCGAGATCGTCGCCGACCGGGGCCGGTCGATCAACCAGCTGGCGTCGATCGCGGAAGAGCTGGGCGTCCCGGAAGCGCGGGTGCGCGATGCGCTGACCGAATTGGCCAAGGGCCGCGAAGTGCGGATGAAGACGGTTAAGGCCAAGGACGGCACGCTGTCGCAGCAGTTCGCGCGCCAGCCGGTCGATGCCGGGCCGATCGATGCGCTGAAATTCATCGCGCGGATCGGTGTCAGTGATGACGGCGGGCACGCGCTGGCCAAGGGGCGGGAAAGCGCGCTGACGGGCAAGGCGAGGACGGGCCGCGACCTGCAGCGGTTCGTACCGGGGGCCGGGCCGCTGATCCGCAAGGGCGGTAAATCGGTCGATGAAATCGGCGAGCAGCTGTGGGATGCGGGCTATTTCGGACCGCCTTCCGCTGTGGCGCGGCCGGATGTCGACACGGTGTTGCAGTTCATCGAGCGCGCGGCGACGGGGGAAAAGCTGTTCCCGATCGGCGCGGTAATGCCCGATGCGGAGGTGCCGGCCGGTGTCGGCCGCTTCATCGATCCGGCCGAGCGCGAATGGTTCGTCGGCAAGTTCGAACACGCGGCAGAGGATCTGGGCGTGTCGGTCGATGACGGCCTTTTCGAAGCGGCCGTAAAAGTGTATGACGGGATGGACCCGGAAACAGCATCGCACCGCGTTGCGCTGATCCAGGCGTTGAACGATGAATTCGACGCGATCCGGCTGGACGTGTGGCACGAGACAGGGAACGATCATTATGCCGCGCTCGATGACGACTTCGCCGGCTCCTTTCGAGAAGCAGAAGGCGTTGGCCGCGACATGGGCGGACGACCCGAACTTGTCGCCGGAGACGCGGGAGCGCGCGGCGCGGCTGGCCAAGGCGCTGACCCCGAAGGGCTGAGCGCCCTATCTTCCGAGGCGCGGACCGCCTTTCTCGACCCTGACGGCGCGGCGGCAAAGGCGCAGGCGGATAGCCTGGCGCATGATGCACGCATGTTGCTCGATCGGGGCGCGGAAACCGATCCTGCCATTGCCGCCAAGCAACGTCAGCAGGGCGAGCTGGGCGCGGCTGCGCCGCTGGCGGCCAAGGTCGATCAGGACAGCACGATCGGCGCGCCGCTGTTCGACGCGGCCGACCAGACGCGATTCCGGCTGGATGACGGCGACGGCGAGGGCAAGACGATTGCCGAGATCATGGCCGACCTCGACGCAGAGGAAGCCGCCATCAAAACCGTGAGGGATTGCCTATGAGCCTTGGTGTCTGTCTCGCCGATCTGCTCGCGCGCAAGCTGATCACGCCGGAGCGCGCCGAGGCGATGCGCCCGGTCTATGACGAACTCGTTGCGCAGTACGAACCGAAGTTCGGGCGCGCCGCGGCGGAAAGCATGGCGACCGAAAAGGCGATGAAGTCGATCGATGACGATTTCCTGCACCGCAAGCGGGTGACGCTGTTGCAGGCCAAGGCGCAGGGCGTCGTCGCCGACAATGCCAGCCGCCTCTACAAGCGGAACAAGACACCGGGGAAACCTTCGCCCGATGGCTTGATGGCGCATCTGGTTGACGATCAGCACGCGCCCTATCCCAATGTCGAATATCGCTGGAAGAACCTGAAAGATGAAGCGCTTCGTGGTATGTACGACATGCTGTGGGAGCATCGCGCCAATGTGCTGGGCGACGTGCGCAACAAGAGCGATTTCAACGATGTCGTGATGGCGCTGGGCGGCAAGGAAACCGACAACGTCAACGCGCGGGAATTCGCCGATAGCTGGACGCGCACGGCGGAGTCGCTGCGCACCGCGTTCAACGCGGCGGGCGGGCGAATCCCCAAGCTGGAAAGCTGGTCGCTGCCGCATCATTGGGACGGTGTGCGGACCGGCATGGTGCCGTTCGAAACATGGCGCGCCGATTTCCTGAGTGAACTCGACCGCCCGAAAATGATCGATTACGCGACCGGCGAGCCGATGTCGGACATGAAGCTGGATGACCTGTTGCGCCAGAGCTACGAGAATATCGTCAGCGAAGGCGCGGTGGGGCGCGAGGCAAGTAGCGCGATGGTGGGCAAGGCGATGGCCAACCGGCGCACCGATCATCGCGTGTTCCATTTCAGTTCGCCGGATGGCTGGTTGCGGCTGAACGACAAATATGGGGCGTCGCATCCGCTCGATGCGATGCTGCACCATGTCGACAGCATGACGCGCGATATCGCGGCGATGCAGATCCTTGGTCCGAATCCGGCGGCGACGGTGCGCTGGATGAAAGACCTGATCGGCAACACGGCGCTGACCAGCCCAAGCCTGACGGCGCGCTTCGCCACGGGGCTGCATCAGCGACGGATCGACGGCGTGTGGGAGGAAATCACCGGCATCAACCGGATCGCGGCGCGGCCGAATGTCGCGTCGTTCTTTTCGACGCTGCGCAACTGGCAAAGCGCGACCAAGCTTGGATCGGCGGTTGTCGCGTCGGCGGCCGATCTCGCCACGAAGGGGCTGACATCGCGGTTCAACGGGTTGCCGGCCATGGCAGGGATGCGGGAAACGGTCGCATCGTTGAACCCGCTGGATGGTACGCATCGGGCGTTCGCGCGCCGATCTTTGATGGTCAACGAAGAGATGATCGGGCGGACGGCCGGATTCGGGCGGGCGCATTTCGAGGAAAATCTGGGCGGCGCGATCACGGCACCGACACTGGCAGCGCTGCGCCGCGGTGATGTCAGCCTGGCGGATTTTGCGGCGTTGCAGGCGAGGGGCAAGCTGCAGGCGGCGAATGAAGTGAGTCGTCGCGCATCGCAGTTCACCATGCGGGCCGGCTTGCTCAACCAGTGGACGATGTCGAACCGCAGCGGCACGGTGATGGAATTCTGGAATGCGATCACGCATTTCGCCGACACGCCGTTCGCCGAACTCAACCCGGGCTGGCGTGGCTTCCTTGAACGACAGGGAATCGGTGGCGAGGGTTGGGAGGTGTTGCGCACCTCGCCGCGCGTCGAGAAGCATGGCGAGCCGTGGATATTGCCGGAGTCGATCGACAATCGCGACCTGCGCGACCGGATCGTCGAGGGCATCTTTACCGAACTGGATTATGCGGTGTCGACGGGCGGCGTTCGCCAGCGCGCCGCAATGACCGTCGGCCGGCCGGGCGAGTTGCCGCACGAGATCATCAAGACGGCCGGCCAATTCCTGATGTTCCCGATCACGGTCACATCGCGCCACCTTTCGCGCGCCTGGAGCATGCCGGGTGTGCAGACCAAGGCCGGTTATGCCGCGTCGTTCCTGATCGCCACGACGGTAATGGGCGCGTTCAGCGAGCAGCTGGGCAACATCATCCGTGGGCGCGATTTCCGGCCGATGGACGATCGCGCGTTCTGGATGAAATCAATGTCGCGCGGCGGCGGCCTTGGGTATTATGGCGAGATATTCGAACACACGGTAGCGGAGAACGGGCGCGGCATTCAGGATTTGGGCAACGCCCCGGTGCTGGGATCGCTGGACAATTGGTCGAACGCGCTGGTGCGCCAGCCCTATCGTGCGCTGACCGGTCAAAAGACCGCGTTCGGCAAGGCCGGGGTTCGCCTGCTGAAGTACGAAGTGCCCGGCGACAACATCTGGTATCTGCGCCTCGCCTATGAGCGGCTGTTGCTCGACCAGCTGAGCGCCATGGCGGATGAGCACCCCGAGCGCGCCTATAGCCGGATGGAGAAGCGAGCGGCGGACGAACGCACCGCATACTTCGCGCCGCCCGGATCCGGCATGAGCGATTGGCGATCCCCTGATTGGGCAAATGCGCTGGGCAATGATCGCGAGCCCGCGCAATAGCGGCTTGCGAAATACCCAGATAGGATATATTCGACCCGCAGATAGCCGGTCCAGACCCCACTCCGACCCGGCACCAGCGCATCCTTAACCGGGTGCATGTGTGTGCGGAGGGTGACGGGTGACGGTTTCAACAACCGACGTATCGCACAGCTACAAGCCGGGTGCGGCTATGGCTGTCGAAGCGATCCCGTTCAATTTCCTCGATCCGTCCGATGTCGTCGTCACGCATATCGCGGCGCTGACCGGGGTTCGCACGGTGCTGGTGCCGGATACGAATTATATCCTGTCCGGGAACGGCGCGGCCGGCGAGGGCAAGATCGCAGCGACGGCGGTCTGGCCGGTCAATGACGATTTCGAGCTGGTGCGCGTCACGACGATCGAACAGCCGACCGAGATTGTGCCGCACGATCCGATTCCCGCTGCCCAACTGGAACGGCAGCTTGATCGCGGAGCGCTGGTTGCACAGGAAGCAGATGCGCGCCTGACCGATGTGCAAGCGCGCGCGGTCCAAGTGGTGCACGGTGAGACAGGATTGACCGTGCCAACACAGGCATCGCGTCTCAACAAGCTGTTGGGGTTCGATGCCGGGGGATCGCTTTATGCTTATGCGGTTACCGCGACTTCGCTTGAACTGCTGGCCGATGTTTCGGCGGAAATCGATATCGTCGCCGGTATCAAGCCTCAGCTGCTTGCGGTCTATGCGAACATCACCGGCATCAACACGGTCGGCACGGTCGCGGCGATAGCGGGCGAGATCACGACCCTCGCCGATATCGCTGTACCGCTCGTTGGGCTTTACGACATTCGCGACAAGATCACGGCGCTGGACGCGCTTGGCGGGACCATGGCCGCACTTTACGCGATCCGTGTCGCCCTGGTCGCAGTGGATGCCAATCAGCCGGCGATCAATGCGGTTTATAATGACATAAATTTGGGCGGTGCCGCTTCCTTCATTCTGCGCGCGCCCGCAGCGGCTGAGACCGCCACAGCGCAAGCGAATATCGCCACGGCGGCAGCAACGTCGCTGGCGAACGCTGTCGATCTGGTAGCATCCCTTCCGGTGCGCCGCCTTTCTAGGCTGGCAGATGTGGCCATTGTAGACAGGCAAGGCATTCTGGATCGCGAGCCGGGGATGGTCACCGGTCCTTGGACGGGCGCCACAATCTACGGGATGATCGCGACCGGCGACAGCACGAGCGTTGGCGTATCGGGCGGAGCGCCGGCAACGCCAGTGTCGGCCAAGAGTCTGATGTTCAATGGTGGCATCCTCCCTTCAACGCGTACTGCGCTCGTGCCTGCGCAGGAACAGGTCGTCGAGACGGGAATGACCAGCATTGGCGAGGCGTTTTACACGCTGGCCGGCCCGGGTGCGCCGCCCCTGTTCCTGGCTTGCGCCGGACAATCGGGCTCAAGCATCGGATCACACCTTCCGGGCGCGACATACAATGTCCGCTTTGTCGATATCATTACTGCGTTTCGTGACCTTGTCGCCGCAGCGGGCGGGCGGGCGGTTATACCGTTCGTGTTTTTCTCCGAGGGAACGAACGACGAGTCTTATTCTACTGCTGTGGGCAACCCGCTCGCCAGCGCCGAATATATGATTTCCGATTATGCCGATAAGCTGATCATCTTCGCCGAAGGCATCCAGCGCCAAGTCAAAAGGATCATGGGCCAGGATCGCGCGCCCAAAATCGCACTTATCCAGAATGCCAACTGGACCTATGTCGGCGCTCAGACGGGCAGTCCTGTGCGGAGCGTCGTGGGGCGTATCGGCCTCGGTCACCGTCTGGCGTTTTTCCAGCGCCCCGACCTGTTCACCCTTGTCGGTCCACAATATCAGATTACCCATGAAGGGCCGAATACTGGCCTCCATCCTGCCGGCGCGGGCTATATCCGGCGAGCATCGGACGTGGCGCGCACCCTGTATGCCGAGATGTATGGGCGGGATTCCCGGCCATTGCATCAAATCGGGATCGAACACACCGTAGGCACAGATTTTGCGGTCATCAATTATTACTCGCCGTCAGGCGCGATTGTGGCCGACACGGTGACGGTGACGGACCCGAATGGTGCTTGGGGCTTCGAGGTTGCCGATACCAATACGGTTACCCCGCTCACGATTGCCGGTGTGCCCAAGATCGCGGGCACTAGCGTGCTGCTCCGCTTCAACCGCGTCACCGTGTCCTATCCCGACTTCGGCTACGCGCTGACTGGTGTGGCGAACGCCGGCTCCGGCCCCCTCGGCGCGCGCGGCTGTATCCGCGACACGTCAGTTCCGCCTGCCTGGGCAATCTACTCATCCACAAAGGTGCTGCCATGACGAGTATTCCGGTCATGACGGATCCGTCGGCCGACTTCGCAGCAAAGGCGAAGGCAGCTGGACGCCGGGCGCGAGCCCTGGTCGAACTCGACCTGATGCCGAAGCGCGGGCTGCAAGCCTTCTACGATTTCACCGACCTCGTCGGCTCAGCCACACTGCTCGATCGCTATCTGACCAACCACGCGACAGTCGCCGGGCTGGCCTTCGACGGCACGAAAGGGACGCTGACCTCTTCCACCACGAACGGGATCACGCTCCCGTTCCTGTACACCGGCTCGTTTGCAATCTTCTTCCTTGCGAAGATCACGACCAGCGGGCGCTGGCTGCAATCGCTGCTGACCGGTCCAAACCGCGGAGCCTTCGGTCTTTTCAATCTTGCCGCTGGCGGCGGGCTCGGCAACTTTCAGCTTACGGCTTACGACGATCAGGCCGCCCCTACCCGTCTCGCTTTCACTACGGGGGGCGTGGCTCCCTATACGAACGACTACCGGGTCTATTGCGCATCGATCAATATCGGTGCTGCCGAAGCTCGTGAAGGGGCAGCTGCGGGCCAGACTGTTCGCGTTCGAGACGACACGCGCGTCAATGAGACGCTCAACACGCTGCCAGCGGCTGTTCTCTCCACGACCGGCACCGCCATCAAAATCGGCGGCGGCGTGGGGCAGGTCTGTTTCGGTGGCGAGATTGCGGCGATGGCGTTCTACAATCTGGTTCCGACGCGACGCGAGGAAAACCAAGCCTTCAGAGGCATGGAAGAATTCGGCCTGAGGGCGAAGAATATTCTACTGAGCGGGCGCGGCCAGTGATGTCAGCGCGCGCTCTACCAGCCCATGCGCTCAAGTGCAGCCACCTACTGCGCTCCAGCGATAGCGCGGGGACGCAGCGCGCCGCGCATCTGCCTGATCGGGTACTCCATCACGAACATCACGCCAGCGGCAACGGCATATGTGGCAACCGTGAGCGCCATAGCACTGGCCAGTCCGGCGCCGCTGAAGATCACAAACACCGGGACATGCACGAGATAGAGAGGATACGAGATATCGCCCATCCAAGCGAGAAGCGACGACTTGCGCGCCGGCAGCTTGTCGGCCGCGATAAGCCAGAGCAATGCCACGACGAAGGCCAAAACGCACGCTTGCCAAACGAAGCTCGGCGTATCGATCAGGAAGAAGTCGGACAGCCGATCATTCTTGAAGCGCGACCCAAATTGAATGGCGCAGGCCAGCCCAATACCGGCAACAAGAAGGCCGGCGATTATCGCGCACGAGCGCCTTGGTTTAGGCTGAGTGGCGACGATAAATCCCAAAAGCCAGAAATGCGACAGCATGATCAGATTGAGCCCGTAGCCAAGGCCAGAAAAGCTTGGCAGGTGCATCAGCGTGATCAGCGGCAGGTAAACAATGTAAGCGCCGAACGAGGCCAGGGCGAGTGCCCATATCAGCCGGCCATTTGCCAAGGCGAGCAGCGGGGTCAAAGCGTACAGCCAAACTTCAAGCGACAGGCTCCACGCGGGTCCGAGAAACGACTGGCTTGTGAGCAGCTGGTTCATAAACAAGAGGTTGATGGCGAACACGCTCGCGCCCGGCCAGCCGTAAGCGGCGACGGCCAGGCCGATCGCGCCGATGTAGGCGGGATATATCCTCTCGACGCGCCGGATGTAGAACCCCGCGCGTCGGCTCTTGTACGACGATCCGATCGAATAGCCGCTGATCAGCAAGAAGCCGGCGATGGCTTGGAAAGCGGCGCCTCCGATGAACTCGACGACGCCCGATGTGGCGGCGAACAATTTGAGGTGCGTCAACAGCACGATCGATGCGAGCAGAAATCGAGCGCCGGCCAGCAGCGACCATCGCTCGTACAATCGACCAGTCATCGGTCCAATCGTCGCCGCCTCTGTCGATCCGGGTTCATCCATTTGCGGCCTTATACCTACAGACTCCATCGCAGCAATGCGTTGCGCCATCCGGCGCGTGTGAACGTCGCCTGATGTCCGGGCTCGATGAGATCAAGGCGGCCGCTTCGTTTGGCGGCGGGCTTGGTGTGACGCTCTACTTTCTGCGCTGGCTGGTGAACTGGATCACCGGGCGGCTCGATAAGCGTGCGGCGCAGCTGGACGCGGAGCATGCCTCGCTCGACGGTAGCTGGAAGGGCTATCGATTGACGCTCGAACAGCGTGTCGCTCGCCTGGAAGGGCAAAACCGGGCGCTTAGCGTGTGTTTCCAGCACGTGTCAGCCGCGCTGATCCGGATCGACCCGGCAAACCCTGCGCTGCAGCGGGCCGAACAGATCATGGCGGCGGCGTTCCCAATGGATTTTTCACTGGCCGTGCAGCGTGCAGGCGCGGCCCTCGATGCGGAGGATTGACCATGGTGCAGATGAAGTTTCTGACGATCCATTGTGCGGCGACACCGGAAGGCCGCGACGTGAAGGCTGGCACGATCAGCCAGTGGGATATCGCGAAGTTCAACCAGGTCAGTTATCATCAGGTGATCGAGCTGGATGGCACGGCCGTGCGGACCCTGCCCGATCAGACGCGCGGCGCGCATACCGGTGGCCATAACACCGGCAACATCGGCATTTGCTATGTCGGCGGCGTCGACAAGAACAACAAGGTCCCCAAAGACACGCGGACACCCGCGCAGCGCGCGACCATGAAACGGATCGTCGCGGACTATAAGCGGCTCTACCCCGGCATTGTCGTGCGGGGGCACCGTGACTGGCCCGGTGTCGCCAAGGCGTGCCCGTCGTTCGATGTCGCCGGGTGGCTGAAGGCGGAAGGTCTGGCGTGACGGTTCGGGCGGCCTGTTGGCGCGCGCTGAGCGCCCCGTGGCGGGCCGTAGCGGCTCTGCGCGATGCGGAGGCCCGCAAGGGTGCCGCGCTGGTGCTGATGGCGACTGGCGGCATGGCGATGACGGCCTATGCCGGGTTCGCGCTGTGGATCGTCCGTGGCGAAGCGAAGTTCGCTTTTTATCTTGGCGAAACGGCGCTGGCGATCGTGCTGATCGTGCTGACCGGATTCGCGGGCTTGCTGGTGCGGCGGCGGTTGGCCGGTGAGTTCTTCGGCAACAAGTTCGAGATCAGCGACGAAGTGCTGACCGCTGCCGTGGCAGGCGCGGCGGCGGCAAACGCGGTCAAGACCGCGAACGAAAGCGAACCGGCATGAAGATCGAGCTTCCCCAAGCCAAGGGCGCGCGGATCGCCGCCTATGCCGTCGCCGGCATCGTCGCGCTGATCGCGATCGGCGCGGTGCTGTGGTTCGTGTTCGTCCGGCCGCGCGCGTTGCAGACGCAAGCGGCGTCATCGCGGATCGAGGCGGCCGGATCCGCAGCGACGGCCGGGGCGGCGCGGGACACGGTCAAGCTGCAGGTCGAACATAGCCGCCAGATCGTCGCGATCGAGGTTCAAACAAAGGAAGGCGAACATGCCGTACATTCTGCCCAGGGCGCCAATGTGGCGAGCCCTGATGTTGCTGCCGCTATGCGCGCTGCTTTGTGCGTGTCCGGCTCCCATCGTGCTGACCCCGCCTGCAGTGCCGTGCGAGGATCTGGTGGAAGCGTCGGGGATGTTGAACCCGACACCGGGCGCGCCGCTCCCCGCTGACGACAGCGTGGGCGAGATCGCCGCGTTTGGCGTGCGCGAATCGGGGCAGCTGGACAAGGCAAACGCGGACAAGGCCGGGACAAAGGGCATCCTGCGCGTGTGCAAGTCGTGGCGCGAGAAGGCCGTCCAGGCGGTCAAGCCAAAGCGCTTTCTGGGGATATTCTGATGCCGGCCGATCGCCGCCATGCCGCCCGTCTGCAGGGCGTGCTGCTTAATACCGCGCGCGTGATGGCGATTTCGGATGCAGCGACGCTGTCCGAAACAATCGAAGTGAAGGTCGACGAGGCGGTGACGGGCGATCTTATCGCCATGTCGCCATCGCTTGCCGCGAAACTGGCGGAGATCGACGGACGGATTGAAGACCTCGAAGCGGTGTAACGCCGTGCGACGAAACGCGCCGCGAACAACAATGTCGCACGATGTTTGCAAGCTAAGTTGTTGATTTCGCTGAGTCGGCCCAAAACTTACCTTTAGACGACGGGGCAACAGCGGGCCGCGAGATAGGCGGCGGGTCGGGCAGTGTCAACCGACACTGATCGCCGATCCCGGCAGGTCGCTTGCCGCTACCGTCATGCTGCGCTAGCATCGCCGTCAACCACCGAACGGGCGCATCTCGCACCCGCGACGGGCAGAACAGAATGGTGAGTGTGAACGGCATGGGGGATCAGTCGCCCAAAATGCCGTACCGGCAGGGGAATCCTGCCCGTCCGGCGCCGGCCCCTGGCAAGGGTCAGGCCGCGCCGCGTGCGCGCTGGCCGGAGGCGCGGCATTATGCCGCGCTCGATCTCGGCACCAATAATTGCCGCCTGCTGATCGCTCGGCCGCAAGGCGATGGCTTTGCCGTGGTCGATGCCTTTTCGCGCATCGTGCGCCTGGGCGAAGGGCTCGCGGCGACCGGACGGCTGAGCGATGCGGCGATCGACCGCACCTTGTCGGCGCTGAAAGTGTGCGCGGACAAGCTGAAGCGCCGCAATGTCACCTTGGCGCGGTCGGTCGCGACCGAGGCGTGCCGCCGCGCGGAGAATGGTCCGGACTTCATCGCTCGCGCCTATGCCGAAACCGGCATCCATCTCGACATCATCTCGGCCGAGGAAGAGGCACGGCTCGCCGTGCTGGGCTGTCATGTGCTGATCGAGCCGGGCGACGACCCCGCGCTGATCTTCGATATCGGCGGCGGATCGACCGAGCTGGTGCTGGTCGACACTCGGCCGACCGTGCCGACCGTGCTCGACTGGCACAGCGCGCCCTGGGGCGTGGTGTCGCTGACCGAACATGCCGGGAATGCCGAGGGTACGGAGGGCCGGCTCGCGCTTTATAACCGGATGCGCAGCCTGGTCGCGGAAAGCTTTGCCGGATTCGCCAGCCGCTTGCCGCGCGGAATCGACCGGCCGCGGCTGCTCGGCACTTCTGGCACAGTGACGACGCTTGCCAGTGTGCATCTCGGCCTGTCGCATTACGACCGCTCACAGGTCGACGGGCTGATCGTACCGGCGACGTCGATGCGCAAGATCAGCGCAGATCTGTCGCGCATGGACCTGAGCGAACGCGCCACCCTGCCCTGTATCGGTACCGAGCGCGCCGACTTGGTCGTGGCGGGATGCGCGATCCTCGAGACGATCATGGACCTGTGGCCGGCCGAACGGCTCGGCGTGGCCGATCGCGGTATTCGCGAGGGCATTTTGCGCCGACTGATGCGCGGAGACAAATTGTGAGCAAGGGCGCCTTATGAGCAAGGACGGCGGCGGATTACGCGTCCGGGTCAAGACCGCGCGCAAGCGCACGCCGCAATCGACGCGCTGGCTCGAGCGGCAGCTCAACGACCCCTATGTCAAGCGCGCCAAGGCCGACGGCTATCGCAGCCGTGCGGCCTACAAGCTGATCGAGCTCGACGAGCGATTCGGTTTCGTGAAGGGCAAGAAGCGCGTCGTCGATCTCGGCATCGCGCCGGGCGGGTGGAGCCAGGTGGTCGGGCGGCAGAATCCCAAGGCGGCGATCGTCGGGATCGACCTGTTGCCGGTCGATCCGATCGACAATGTCATCATCCTGCAGATGGATTTCATGGCCGATGCCGCCCCGGCGCGGCTGATCGAGGAACTGGGCGGCGCGCCCGACCTGGTGCTGTCGGACATGGCGGCCAACACCGTCGGCCATCCGCAGACCGATGCGCTGCGTACCATGGCGCTGGTCGAGGCCGGCCTCGCCTTTGCGATCGAGACGCTGGAGCCCGGCGGAGCGTTCATCGGCAAGGTGTTCGCCGGCGGCGCCGATGCCGCCCTGGTCGCCGAGATGAAACGCAATTTCGCGACCGTGAAGCACGCCAAGCCGCCCGCCAGCCGCAAGGGATCGTCCGAATGGTATGTCGTGGCGCAGGGCTTCAAGGGCCGGCGTGCGGTTGAGGAAGAGCGCTAGACGGGTCGCATCAGCCTTGGCGCATCAAGGCACGGTACGACAGTTCGCGCAGAGCGTGGAGGACGCAGGGATCATGTCCGGCATGGCCCTCGCTCCCGGACCGCGGATGCACGTGCGGGCGGGTCGGTCGTCTCTGACCATTGGAGCCAGATGACTTTTCTCCGTCATACTCGCGAAAGCGGGTATCCCGCTGCCTTGCCCCGCACTGAGAAGAAGCGGGATTCCCGCTTTCGCGGGAATGACCAGGTGGTTCAATCAAACCTCATCCCACTCTGGAAAGACGACTCCCTCCGCATTCCCTGCGCCTCTGCGCGAATCCTCATCTTCGCTGACGACCGCGCGGACGCGAACTCCCTGTTTCTCCCTGATACTCCCTGTTTTTCGCGCCAGGACTTTTTTGGCGCCATTCTCCCTGTTAATCGACTACCGCCTCTTAAATCGGGACTTGTTTTCAGAGGCTTGCAGGCGATCTCCCTGTTATTCGAATAACAGGGAGATCGGGCGCGATAACAGGGAGTGGACGCTCCCTGTTATGTCGGGAACAGGGAGAGCCCGGCCGGTCGCTGTTGGTCATGAGAAAGAGCGCGCCGGTGCCGCTCAGCAATCCGACTGGCGCTATGCTGCCATGAACCAGCATCGATATTGAATCGGGTAAGCCCTAAACCCGCTCGACCGCGCTGACCGCATCGGCTGCGCGCAATGCCGCGATGACACGCATCAGATGCTGGACGTCATGCACCTCGACATCGATCGTGTTGGTGTGGAAGCCGGTGTCGCGATTATCGAGCCGCAGATTGACGATATTGGCTTTCTGCGCGCCGATGATCGTCGCGATCGTGCCGAGCGCGCCGGGTTCGTTCTTGACCTCGACCAGGATACGCCCCGTCGCCCCTTCGGTCTTGTCCCCCCAGGCGAGATCGACCCAGTCGGCGTCATCGCCCGAGACCAGCTTCTCGCAATCGATCGCATGAACCTCGATCCCCTTGTCGGGGCGGCGCAGGCCGACGATGCGGTCGCCGGGTACCGGGTGGCAGCATTCGGCCAGATCGAACGCGACGCCCGGGGTCAGGCCGCGAATCGAGATCGCGCTCGATTGCGGCGGCAACTCGCGCATCGAATCCGCGCCCGCCGAGCCGGGCATCAATGCCTCCATCACCTCGGCATCGGTGATGCGGCGGCGTGCGATCGCTTCCATCAGGGCAGCATTATCGGCGAGCTTCAGCCGCTTGAGCGCCGCCGCCAATGCATCGCCGGCGATCTGCGCGGGCAGGCGCTGGACGATCTCGTCATAGATTTTATGACCAAGTGCCTGGGTTTCCTCACGCTCCTTGTGGCGCAGATGGCGGCGGATCGCGGCGCGCGCCTTGCCGGTGATGGCAAAGTTCATCCAGTTGGCCTGCGGCTCCTGCGCCTTGGAGCGGAGGATCTGGACCTGATCGCCATTCTCGATCTGGGTGCGCAGCGGCACGACCCGGCCATTGATCTTCGCGCCGACCGCCTGGTCGCCGAGATCGGTGTGCACCGCATAGGCGAAGTCGATCGGCGTCGCGCCTTTCGGCAGCTGATGCAGTTCGCCCTTTGGCGTGAAGGCGAAGATGCGATCCTGGTACATCGCCATGCGGGTATGTTCGAGCAGCTCCTCGGGCGATTCGGCAGTGTCGAGGATTTCGATCAGGTCGCGGATCCAGCTGACCTGAGTTTCGGGCTTCACCTTGTCCTGCTTGTACGCCCAGTGCGCGGCGAGGCCGAGTTCGGCCTCTTCATGCATTTCCTCGGTGCGGATCTGGATCTCGACCCGGGTATTGTCGGCATGGATCACCGAGGTGTGGAGCGAGCGATAGCCGTTGCGCTTCGGGGTCGAGATATAATCCTTGAAGCGCCCCGGCACCATTTGCCAGCGGCGATGGATCACGCCGAGCGCCTCGTAACAGGCCTCGACGCTCGGCACGATCGCGCGGAACGCCATGATGTCGGAGAGCTGCTCGAAGCTGATGTGCCGTTCGGCCATCTTCTTCCAGATCGAATAGGGATGTTTCTCGCGCCCCGAAACATCGGCCTCGACGCCGTGGCGCGACAGCAGCAGCTTCAGCCCCGAGCCGATCTTGGCGATGCGGTCCCCGCCGCCCTCCTTCAATTGCGAAAGGCGGCGGTCGATCGATTGATAGGCTTCGGGTTCGAGCTGAGCGAAGGCGAGCGTCTGCATCTCCTTCATGAATTCATACATGCCGATCCGCTCGGCGAGCGGCGCATAGATATCCATCGTTTCCTTCGCGATCCGGCGGCGCTTGTCCGGATTGGCGATGTGGTGGAGCGTGCGCATATTGTGCAGCCTGTCGGCAAGCTTGACCAGCAACACGCGGATATCGTCCGACATGGCGAGCAGGAACTTGCGCAGATTCTCTGCCGCGCGCTCATTCTCGGTCTGCGCCTCGATCTTGGACAGTTTGGTGACGCCGTCGACCAGCCGCGCGACCGAAGGGCCGAAGATCCTGGTGATCTCCTCGATCGTGGCGACCGTGTCCTCGACCGTATCGTGGAGGATCGCGGTGGCGATCGTCTCATCGTCGAGATGGAGTTCGGTCAGGATGCCCGCCACCTCGATCGGGTGGCTGAAATAGGGGTCGCCCGAAGCCCGTTTCTGCGTGCCGTGCGCATTGACCGAGAAGACATAGGCGCGGTTGAGCAATGCCTCGTCGGCATCGGGATCGTAGCTCAGGACGCGATCGATAAGTTCATATTGCCGCAACACCCGGCCAAGATGGGGCCGGGTGCTGCTGCTTTGCAACAAATTCTAGGCCCGGCCCCGATTATTTGGCGCGGGAGTTGCATTTAGCCAACGCATCGGCATCGAATGCCGCGCCATTGGCCGTGAAGGTGGTGAGTGCGCCGACGCGCTTGACGACCAGTTCGCACACGATGCTGTCGCGCGCCGAACCCTTGGGCGCGGTGCAGGTCGTGTCGCCGCACTTCCACATCATGCCATTGGTGATGACGTTGGGCTTGGCCGGCGCGGTTACCGGGGTCGCGTTGTAATAGCCTGCGCCCTGTGCGCTGGCCGCCGTCGCGGGCAGAAGCAGCGTGGTGGAAGCAAGAGCGATGGCAAGTGAAACGAAGCGGGACATTTTTTCCTCCGGGGATGAAGCAGCAACTAGGTTGCTAATCGCCACCTAGTATATTAGGTTTCTGGTTGCAACTGAAAACGGATAATCCCGGGCGCATGGAGAATTCACATGGAGAATTCGTTCGCATGGTGGGGAAAATGGGTTAGGCTGGACGATCATGAAGCAAAAACTGCGTGAACCTCTTCGCGATCTCGCCGAATGCAGCCTTCCCGCCGCACTCGAAGCGATGGGCGAACGCTGGTCGTTCCTCATCCTGCGCGCGGCATTCAACGGCCTGTATCATTTCGAGGAATTCCAGTCTGAGCTGGGTATCGCCCGCAATATCCTCGCCAACAGGCTGGCGCGACTCGTCGAACACGGCATCCTGAAGCGCGATGCCCTACCCGAGGATCGCCGCAAGATCGAGTATCGATTGACCGACAAGGGATCGGCGCTGCTGCCGACGATGATCGCCCTCAGGCAATGGGGCGAGCGTTGGGAAACCGGCATGCCGGCAACGCCGGTGCTGGTCGACGAGCGGGACATGCGTCCGATCGCGCCGATCGACGTGCGCGCCTGGGACGGCCGCATCCTGACCAAGCAGGACTTGCTCTGGGCGCTGCCCGAGGATGTGGTGACGGGCGCCTCCGAAGCACAAGCCGCCGAATAAGGCGGCTCGGCCGCCGGGAATTCAGCTGGCGGCGAGCTTTTCGAGAAAGGTACGGATGGCCGACGGAAACGGCACCGGGCGCCCCTGTTCCAGGTCGACATTCACGCTGACCATCAGGATCGCGCAGTGCAGTTCACCCGTCACCGCATGGCATAGATCGAACTTCTTGGTCAGGCTGGTGCCGCCGAGCCGGTCGAGCCGGACAAATGCCTCGATCTCGTCGCCCCATCTGAATGGCTTCAGATAATCGATCTCGGTATGGCGTACACTGAACTCGGCGCTGTGCCATTCGGGCAGCGCGTCGATGCCGGTCCAGTCCCAATATTCGGTCACCGCGACATCGGCATATTCGAGATAGCGCGAGTTGAAGACGATCTTCTGCCCATCGATCTCGGCGTAGCGGACCTTGAGGCGGGTCGAGAAAGAGAAACCGTCCCTCATGCCGCCGGTTGCCCAGCAGCGAAGCGCCGGGCGATCCATGCCTCGGCTTGAACCCAGTCATCGATCCGCGCATGTGCGGCGGGCGCCTTCGGCACATTGGGCGCGAGCGCCGGCTCCGAGATCATGTGCAGCCGGTGGACCTGCGGCGCGTGGCGCGCGACCGAGTCATGATGGACGGCAAGATCGTCGACGAAAACGGTGACAGGATTGCCGTGCTCCGCGACAAGCTGTGCGACCGGGCCGCCCTTGCCGCCCTGATTGCATTCGACGCGGTGGTCGATGCCGAAGCGCGCCAGCTGCTCGATGCGCGGCTGGCGGCACTGGTCCTGCAAATTGGTCAGGATGACGATATCCGCGCCTTGCGCCAGTGTCGCGAGCGCTTCGCGCGCATGCGGCACGAGCGTCTGGCGATCCATTTCGGCGGGGAAGAACTGATCGAGCATCGCCCACATTTCCTCACGCGCCGGGGCGGGGCTGCCGTCGCGGCGCTTCATCGAGGTCGAGAAATCACCGCCATTGGGGCTGAAGTCGATATCGTGCGTCTCGCCGAGCCACACGCCGAAATGGCGCACCATGTGCAGCAGCACTTCATCGCAGTCGCAGATCAGCAGCGGTCTCATGCTTCGAGCCTCGCACGGGCCTGCACCAGGGCGGCGGGCGGAACGCCAAGACCATCGGCACAGGCGACCAGATCGGGCTCGTGATTTTCGAGAAAGCCGAGCGCCGCTGCCAGGACCGCGGGCTCGCTGGCGCGCGCGCGCAGGTCGGCAGGCTGCAGGCCGGTCACGTCGAGCAGGCGGATCGCTCGCTCCGGCTCGGCCAGCGTCCATACCAGCGCGCGCAAGGCCAGTTCCTCGGCGTCTTCATTTGTCTCGGGCACGCGCATTGCCTATCAGTGGGAGGAGAATGGAAGGATGGGCGTCGCGTGGCAAAAAGGGTGCTCGTTGTCGAGGACAATGAACTCAATCTAAAGCTGTTCTGCGACCTGCTCCGTGCGCATGAATTCCTGACAGAAGGCGTGCGCGACGGTCGTGAAGCTGTTGCGCGAGCGCATGAGTTCGCGCCCGACCTGATCGTGATGGACATTCAATTGCCGCATGTCAGCGGGTTCGAGCTGATCGGCCAGTTGAAGGCGGACGATGCGCTGAAGAAGATCCCGGTCATGGCCGTGACCGCTTATGCCGGCCGCGAGGACGAGGAGCGAATTCGCGCGATCGGCGCCGACGCCTATGTGTCGAAGCCGATTTCGCTTGCGCGCTTCATCGACGAGGTCACTGCGCTGCTGTGAAGCGGGCGGGGCTTGATGGTGCGGGCGAGGCAGGCCAACTCGCTTAACGTCGCACCGGACTCGTTCGGCGGACATCCCCTGCGACGGTGTATTTTTCCTCTTCCCCGGCGGAGGCCGGGGCCCAGTTGGGAGACGCCAGTAAACAGGCGCCCCGCACCCCGCGAGTGTGGCGCGACTGGGCCCCGGCCTCCGCCGGGGAAGCAAAAAGACAAAGGCAGTCGCCGACGAATGGGGGCATGAGGTAGCGTGCGCCCACCCGCCGCGAACACGACAAGAGCCGCGAGGGTTACCCCTGCGGCCCTGGGTTCCGGCCTGCGCCGGGGATAACATTGCCGCGGCTACGCCGCAGCGAATGTCACTTGATCTTGGTTTCCTTGAACTCGACATGCTTGCGCACGACGGGATCGTACTTCTTGAAGCTGAGCTTCTCGGTCTTGGTACGCGGATTCTTCTTGGTGACATAGAAGAAGCCCGTGTCAGCCGAGCTGAGCAGCTTGATCTTGACGGTTGTCGGCTTGGCCATGAGCCCGATTCCTGTACGATAAAAATGCAAAAGCGGCGGACGCGCCGCCGCTCACAGACCGGGGCGATTGGCCGAGCCTCGTTCGAATGTCAAGTCCGCAGCCTGTTTAACGCCCTGTTTACCATGTTGGGCGCAGCGTCGGTTCCGAAGCAGGGAGCATGACCATGGCGCAAAGACAGTGTGGGGGATATCCGGCATACGACCCGATCAGGGCGGAACTGGCAGCGCGAATCGGTTTGATCGGCGCGCAGATGTCGGCCTGCGATACGGCCGACATCGCACACGAGATCGATGCGATCCGTTCCATTGCCTATCGCAGCGGCATCCATCCGGCCGTCACGGTCGCCCAGGCGCTGGAATCAGCGCTGGCGCGCGGCGAGCGCGGGCCGTTGATCCATGACTGGCTGGCGATTCTCAGCGATGCAGTGGACAGCGAGGAGACCGATGGCGCCGCCTGTTCGACTTATGCCGCCGCCTGCTCCGTTCGCCTGACCGGCTGAGCCACCGCCATGGATGCGCTGATGGCCGCCTTTGTCGCGGCGCTGCTGGCGCAGGCGAGCGACCGGACGCCGTGGCTGACCGCCATCCTCTCCACCCGATTCGCCAGGCCCGGCACGATCATCGTCGCCACCGCGATTGCGCTGGCCGCGGGCAACGGCGTCGCCGCGATCGGCGGAATGATGATCGGGCCGCATATGCCCCCCAATGCCCGCGACCTGTTCCTTGCGCTTGCGCTGCTCTCTGCCGGCGGGTCGGCCCTGTTCCCGATCAAGCCGCCCGACCGGCTGTCGGGCTGGCGGATCGGCGCCTTCATGACCAGCCTGCTGGGAGTCGCGATCCTCGCCGCCGGCGACCGCAGCCAGTTCATCACCCTCGCCATTTCGGCGCGCAGCCCCTCGCCGGTGCTGGCCGCGGTCGGCGCGACGATCGGCGCGCTGGTGATCAACATTCCCGCGATCCTGGCGGGCGAGGCGGCACGCAAGACGCTGCCGCTCACCGCGATCCGCCTTACGATCGGCGTGCTGTTCCTGATCACCGGCATCATCCTCGGCCTGGGTGCGATCCGGCTGATCTGATCACTCGATTGCTGTGATCGCCGAACTTCATCGTGCGGGGAGGGAGCATTTCGGCTATCGAATCGTTGGCGCAACGACCCGACCGAAACGTTCGAAGGATATGAGCATGGCAACGCCCCCCGCACCACTGAAGACCCCCACCGACATCAAGACCAATGCCGCGAAGTCGGTCGCCGAGGCGCTGAACGCCATCCTCGCCGACAGCTTCGCGCTGTACCTCAAGACCAAGAATTTCCACTGGCACGTGTCGGGTCCGCATTTTCGCGACTATCATCTGATGCTCGACGACCAGGCGACGCAGATCCTCGGCACAACCGACGCGATCGCCGAGCGCGTGCGAAAGACCGGGAACACCACGCTTCGCTCGATCGGCGACATTGCACGGCACCAGACGATCAAGGACAATGACGAGGCCTTTGTCGCCGCCGCCGACATGCTGACCGAATTGCGCGAGGATAATCTGAAACTGGTCGAGGCGCTGCGCGAGGCGAAGGACATTGTCGACGCGGCAAAGGACAATGCCACCAGCGGCATTCTCGACGACTGGACCGACCAGGCCGAGGAGCGCGCCTGGTTCCTGTTCGAGGCAAGTCGGGGCGCCTGAGGTCGCAAGACAAAAAATGGGAACAACGTGGCCCGGCGGGTCGTTTCGCCTCCAGATAATAGGAGACGTCACATGATCCGCTGGGCCATCACTTTCCTCGTCATCGGGCTCGTCCTCGCGCTGCTGGGCTTTGGCGGCCTGGGCGGTACATTTATCGGCATCGCAAAGATCCTGTTCTTCGTCGCGATTGCGGTGTTCGTCGTACTGCTGCTGATGGGCCTTGCCGCCGGCAAGGGCGTCAAGAACGCGCTCGACTAACCTGAGACCTGGGCGCCGGGGCCGCATCTCGCGGCCCCAGCGTTACCAGCCACATATCCGGCGGCGCACCGATTCGCATCGGCAGAACGCTGGTACCGACACCCCCGGTCACGAGAATGCGATCTGCACCGCGCCATGACGGGCCGCAAAGATATTTCTCGCGCGAATCGATTACTGTCTTGATCGGGCCGAGCCAGGGCAGGACGATCTGCCCACAATGCGTATGCCCCGCAAAGACGATCTGAGGATCGACCTTGGTGACGATCCGGGGAGTGGTCGTGGTATTCCCCTCTGTCAGCCGTCGAAGCGCCCGCGCAATGTCCGGCGTGTGAGCCAGCAAGATCTTCGCGCCCGACAATTTTCCCATCGCGACAAGTGTCGCCGGGATATCGTCATGGCCGGAAAGCTGATCGTCCACGCCACCAATGACCAGCGGGCCACGCGCGACTGCGCCATTCGATACGACGCTGATATTGGCCGCCATCAAGGTGCGCCGCACGGTTGCGGCATCGGTCCAGTGATCATGATTGCCCAGCACGGCAACAACGCCGAGCGGCGCATGCAGCCGGGCCAGCTGAGCGGCAAGCGGTGCGGCCGCAAGGCGCGCGGTTTCCGCATCATGACCGGCGATATAGTCACCCGCGAGCAGGATCAGATCGGGCTTCAGCGCCATCGCCTGATCGATAATCCGCGCCAGCCGCGCCGACCCCATCGTCGCATTGCCGAAATGCACGTCGCTGATCAGCAGCGCGCGCACCGGCCGGGCACCGACCGGCCAGTCGGCGAGCGGCACGGCGGCGTACCGAACCAGCGGGTCACGCCGCGCTTCCACGAATCCATACAAGGCTATGACCAGCAAGAGCAGGACCAGACTGGCGAGAAACAGGCATATTCTACGCATCGCCCCTGACTAGCGGGAGCATCCGCGATGCGCCATGCGTTGTCGTGTCATGCGTGCCTTTGCCGACCTTCTCGATTCGCTGATCTACACGCGGTCGCGCAACGCGAAGCTGAAATTGATCGGCGACTATCTGATCGCCACACCCGACCCCGATCGCGGCTGGGCAATGGCGGCGCTGACCGGTGATCTCGACCTGCCCGCGGTCAAGCCGGCCGTGATTCGCGGCCTGATCGAGGCGCGGGTCGATCCGGTACTGTACCGTATGAGCCGCGATTATGTCGGCGACAGCGCGGAGACGGTCGCCCTGCTCTGGCCGACGCCCCTGGTTCCGCCCCAGGAGAGCGGCCCGCTCGCCATCTCCCAGGCGGTCGATACGCTCAACTCGCTGTCGCGATCGGATGCGCCGGCCGCGCTGGCCGCGATGCTCGACCGGCTCGATGCCGAGGAGCGCTTCGCCTTGCTCAAGATGGCCACCGGCGCGCTGCGCATCGGCGTGTCGGCGCGGCTCGCCAAGACCGCGCTGGCGACCGCTTTCGGCATCGATGTCGAGGCGGTCGAGGAAGTGTGGCACGGCATTGCCCCACCCTATGCCTCCCTGTTCGACTGGGCCGAGGGACGCGGGGCACAGCCGACTGCGGCCGATGTGCCGGTATTCCGGCCCTTCATGCTGGCGCACCCCCTTGAGGACTTGCGTGTCAGCCTCGACGATTATGCCGCCGAGTGGAAATGGGACGGCATCCGCGTGCAGATCGTCCATGTCGCCGGCGCGACCCGGCTCTACAGCCGCGCGGGCGACGACATCACCGCCAGCTTCCCGGAGGTCGCGCGCGATTTCACCGGCATCGGCGTGGTCGATGGCGAGCTGATGGTGAAGGGCGATGCGCAGGGCGGCGCGCTTGAGGAGGGCGGCGCGGCCAGTTTCAATGCGCTGCAGCAGCGGCTTGGACGCAAGATCGTCTCGGCCAAGATGCTCGCCGACTATCCGGCGTTCGTGCGGCTTTATGACATATTGTTCGACGGCGGCGAGGATTTGCGCGAACGGCCCTGGACCGAACGGCGCACGCGCCTCGAACGCTTTGCGCAGAGCCTCGACCCCGAACGCTTCGATGTCAGCCAGTTGATCGAGGCCAGGGATTTCACTGCGCTCGAGGGCATTCGCGCCGGCGCGCGTGATGCGGCGATCGAGGGGGTGATGCTCAAGCGGCGCGAATCGCCCTACGTCACCGGGCGGCGCGTCGGGCTGTGGTATAAATGGAAGCGCGACCCGCTGACCGCCGATTGCGTGATGATGTATGCGCAGCGCGGATCGGGGCGACGATCGTCCTTTTACAGCGATTATACTTTTGGCTGCTGGACTGAAGACGGCGAACTGCTGCCGGTCGGCAAGGCCTATTCGGGCATCACCGATGAAGAACTGAAGATGCTCGACAAATTCGTGCGCGGCCACACGCTCAACCGCTTCGGCCCGGTACGCGAGGTGGAGAAGACGTTGGTGCTGGAGATCGCGTTCGATTCGATCCACGAATCGAAACGGCACAAATCCGGCGTGGCGATGCGCTTTCCGCGGATCTCGCGGATCCGCACCGACAAGCCGGCGGCCGAGGCGGATACGGTGGTGGGACTGAAGCGGCTGATCGTGTGATGCGCGCATTCGACTTGCTTCGAGCGCGCCGTACCGCCACCGCCGACCGGTGCCGCCACTCGCCCTAGCCTCGATTCTGATGATCGCCTCCGGGTCGGTCCATGCCGTGGTCAATGCAATCGTCAAGGGCGGCAAGGACAAGGCCTCGGGCCGTGCGGTGACCGACGGGACCAGTGCGCTGGTGTTGTTGCCTGCGACCTTGTTCGTGCCGCTGCCGCATGGTGCGTGGCAATGGCTCGCGGCGAGCGCAGTGATTCACGCTTTCTATCTTTACTCCCTCGTCCGCGCCTATGCGATCGGTGACCTGTCGGCAGTCTATCCGGTACTGCGCGGTAGTGCCCCACTGATCACCGCCGGGGTGACGATCGGCGTGCTCGGCGAGCATGCGACGATCGCTCAGGTCGCCGGGATCGCGGTGATCGGGATCGCCATGTTCGTGATGATCGCCGGCAAGCATATCGGTCGCCAGGCACTAGGCTGGTCGCTGCTCACCGGGTTGTTCATCGCCGCCTATACCGTGGTCGATGCGATCGGCGTGCGCGCAGCGCCGACGCCCGCAAGTTATATCGTCTGGGTGTTCGTGCAGATGGGCGCTGTGGTGGTCGTGATGTTCGGCATCATCACACGCGGCGCCATTTTCACCGCGGCGCAGCGGCAATGGCGGCCGGGCGTGATCGCCGGCATATTGTCGATCCTGACCTACGGCATGGCGCTCTACGCGCTCGCGATCGGCCCGACTGCACCGCTCGCGGCGTTGCGCGAGACGGGCATGGTCACCGCCCTGGTGATCTCGATCCTGGTCTTGCGCGAGCCGGTCTCAAGGGGTCGGGTGATCGGTGTGCTGGGAATATTGGCCGGCGCAGCGCTGATTCTCGCCGGCTAGCTTATTTCGCCCAACCTGCCAGCCAGTCGGCCAGGCCCTGCGGCGTCATGCTGCGCGCATCCGCCAGCGCCGCGGTCTTGCCCGCATTGCGCAGCCTGTCAGCGCGCGGATCGACGATCAGCAGGCTGGGCACGCCGGCGAGCCGGTCCTTCAGGCCGTAATGTGCCGGGATGGCGAGGTTCTTGTCGAATCGGCCGACATCGACCGTGACCACCACATAATGGCGATCGATAAAGCTTTTGAGCTGCGGCGTGTCCATGACTCCGGCCAGGATGCGGCAGTCGAGGCACCAATTGCCGCCCAGATCGATCAACAGCAGCTTCTTGCTCGCTCTTGCACGCGCCTTGGCCACGGCAACTTGCCGGGTCGCATCGGCCTGCTCATCATAAGGAAGCGGCAAGGGCCGGGCGAGCTGTTCGAAGCTGGTGATGGCCAATTGCGGCGCGGTCGCCGCCGTCGCGGGAGCGACCGGCGCAAGCATCGCGGCAAGGAAGGAAAAAGCGAAGATCGAACGCATACGGGCTCCTTTGCGGCCATTCTACCGTCACGGTGCCGTATTGCCGCCCGAGCAAAGTTTTGCCGGCGCAAAGAAAAACCCGGCGAACCATCTGGTCCGCCGGGTCTTTTTCCCTTGTCGCTTCGAGTCGCGCTTACGCGATCGAGGTGAGGTTCACCGCTGCATATTTGCCGCGACGATCGACCTCGAGCTCGAATTCGAGCCGGTCGCCCTCGTTGAGGCTGGTCATGCCGCCGCGTTCGACTGCGGAGATATGCACGAACGCATCAGGCTGTCCATCGTCGCGCTGAATGAAGCCGAAGCCCTTCATCGCGTTGAAGAACTTGACCGTGCCGGTCGCCTTCTCGCCAGTCAGCTCGCGCTGCGGGCCACCGGCGCCACCGCGCGGTGCACCGCCCGGCGCCGCGTCACGGTCGCGCGGCGGGCCGCGGTCAGTGACGGGGAGCGGTTCGCCCTCGATCTTGAGGTCGGTTGCCGAAATACGGCCGCCGCGATCGACCAGGGTAAAGCCGAGCGGCTGACCTTCGGCCAGACCGGTCAGGCCGGCCTGCTCGACTGCGCTGATGTGCACGAACACATCCTCGCCGCCATCATCGCGAACGACGAAGCCGAAGCCCTTTTGACCATTGAAGAATTTGACGACGCCCGTGCCTTCGCCAACGACCTGGGGGGGCATGCCGCGGCCTGCGCCGCCGCCGGCACCACCGCCGCCGAAGCCGCCACCACCGCCGCTGCGGAAACCGCCGCCGCCACCGCCGAAGCGGTCACCGCCGCCACCGCCGCCGCCACCGAAGCGGTCGCCACCACCGCCGAAGCGGTCACCACCGCCAAAGCTGCTGCCGCCACCGAAATCGTCGCCGCCGAAACCATCACGCTTGTCGCGGCCACGCCCACCGCGATCCCCGCGGCGTCCTTTATCGAAACTCATGCCCTGTTCGTCTTCCCGGTCCGCCCAAATCGCCTATCAAGAACCGAGCGCCGGACGAAAAGCGCAGGTCTTCGGACACCAAACCAATCGTGCCACCGAGTCGGTCTAGCCTAAAAAGACCCGTGCTGCGAATGAATTCGTCGGAATTACGGCACGGTAGGCACCGTCTGCTTGCGCATGCGTGGCCTAAACGGCACACACAAGGCCATGCCGATCCTGCAACTCCTGTCCGATCCCGCCGTCTGGGCGGCACTTGCCACGCTGATCGTGCTCGAGGTGGTGCTCGGCATCGACAATCTGATCTTCATTTCGATCCTGTCGAACAAATTGCCGGCGAATCAGCAGGCCAAAGCGCGGCGGCTGGGCATCGGGCTGGCGCTGGGCTTGCGCCTCGTGCTGCTGTCGATGATCGCGTGGATCGCCGGGCTGACTCAACCGGTGTTCGACCTGGGGCTGGTCGGGCCGACCGGCACACACGGCGCACCGAGTTTCGAGACCGCTTTTTCGTGGCGCGACCTGATCCTGATCGCCGGCGGCATCTTCCTGCTGTGGAAGGCGACCAAGGAAATCCATCACAGCGTCGATCCCGAGGAATCGGGCGAGCAACTCGACAAGAAAGGCAAGGTCGCGCTGACCTTCGGATCGGCGATCGCGCAGATCCTGGCGCTCGACCTGGTCTTTTCGATCGATTCGATCCTCACCGCGATCGGCATGACCGACCATCTGCCGGTGATGGTCGTGGCAGTGATCTTCGCGGTCGGCGTGATGATGTTCGCCGCCACGCCGCTGGCCAATTTCATCGCCCGCAACCCGACCGTGGTGATGCTCGCGCTGGGGTTCCTGCTGATGATCGGCGCGGTGCTGATCGCCGAAGGCTTTGGCGTGCATGTGCCAAAGGGTTATATCTACACCGCGATGGCCTTTTCCGCCGGGGTCGAAACGCTCAACATCCTGGCGCGCCGTCGCCGCGAAAAACGCGCCGCGGCCGGCCAGCCGCCAGGGTCGGACCATTGAGCGACCCATTGAGCGATAGGGCAATCGCCGCTAGGCGATTTGCATGACCGTATATTTCCACGAAGAAGACATTCCCGCCGGCCTGTTCGCGCCCGGCGCCGACATCGCCGTCGATACCGAGACGATGGGCCTGATCACGCCGCGCGACCGGTTGTGCGTGGTGCAATTGTCCGATGGCGGTTCCGACGAACATCTCGTGCGCTTTGCCCCCGGCAGCGATTATGCCGCGCCCAATCTGCGTGCGCTGCTCGCCGATCCGGCACGCGTAAAGCTCTATCATTTCGCACGCTTCGATCTCGCCGCGATCAGCCATTACCTGAAAGTGACCGCGGCGCCGGTCTATTGCACCAAGATCGCCTCGCGGCTGGTGCGCACCTATACCGATCGGCACGGGCTGAAGGAGCTGGTTCGCGAACTGCTCGGCCAGGACATTTCGAAGCAGCAGCAATCGTCCGACTGGGGCGGCCCGGTGCTGAGCGACGCGCAAAAGGATTATGCCGCGTCCGATGTGCGCTTCCTGCATGCGATGCGCGAGGAGCTGAACACCCGGCTGGTGCGCGAAGGCCGCATGGCGCTTGCTCAGTCCTGCTTCGATTTCCTGCCAGCCCGCGCCGAGCTCGATCTCGCCGGCTGGCCAGAGGTAGATATCTTCGCGCATGTTTGACGCTGCGCGTTCGCGGGATCGACCCGCCGCCCCTCCCGGCCACCCACAGCGTATCCTGAATGGGTGGCCGGGAGGGGCGGCGGGCCGGTACCGTCTTTCCGAAGGAAACAAACATGTCTGAGGTCGCGGTCCGCGTCCGGTCGGAGCGGCAGGTCTGGGCAGCGCCCGGCAGCAGCCATGACCGTGTCGTCGCGGCATCGAAAATCCTGCTGCCGGTCGGCATCGGCGTGCTGGCCGGCTTCCTGGTCATGGCACCATTGACCACGACCGGCGATGTCAGCTTCCTGCTAGACAAGAACAAGGTCGAGGTCGCCAAGGAGCGGCTGCGCATCCAGAAGGCACTGTACCGTGGCGAGGATGGCAAGGGGCAGCCCTTCGCACTGACCGCCGGCTCCGCCGTACAGCAAAGCTCACGCGAGCCGATCGTCCAGCTCAACGTCCTGACGGCGGCGATCAGCCTGCCGGATGGCCCTGCGACCCTGGTGGCCGACAAGGGCCATTACAACATGAATACCGAGCAGGTCGCAGTCGATGGACCGATTCAGTTCAATGCAGCGAACGGCTACAAGCTCAATACCAACGACGCCGTCGTAGATCTGAAGACGCGCAAGCTGCGCAGCGGCAGCGCGGTGACCGGCACGGTGCCGCAAGGCACGTTCAGCGCTGATGGCATGAAGGCCGATCTTGAGACGCATGTCGTGACGCTCGACGGCAACGCGCGCTTGCGGATCGTGCCCGGAAGGAACAGATAGGCGTTCATGATCAAGCCTGTTCGCCTGTTCGCCGTGATCGCCCCTGCGCTCGCACTTGCCGCTACGGCTGCGGGAGCACAGACGCGTCACAATTCGAACGCACCGATCGATTTCGGGGCGGACCATATCGAATTGCAGGACAAGGCCAACCGCGCGATCCTGTCGGGCAGCGTATCGGTCAAGCAGGCCGAAATGACGCTCAACTCGGCACGCATGACAGTCGCCTATACCGGGCAGGTGATCGACGGCAGCCCGCAGGTATCGCGGCTCGATGCGTCGGGCAACGTGGTGGTGACTCGCCCCGACCAGAGTGCACGCGGGCAATACGCAATCTATGACCTCAATCGCCGTGTCATCACCATGCTCGGCGCGGTCACGCTGGTGCAGGCCGGCAACACCGTCAATGGCGGGCGGCTGACGATCAATCTCGACACCGGCCGCGCGGTGATCGATGGATCGTCCGTGGGCGGGTCGCGCCCCGGCCCCGATGGCAGCACGACCACCACACCGGGCGGACGCGTGACCGGCCGTTTCTCGGTGCCGAAGCGGAATTAGAAGCCTCACCAGCGCGTGTTTTTACGGCGTTTCGCCGCGCTGCTCTTCCCTAAATCGCCGACCTGCTGCAAAGGGGCCATGCACAAAGCTTGCCAAGTTCCGATTTGGCAAGGTTTTGCTAACCCTATGATGCGAGCACGGACTCAACCGATGACCGATACCGCAACCCTCGAGACGATCTCGCCGATCCATGAAGCACCTGCGATGACCGGGCTTTCGGTGGTGTCGATCGCCAAGTCCTATGACAAGCGCGTGGTTCTGTCCGACGTCTCGGTCACGGTCGGCCGCGGCGAGGTGATCGGGCTGCTAGGGCCGAATGGTGCTGGCAAGACCACCTGCTTCTATTCGGTGATGGGGCTGGTGAAGCCCGATTCGGGTCGCATCATGCTTGACGGTGACGATATCACCGGACTGCCAATGTATCGCCGCGCGATCCTTGGCCTTGGCTATCTGCCGCAGGAAACTTCGATCTTTCGCGGCCTTTCGGTCGAAAAGAACATCCTGACCGTGCTTGAGCTGGCCGAACCGGACAAGGCGGCGCGCGCCGAGCGACTGGAGAAGCTGCTCGGCGATTTCGGCCTGACGCGGCTGCGCGATGCGCCGGCAATGGCCTTGTCGGGCGGCGAACGCCGCCGTGCGGAAATCGCGCGCGCACTGGCCGCCGATCCGTCGATCATGCTGCTCGACGAGCCCTTTGCCGGGATCGACCCGATCTCGATCGCCGATATCCGCGATCTGGTATGCCAGTTGAAGGAACGCGGCATCGGCGTTCTGATCACCGATCACAATGTCCGCGAGACGCTCGACATCGTCGATCGCGCCTACATCATCTATGACGGCCGCGTGCTGTTCACCGGCTCGCCCGCCGAACTGGTTGCCGATGCGAATGTGCGGCGGCTGTATCTGGGCGAGGGCTTCTCGCTCTAAAGCCATGACAGGTACCGGGAACACCGTTCGTGCTGAGCTTGTCGAAGCACCGTTCTCCGCCAATGAGCGCTGCATTCCGGGCACATGCCCTTCGACAGGCTCGGGGCGAACGGACGTAGCGCTCATCTCATGAGTCTCGCGCCTCGCCTCGATCTGCGCCAGTCGCAGTCACTGGTGATGACGCCGCAGTTGCAGCAGGCGATCCGCCTGCTTGCGCTATCGAATCTCGAGGTCGAGGGCTTCATCGCCGAGGAGATCGAGAAGAACCCGCTGCTCGAAAGCGGTGCGGCCGAGGACGATGGCCCGACGCAGGAGCGCGACGCCCCGCTGGAAGAGTTCACCACACCGCGCGACGAACCGGCCAGCGCCGACGAATTGCTGATGGGTGGCGATGCGACCGGCGAGGCCTCGCTGGATGTCGATTTCACCGCCGAAAGCTTCCACCATGACAGCGTCTCCGACCAGGCCGGCGGCGCGGGCATGGACGGCGCGCTCGGGCTGACCGGCGGGAGCGCCGGCGGCGGGAGCGAGGACGGTCCGGATTTCGACAGCTTCGCCGATACCGGCCTGAGCCTGGCCGATCATCTCCTTGCCCAGGCCGGACCGGTGGTCGACGGCCCCGACATGTTCATCGCCGCGCATCTGATCGATCAGATCGACGAGTGCGGTTACCTGACCGTTCCGTTGCTCGAGATCGCCAATCGGCTGGGCGTCGCGCTGGCGCGAGTCGAGGCGGTGCTGATGACGATCCAGACCTTCGATCCGACCGGGGTCGGCGCGCGCGACCTGGCCGAATGCCTCGCACTGCAGGCGAAGGAAGCGGACCGTTACGATCCGTGCATGGCGCGGCTGATCGACAATCTCGACCTGCTCGCGCGCGGCGATCTCGCGCGGCTGAAGCGCATGTGCGGCGTCGATGACGAAGACATGGCGGACATGATCCGCGAACTGCGCGGCTATGATCCGAAACCCGGCTGCCGTTTCGGAGGCGAACCGGCTCAGGCCGTGACCCCCGACATTTTCGTCGCGCGACGCAAGGACGGCTGGGGCATCGAGATCAACGCCGCGACCTTGCCGCGCCTGCTGGTCAATCGCAGTTACTATGTCGAGCTGTCGGGCGGGCATCAGGACAAGGCGTCCAAGGCCTGGCTCAGTGATATGCTCGCCAGCGCCAACTGGCTGGTCAAGGCGCTCGACCAGCGCCAGCGCACCATCGTCAAGGTCGCGACCGAGATCGTCAAGCAGCAGGAGGCGTTCTTCCTGCACGGCGTCGCGCATCTGAAACCGATGACCCTGCGCCAGGTCGCCGATGCGATCGAGATGCACGAATCGACCGTCAGCCGGGTGACGAGCAACAAATATATGAGCTGCGCGCGCGGGCTCTACGAACTCAAATATTTCTTCACCTCGGCGATCCAGTCGTCCGATGGCGGCGACGCGGTATCGGCTCAGGCGGTGAAGAGCGCGATCCGAGCGCTGATCGGAGCGGAGGGCAACAAGATCCTGTCCGATGACACGCTGGTCGAACTGCTCAACGCCAAGGGCTTCGATATCGCGCGGCGCACCGTCGCCAAATATCGCGAGGCGCTGGGCATCGGCAGTTCGGTGCAGCGGCGCCGGGCCAAGGCGCTGGAGGGTGCGGGGTGAACGTTTCGCGTTGGTGGTTTGCGCTGCCGTTGCTCGCAGTGGGTTCGGTCGTCGCCGCGCAGACCGACTATGCGGCGGATGCCGCCGCCATGTCGAAACTGTCACTAGCCACGGTCGGCGCGGGCGCGAAAACCTATCTCCTGCATGGCACGGATCGGCCGGGATGCCCGGCGAATACCACTCGATGCCGGCGCGCCGCCTATCTGGTAGCCGGTGACCCGGTCCTGATTGACGGTTCGGCCGGCGGGTTCGTGTCGATCAATTATGTCGCAACGAGCGGCACCATGACTCAGGGCTGGCTGCCCGCCGCTGCCATCACGCGCGTCGCGCCACCGCCGCCCAGCATCGCTGCCTGGCGTGGCAATTGGCAGCGCGACGAGGCATCGATCGATATCAAATCCGCCAAACGCCCCGGCCGCGTGAGCATCGACGGCACGGCGACATGGGGCACGCACGATCCCGAACGGGTCGAGCGGGGCGGCATCAATACGGGCGAGCTGAGCGGCGAAGCGGCGCCCGTCGGCGACCGCCTCTCGATCACGGACGGCCCGGAGGGCTGCACGGCCTGGTTCAGGCTGGTTGGTCCCTATCTTGTCGTGACCGACAATCTGCAATGCGGCGGTTTGAACGTATCGTTTTCCGGCATCTATCGGCGATCGCGCTGAGCCTGAACGATTCTAACAGGGGGAAGTCTGCATGATCATCGTCACCGGCAGCGTCACGGCTCGCACCGATAGTTTCGACGCACTGCGCCAGGCGAGCCTCGACCATGTCTACCGCTCGCGCACCGAGGATGGCTGTATCAGCCATTCGGTGCAGGCCGATTGTGAAAACCCGCTCAGGCTGTTCTTCTACGAACGCTGGCGCGACATGGCGGCGCTCAAGGCCCATTTCGTCCAGCCGGGATCGGCCGAATTCATCGGCGCCGTGCGCAAGCTGGCGGCATCGAGCGAGGCTGTCAGCCTGTACGAAGCGAGGGAAGCCCCGGCCGACGACCCGGCCTGAACGCTCAATCCCAGTCGAGGCCGGGATACCATTGGGATCGTGCCCCTCTGGCGTCGTGTCGAGCACATTCCAGAATGGCGTCAGGCCGGAGGCGTCATGCGGATCCTGGCAAGGGCTGGCGGCTTTGCCGCACATTTCCCGCCCTGGAAAAGACGGCGCGTGCCGTCACCGCGGTCCCGGATGGCCTTGTATGCATTAGTAATTTCGTAGGAGCCCCCGCGTATCGAAAGTCACATGGATGCAAATTTCTCTATTGATGCCGATCCGTCGCGCGATCTGATTCGGATCCGGATGAGCGGCTTTTTCACGATCGACAGTATCCAGGCTTTCCTGGAGGCCAGGCGCGACGCGCATGCCCGGTTACGCTGTGGCCCGAACGAACATCTGACCGTCAACGATCTGCGTGAGATGAAGATTCAATCGCAGGACATCGTCGGCAAATTCTATTCGGTACTGGCCGATCCGGTCTATCGATCGCGCCGGCTCGCCTTTGTCGTCGCCTCATCACTGGCCCGGATGCAGTTGGTTCGCGCGCTCGGGTCACGCTCGGCGGAATGCTTCACCGATCCGCTCGCGGCCGAGCAATGGCTGTTCGAAGACCTGATCGCACACCGCGCCGCCGTCGCCGCGGCTCGCTAATCGTCTTCATCCTCATAGCCGACCAGCGCCAGCGCGCGTGCCTTGATCTGGCGCGTCTGGCACCAATGAACCAGCGCATCCTCGCGGCCATGGGTGACCCACACCTCTTTCGGCGCGATCTCGGTCAGCGTGTCGGTCAGTTCGTCCCAATCGGCGTGATCGCTCAGGATCAGCGGCAGCTCGACATTGCGCTGCACCGCGCGCTGCCGGACGCGCATCCACCCGCTCGCCATCGCGGTGATCGGATCGGGCAAGCGGCGTGACCAGCGATCGTTGAGCGCCGATGGCGGCGCGATGACGATATGGCCCTTGATCTCCGCCTTGGGCACGCCGGTCGCCGGAATCAGTTCACCCAGATCGACGCCCAGCTCGACATAGAGATCGCACAGCCGCTGCATCGCGCCGTGGATGTAGATCGGCGCCGCATGGCCGCGGTCGCGCAGCTCGCGAATCACGCGCTGCGCCTTGCCCAGCGCATAGGCCCCGACCAGCACGCAGCGATCGGGATTGGCGTGGAGCGCGGCAAGCAGCTTGTCGATCTCATCGCCGGTTTCAGGATGCCGGAACACCGGCAGGCCGAAGGTCGCCTCGGTGATGAAGACATCGCATTTGACCGGCTCGAACGGCGCACAGGTCGGGTCGGCGCGGCGCTTGTAATCGCCCGATACGACGATTCGTTCGCCGCGATGTTCGAGCAGGATCTGCGCCGAGCCCAGCACATGCCCGGCCGGCACGAAGGTCACCTGCACATCGCCCATGGTCAGCGTCTCGCCATAAGCGACCGGATGCCCCGCCTGCGGTCCATAGCGCGTTTCCATGATTGCGAGCGTTTCGGGCGTCGCCCACACTGCATCATGTCCGCCGCGTGCGTGATCGGCATGGCCATGCGTGACCAGCGCTCTCGGACTAGGGCGCGACGGATCGACCCAGATGTCGGCGGGTTTCACATAGATGCCGTGCGGTTGCGGATCGATCCAGTCGCCGAGCTTTGCCATCATGCCTATATGAACGGCATGCCGCCCCGGTTCCACCGGATCACAAAGGAGATGACATGATCGATTCGGATTGGCGCCTCGAACGGCTTGAACGGCAAGTCCGGCATCAACGCATCGCGTTGCTGGCCGTGGGATTGACCGCCATGGGCTTCGCGCTCGCCGCCTTCACCGCCACCGCGCCGAAGACGATCGAAGCGCAGGCGATTCGTATCGTCGACGCGACCGGCAAGCCACGCATCCTGATCGGCGCCCCGCCTCCGGTCGAAGGGCGCAAGCGTACCGACGGCCAGACCGCGTCGATCGTCGTGCTCGGGCCCGATGGCGAGGATCGGGTGGTGCTGGGCGAAGAGCCGCTGCCCCGGCTCGACGGCAAGACCTATCCGCGGGTTGCGGCCGGCTATGGCCTTGTCCTGCATGACCGGAACGGCTCCGAACGCGGCGCCATGTCCTATCTCGACAATGGCCGCGGCGTGGTCGCGCTAGACCGGCCCGGCGGCGACGCGGTCGCGATGATCGTCAACGAACAGAGCGGCTTTGCCGGTGTCACCGTCAACTATGCCAATCCGGTCGGCCAATATGCCGAAGCCTGGCGGATCGGCACCAAGGGCGACGAAGCCTGGCTGTCGCTGCAGGACCGGCCCCAGGCCGAACGCGCCCGGCTGTCGACCAAGGGGACGGCCGCGCCGGCGCTCGTCACCCGCCCCGCAGGGTCGCCGCCCGCACCTTGACCGCCACCCTTCCCGCCCCCCCTTGCCGACTGGTTCACCGCGCGCGGCTGGTCGCCGCGCCGACATCAGTTGGAGATGCTTGAGGTCGGGCGCGCCGGACGACACGGGCTGCTCGTCGCGGCGACCGGCGCGGGCAAGACGCTCGCCGGGTTTCTGCCCACGCTGACCGAGTTGATCGAAGCGCCGACGACGGGGCTGCACACGCTCTACGTCTCACCGTTGAAAGCGCTGGCGGTCGATGTGCAACGCAACCTGATCACGCCGATCGAGGAAATGGGACTCGATATCCGGGTCGAGACGCGCACCGGCGACACACCCTCCGACCGCAAGGCGCGACAGCGCATCCGACCGCCGCAGATCCTGCTCACCACACCCGAATCGCTCAGCCTGTTGCTGAGCTATCCCGACAGTTTCCTGATGTTCGACGGGCTGAAGACGATCGTCGTCGACGAGGTGCACGCCTTCGCGACCGGCAAGCGCGGCGACCTGTTGTCCTTGTGCATGGCGCGGTTGCAGCGCCTCGCGCCCGCCCTGCGCCGCGTCGCCCTGTCCGCGACGGTCGCCGATGCCGATGGTTACCGTGCCTGGATCGCGCCCGATGGCGATATCGATCAGGTCGCCCTGGTCGAGGGCGAGCCCGGTGCCGACCCGAACATCACCATCCTTCTTCCCGAAGGCCGGGTGCCCTGGTCGGGGCATTCGGGCCGCTATGCCGCCGAGCAGGTGATGGCGGAGATCGAACTGCACAAGACGTCGATCATCTTCTGCAACACGCGCAGCCTGGCCGAGCTGATCTTCCAGGACCTGTGGAAGGTCAATGCGATGGGACTGCCGATCGGCATCCATCACGGCTCGCTCAGCCTGGAGGCGCGGCGCAAGGTCGAGGGCGCGATGGCGGCGGGCCGGTTGCGCGGGCTGGTCGCCACCGCCAGCCTCGATCTGGGAGTCGATTGGGGCGATGTCGATTGCGTGGTGCAGATGGGTGCGCCCAAAGGGTCGTCGCGCCTGCTGCAGCGCATCGGGCGATCGAACCACCGGCTCGACGAACCGTCCGAAGCGGTGCTCGTGCCGGGCAATCGCTTCGAATATCTCGAGGCGCGGGCGGCGCTCGATGCGGTCGAGGCCGGAGAGCTGGATCCGGATATCTTCCGTCCAGGCGGACTCGATGTGCTGGCGCAACATATCATGGCCTGCGCGTGCGCCGCGCCGTTCACGCAAGGCGCGATGCTTGACGAGATCCGCTCGGCGTTGCCCTATTCGGCGCTGACCGACGAGACGTTCGAGCGGGTGCTCGGCTTCATCCGCGACGGCGGTTATGCGCTGAAGGCTTATGACAAGTTCAAGCGGCTGACCCAGGATTCGGACGGCAGCTGGCGGGTCAGCCATCCCCGCTTCGTCGCGCAGCATCGCCTGAACGCGGGAATCATCGTCGAGGCGACGATGCTGACGGTGCGCTTCAAGAACGGCCGTAGTCTCGGCAAGGTCGAAGAGGGCTTTGCCGCCACTTTGTCGCCGGGCGACACCTTCTTCTTCGCCGGAATGAGCCTGGAGGTGATGGGTGTCGATACCGAGGATCTGCTGGTCCGCGCGACGGCCCGGCCAGCGCGCATCCCGACCTATGGCGGCGCGCGCATGCCGCTGTCGACCAACCTCGCCGAGCGTGTGCGCGGTTTCCTGTGGAACCGCAGCGAATGGGCGCGCTTCCCCAATGATGTTCGCGAATGGCTGGAGATCCAGGCACTGCGCTCGCGCCTGCCCGAGCCAGGGCAATTGCTGGTCGAGACCTTCCCGCGCGAGGGCCGGCATTACATGGTGATCTACAGCTTCGAGGGGTGGAATGCGCACCAGTCGCTTGGCATGCTGATTACCCGCCGGATGGAGACGCAGGGCCTGAAGCCGCTCGGCTTCGTGTCGAACGACTATGCGCTGGCCTGTTACGCGCTCGACCCGATCACCGACCCGGCGAGCCTGTTGTCGCCCGATATCCTCGAAGACGAATTCGTCGACTGGGTGCAGACATCGGCATTGCTCAAGCGCGCTTTTCGCGAAGTCGCGGTGATCGGCGGGCTGGTCGAGCGCCAGCATCCTGGCAAGCGCAAGACCGGCAAGCAGGTCACCTTCTCGACCGACCTGATCTACGACGTGCTGCGCAAATACGAACCGGGCCATTTGCTGCTTCAGGCGGCCTGGGCGGATGCGCGCGCGCGGATGACCGATGTCGGGCGACTGGCGAGCCTGCTCGACCGTGCGGTCGAGACGATGGTGCATGTCGACCTGCCGCGCCTGTCGCCGCTCGCGGTGCCGGTGCTGACGCTCATCGGGCGCGAGCGGGTCGCGACGGGCCTGGCCGACGACGCGCTGCTGGTCGAGGCGGAAGTGCTGGCGGCAGAGGCGATGCGGCTCGATTGATCGGGCAGAAGCGGCAGAGGGCTCGGGCTTGGCAAAGGTCCGGATCGGGCGTACTCTGCCTCATTCGCCTGATCCCTGCCTCGATCCTTGCGGCGCTCGCTTTGCCGCTGACCGGCCAGACCCCCGTGCCTGTGACCACCGGCGAGCTGGCCATGAGCATGATGGATCAGCGCATGACCGTCCCGGTCACGATCGGCGGCGCCGGGCCGTTCGCGTTCATCATCGACACCGGCGCGGAGCGCACGGTCATCGCCCGCGAACTTGCCACCACGCTCGGCCTGGTCAGCGGCCGCACCGTCAGAGTGACCGCAATGACCGGCACCAGCAGCGTCGGCACCGTGACGATCCCGTCGCTGAACGTCAGCACGATCACCAGCCCCCCGATCGAGGCGCCCGCGCTGGAGGCGGTCAACCTCGGCGCGCCGGGGATGCTCGGCATCGACACGTTGCGCGGTCATTCGCTGGCGATCGATTTCGAGACCGACCGGATGACGTTGACGCCGTCGACCAAGCGATCGCGACGTGACGGTGGACGAGGCGACGACATCGTGGTGCGCGCCAAAAGCTATCTCGGCCAGCTGATCGTCACCGACGCGCATTATCGCGGCGGGCGTATCCGCGTGATCCTCGATACCGGCTCTTCGGTCAGCATGGGCAATGCCGCGCTGCGCAAGCGCATCCGCAAGAAGGGGCTGCCGCAACAGATCAGCCTGCGCAGCGTGACCGGCGGCTTGTTGCTGGCCGATTACATGCAGGTTGAGCGGATCGAGGTCGGCGGCGTCGGGTTCGAAAATCTCCCCGTCGCCTTTGCCGAGGCGGCGCCCTTTCGCCGCTTCGGGCTGAACGACAAGCCTGCCTTGTTGCTCGGCATGGATGCAATGAAATTGTTTCGTCGTGTCGAGATCGATTTCGCCAATCGCGAAGTGCGCTTTTCCCGGCCGCGAGCGGAGGATCGGCGGGCCTTGGCAAAGGACCGTAACGGGCGTAGCCTGTCCTGATGCAGATATCGGTCGCCTTCGCGCTGATCGCTCTTGCCGGTGCAGCGCCGCCGGCCGGACAGGTCGGCCCGTCGCCGCCCGAAGCCCCCCCGCCCCCCGCCTCCACCGATCTCAGTATCGGGCTCGACATCGACAGCGGGCGTATGACCGTGCCGGTGTCGATCGGCACCAGCGGGCCGTATAAGTTCGTCATCGATACGGGAGCCGAACGCTCCGTGATCTCGCGCGAGCTGGCCACTGCGCTGGCGCTCACCGCCGGGAAGCCGGTACGGCTGATCGGGCTTGCCGGGACCGCGACGGTCGAGACGGTGCATGTTCCCGAACTTTCGATCAGTACGCTCGGGGCGAAGAATGTCGAAGCCCCGGCACTCGCGACCGGCAATATCGGCGCGCGCGGCATGCTGGGCATCGACGCGCTGCAGGGGCACCGCATCACGATCGATTTCGACCGGCGAGCGATGAAAGTCACGCCGTCCGGTCGGCGGATACGCGGCACAAGCAGTCCCGGCGACATATTGGTGAGTGCCAAGAATCTTTACGGCCAGTTGATCGTGACGGACGCGCGTTATCATGGCGAGCGCATCTCGGTGATCATCGACACCGGATCGCCGATCTCGATCGGCAATCGCGCGATGCTGAACCTGGCGCGACGCTCGACCAAGTCGCTTGGCCCGATTTCGGTCACCTCGGTCACCGGGCAGGTACTGGACGCCAGCTATGTGATGATCAACGACCTGCACATCGCCGGCCTGGAGTTCGACCGCGTTCCGATGGCGGTTGCCGACGTTCCGCCGTTCAAGCGCTTCGGGCTGGAAGATAGTCCCGCGCTGATCCTCGGCATGGACACGATGCGGCTGTTCCGGCGCGTCAATATCGACTTTGCCAATCGCCAGATTTTGTTTTCCCTGCCCGCCCCGAGAATGGCGACAAGGGGTTGCTCTGCCGGAACGTCCTGTTCAAGTTACAACTAGGTCCGCGCTTCGCGGGCCGTTGTTTTTCGGGGACAGGGTATGAGGGCATTGGCGCGTATCGGCGGTATCGGCTTGGCGGCGGCATTGGCGTTGCAGCCCGGCCTGGCAAGCGCGGAGGCGCTGACCCCCGACCAGCAGCGCTTTTTCGACCTCTACAAGGAGCTGGTGGAAACCAACACCGCCTTGTCGACCGGCAGCTGCACCCAGGCATCGGCACAGATTGCGACGCGGCTGAAGGCGGCGGGCTATACCGACGCCGACATCACCCAATTCTCGGTCCCCGACCATCCCAAGGATGGCGGCATCGTCGCGATCCTGCCCGGCAGCGACAAGAAGCTGAAACCGATGCTGCTGCTTGGCCATCTCGATGTGGTCGAGGCCAAGCGCGCGGACTGGGTTCGCGACCCGTTCACGCTCACCGAAGAGGATGGCTATTATTATGCCCGCGGTACGGTCGACGACAAGGGCATGTCGGCGATCTGGGCGGACAGCATGATCCGTTTCAAGACCAGCGGCTACAAGCCGAAGCGCACGATCAAGCTGGCGCTGACCTGTGGCGAGGAAACGACCTTTGCGTGGAACGGCGCGCAATGGCTGGCCAAGAACAAGCCCGACCTGATCGCAGCAGAATTCGTCCTCAACGAAGGCGGTGGCGGACGGTCCGGCCCCGACGGCAAGCCGCAGGTCCTGGCGATCCAGGTCGGCGAGAAAGCGGCGCAGAATTACACCTTCGAGGCGACCAACCCCGGCGGCCACAGCTCGCAGCCGGTGCCCGACAATGCGATCTACGAACTGGCGGACGCGATCGAAGCGGTGCGCGGCTATGAATTCCCGATCAAGTTCACCGACACCACCCGCGCCTTCTTCACCGCCACCGCGCAATCCACGCCGGGCCCGCTCGGCGATGCGATCAACCGCCTGCTCGCCAACCCGAACGATGCCGAAGCCGACAAACTGGTCAGCCGCGACAAGACGATGCATTCGACGCTGCGCACGACCTGCGTCGCGACCCTGCTCGCCGCGGGCCATGCCGAAAACGCCCTGCCGCAACGCGCGACGGCGAACATCAATTGCCGCGTCTTCCCCGGCGAAACGGTCGAGGCGACGCTCGCCAAGCTCAAGGAGCTGGCCGGGCCCAAGGTCAAGGTGACAATGAACCTGCCGGTCCGCCCGACCGCCGTGCCGCCGCCGCTCGATCCGAAGATCGTCGGCCCGGCCAAGGCGGTCGCCGCGAAGCATTTCCCCGGCGTGCCGATGCTGCCGCTGATGTCGACCGGCGCGACCGACGGCATCTTCTTCCAGGCGATCGGCATCCCGGTGTACGGCGTGCCGGGGATCTTCGTCGATCCCGACTTCAACGGCATTCACGGCCTGAACGAGCGAATCCGCGTCAAATCGCTCTATGACGGCCGGGCCTATCTCTACGACCTGGTCAAGGTGTACGCCGGATAAGCGATTGCTGGCTGTTCCTGGCTGTTCTTGCGGAATATTTTTTTGCTGGCTGTTAAGTTGGATTTCTGGACCGGATTTACGGCTTATTTACAACAGGTTGATCCGGAGCTGGCTGTTATCGGATAACAGCCAGCTAACAGCCAGCTAACGGCCAGCGGAACAGCCAGTAACAGCGAACGACGCTGGCTGTTCTGCCGCAATAACAGCCAGCGGCCTCCCATAATCTTCAAGCTGAGAAAGAGCAGGAACGGAACGCCGGCGGCGCTCCGTCCCGCGCCGCAATGTCATAATCGATCGTCGTGTTGAATCAGGCGACTTCATCGAGGCAAGCCGTGCCCTTGCATCCCCGGCGCAGGTCCTCGTTGACCGAGGCCGACAATCGCGATGTGTCGGGATCGTCGGTCACCGGGATCATCCGGTGGTGGAAACACTTGCCGCCTGTCTTGTCGCCGCCGAGTGCGTCCAACAACTCGACGCATGAACAGGTCATTTAAATCCGGGGCTATGCTTATGCCGTTGCGTCCGGGTTTTCTTCCCGGACCTGCAGGATACGATCGACCAAACCCCATTCCAGAGATTCCTCCGCGGTCATGAAGCGGTCGCGATCCATCGCGCGTTCAAATTCCTCATAACTGCGTCCGCAATGCTCGGCATAAAGGCGCGTCAATCGGTGCTTGGTCCGTTTGATTTCCTCGGCATGGATGAGCATGTCCGATGCCTGCCCCTGAAAGCCACCGGATGGCTGATGGACGAGGATGCTCGCATTGGGCAGCGTCGCCCGCTGTCCGGGTTCACCCGCCATCAGCAGGAACGATCCCATCGAGCGGGCTGTCCCCATGCAGAGCGTATGCACCGGGGCGCGGATGTAGCGCATGGTGTCATACATCGCGAGGCCGTTCGTCACCATGCCGCCGGGGGAATTGATATAGAGGCTGATTGGCTTCCTGGGATTTTCCGCTTCGAGGAACAACAATTGCGCGCACACGAGCGCGGACACCGTGTCGTTCACTTCGCCGTTGAGGAAGATGATCCTTTCACGAAGAAGGCGGGAATAGATATCGAATGATCGCTCCCCTCTGCTTGATTGCTCTACGACCATAGGGACGAGCTGCATCGCTTCGCGCATCGGCGAATTCCAATCTTCCAGAATTCAAAGGGAGGCTCGCCGCGTCAGGCGGCGAGCATGAGGATCAGGCCGTTATTGTTTGCGGCGGCGCGGGTCATCCGATCGAACCGAGCGTCCACAAGTTCGTGAATGATCCGCAGACAGGTTCCGCCCGTCGCGCTGGGGGCGATCCGAAAGATGACCACGCTTTCCAGAAATGGCGGATCGCTTTCGCGCATCCGGTAGCGGACCTCGTGCCCCGGCGTGAGAGAGGTAGCCTCCGGATCGGCCAATGCCTCTTTCGGCAGCCAGTTCTCCCGGAATTCCGGAATGCTTATCGCGCGCCAGACCTTATACGGCGGCTCATCGATTTCATACTCAAGCTCAATGCCCTTGTCATGATCGTCGGTCTTTCTGTCGGTCATTGATCCATATCCTTCAGCAGAGCTTTGAGAGCGTCGATGCGCGCGGGCCAGTAAGCGCGATATTTCGCCAGCCATCCGGCTATGAGTGCCAAGCCTTCCGGATCGACCTCGTAGTTCACAAAGCGCCCCTGTCGTTCCTCCCGTACCAGTCTCGCGCTCCGCAGAACCGAGAGGTGTTGGGACATGGCAGGCTGACTGATCTTCATGCCGTCGCGCAAAGCGCTGGCGTTCATGCTGCCGGTCGCCAGCTTCTCGAAGATCGCGCAGCGGGTGGGGTCAGCCAGAGCCTTGAATATGTCATTCTCTATCATGCCGACACATAAGCATGCACTTATGTGATTCGCAAGGCTTCCCTATCCATTTCCGGCTGAAAGCGCCGCCCGAAACGCGGCGAGTGCCGGGTTTGCGGCAACCGACGGCATTACGGTGCCGGGATGACGGTGCCGCCAAAGCGCAGCCGAACCGCCGATCTCCTGCCGCCGAACGATCAGGTAGCGTTCCGTTTGCGGTGGATGCACCGTCCGCCTGCCTCAATGCAGGTCCGGGCGATGCTCCCGCGCCGCCCGTTCGAGTATCCGCCGGTAGCCGATCCTGGTCAGCCCTTCGACAAGCCCAGGGCAACGGAAGAGAGAGGATCAGCTCAACTCGAAACCGCTCTAGACCGTCACTTGCTCGCCCAATTCCAGCACTTTACCCGGCGGAATCTTGAAGAAGTCGGTCGGGTCGCTGGCGTTGCGTTGCAGGAACATGAAGATGCGGTCCTGCCAGAGCGGCATGCCCTGTTTCGCGGCGGGCTTGATCGTGTTGCGGCCGATGAAATAGCTCGTCTTGGCCGGATTCATCGGCATGCGCACGCCCGGTGGCGCAAAGCCGAGATCACTCGGCACATCCGGCGAATCCATGAACCCATAGGTCAGGATGACAGTGGCGAAATTGGCGTCGACCTCGGTCATCGCCACGCGCTCCTCATCGGGCACGTGCGGACGGTCGGCGGTGCGGATGCTGACCACCAGATTGCGTTCGTGCAGCACCTTGTTGTGCTTCAGATTGTGCAGCAGCGCACCCGGCGCACTGTCCGGATTGGCAGTAAGGAAGATCGCAGTGCCCTCGACGCGTTCCGGCGGGCGGCGCGACAGGGCCGCAGCCAGGTCGGCCAGCGGTACGCTCTGGCGCTGCTCGAACATTCGCACGATGCCGCGCCCGCGCACCCAGGTATAGATCAGCAGCGCGATGATCGCCGCGACCACCAGGGGCACCCAGCCGCCCTCGATCACGCGCAGGATGTTCGCGCCGAAAAAGATCAGGTCGAGGACGAGGAACGGCGTGACCACGAGGATCGCTGTGGCGCGTGGCCAGTTCCAGCGGTGCCGCACGACGATATAGGCAAGACAGGTGGTGACGACCATCGTGCCGGTCACCGCGATGCCGTACGCCGCAGCCATCGCCGACGAACTGCGGAACTGGGTGACCAGCACCAGCACGCCGGCCAGCAGCAGCCAGTTGATCGAGGGCAGGTAGATCTGCCCCGAATGCCGCGCCGAGGTCTGACGGACGCGCAGGCGCGGCAACAGGCCGAGCTGGATCGCCTGCTGGGTCAGCGAATAGGCACCGGTGATCACTGCCTGGCTGGCGATGATCGTCGCCAGCATCGACAGCCCGACCAGCCAGGGCCGGAACTGGTCCGGGGCCATCAGGAAGAACCAGTCCTGATTGGTGAAGGGGGTGCCCGCCGCCTGCGCCGTCTCCAGCGCATTCAGCGCGAAAGCCCCCTGGCCGAGATAGTTCAGCATCAGCGCGGGAAAGACCAGCATGAACCAGCCAAGCTGAATCGGCACGCGGCCGAAATGGCCCATATCGGCGGTCAGCGCTTCCGCACCCGTCACCGTCAGGAACACCGCGCCGAGCACGAACAGGCCGGTGACACCGTGATTGGCGAGGAAATAGGCGGCATAATGCGGCGAGATCACGCGCAGGATCGAGGGTTCGTCGGCAATATGCCACAGCCCGAGCCCGCCGATCGCGAGGAACCACAGGATACAGATCGGGCCGAACAGATTCGAAACGCTGGCCGTGCCGCGCGACTGGATGACGAACAAGGCGACCAGAATCACGATGGTCAGCGTCAGGATCAGCCGTTCATCGACCATTGCCCCGATACCCGGCAGCGTGCGCAGTCCCTCGACCGCCGACAGCACCGACAAAGCAGGCGTGATGATCGCATCGCCATAAAAGAGCGCAGCGCCGGCCGCACCGAGCACCAGCGCGATCCGCGAGCGCCGGCCCAGCGCGCGCCGCGCCAGTGCGGTCAAAGCGAGCACGCCGCCCTCGCCCTGATTGTCGGCGCGAGTGAGGAAAATGACATATTTGATCGTGACGACCAGGATCAGCGACCACAAGGCGAGGCTGAGCACGCCGAGAATCTCGCTGGCATCGATCCCGTCGCGCGCCGATTGCGTCAGCGCCTCGCGAAAGGCGTAGAGCGGGCTGGTGCCGATATCGCCGAACACCACGCCGATCGCACCGACCGCAAGTGCGATCGTTGCCGGTCGGGAAATGTCGGGCCGGGAAAGAGGGGAATGCCCGGAAGTGTCTGTACCGGAGGACATCTTTTGGCCTGTCGTTGGGACGGCGCGCTCTACGCCTGTTGCACTGCAGCGCAAGCGATTTCAAGCAACCCGTTGATCGCCAAGTTGAACATTGGGAAAAGTCACGGCATAGCAAGGCCATGGTTCCCTTTTCGTTCGCCGGTCATGATCTCTGTGCCTTGCCGCAAGGCGCGCTGTTCTGGCCCGCACGGCGCGCCCTGCTGGTCGCCGACCTGCATTTCGAGAAAGCGAGCTGGTTCGCGGCCCGCGGGCAGATGCTGCCGCCTTATGATTCGATCGCGACCCTGGCTGCGTTGACCGCGGTGGCGGAGGAAACGCGGGCGGCCGAAATCTGGTGCCTGGGCGACAGTTTCCACGATTCGGCCGGATGCGATCGCCTGCCCGACAATGCCGCGGCGATGCTGCGTAGGCTGACCGCGACGCGTCGCTGGACCTGGATCACCGGCAATCACGACCGCGTGCTGATCGATCGCTGCGGCGGCGATGTGGTCGATGAGGCGGCGATCGACGGCCTGGTGTTGCGCCACGAAGCCGAGCGGGGCGAGACCCGGCCCGAACTGTCAGGCCATTTCCATCCGAAATTCCGCATCACCGTGCGCGGGCGCCATGTGTCGCGCCGTTGCTTCGTGGCGACCGCGACCAAGCTGATCCTGCCCGCTTTCGGTTCGCTGACCGGCGGGCTCGACGCCGATCATCCGGAAATCGTGCGCGCGATCGGCGCGGGGGCCGAGGCAATGCTGCCGGTCGACAACCGGATGCTGCGTTTCCCGCTGGCGGCGTGAGCGAGACCGGGTCGTTTTTTCCGAGCTGAGTTCGTTCACCACCTCCGTTCGCCCTGAGCCTGTCGAAGGGCATGCGCGGCGCTTGGGCTTCGACAGGCTCAGCCCGAACGGAAAGAGGGAATCCCGAATGGGGGAAAGGGAATGCTGCTCTACCGAGCGAGCGAAGGGAAACCGGCCCTGAACGCCGCCAGCTTGGGCTTGTCGATATTGACGATGTACGGATGGGTCGGGTTTCGGTCGAAGAAATTCTGGTGATAGGCCTCGGCCGGAAAGAAGCCGCCGCCCTCCAATTTGGTCACGATCGGTTTCGGGAACAGCTTTGCCGCCCCGAGCTGTGCGATATAGGCGGCTGCGACAGATTTCTGTGCAGCGTTTTGCGGGAAGATCGCGGAGCGATAGCTGGGGCCGGTATCCGGGCCCTGGCGGTTGAGCTCGGTCGGGTTGTGCGCGATCGAGAAATAGACCCGGAGCAAGGTACCGTAACTGATCTGCGCCGGATCATAGACGATCTTCACCGCCTCGGCATGGCGAGTCGTCTCGGTCGACACCTGGTCATAAGTCGCGGTCGCCGCACTGCCGCCGGCATAGCCGGCGGTGACATTGCGCACGCCCTTCACATGTTCGAACACCGCCTCCATGCCCCAGAAGCAGCCGCCCGCGAGCACCGCGGTCTGCAGCCCATTGGCTCTGGGCACATCCTGCACCGCCGCCGGAATCGGCACGGCACGTTCAGCATTGGCACTGCCGCACGCGCTCAGTGTGACGGCAAGTGCAGCAGCGATGGTCAGTCTGTTCATGAAATCCGCCTCGTGAAGAGCGCCGATACGCGCGCTCTTACTTCATATACGGATCTGGGTGCGGTCCGGTTACATCAACTACGGATAGGGTAGCGGCCCGGATGCCCGCCAATAGGGATCAGCGCGCAGCGGGCGCCGTCGCCGCGACGGGCGTCGCCGGAGTCTCGGTCGCGGCGGGCTGCAGCGTGAACACGCCGACCGCGCCCAGCGCGAAACCGCCGATGAACTGCCACAGGAAACCCGATTTCAGGATGCTACGCATAAACTACCTCATGGACCCGCGTCGCACCGCGCGGGCCAAAACCCAATGACGGCGCCGAAAATACGGTCCGTCGACGATGCGCAGGTCGGGATTGTCCCGCGCCGTTGCAAGGTGCCTTTGCGAAACCCAGCGTTAACGCCCGCTGACTGATCCGTTCATCCGCACTCGTTCAACAAGACGGAACCAACACCCGATTACCGTAGGGGCGATTACCGTAGGGGCGATTACCGTACGGCCGCGCACGCCGTCTGGATGCGCTCGCACGCCTCGCGGAGCAAATCTTCCGATGTCGCATAGGAAATGCGCATCGCCGGCGAGAGGCCGAACGCCGCGCCCTGCACTGCGGCGACCTTCGCATCATCGAGCAGATAGGCGACGAATGCCTCGTCGGTATCGATCAGCTTGCCCTTGGGCGTGGTCTTGCCGATCAGCGCGGAGAATTCCGGATAGACATAGAAGGCACCCTCGGGCCGCGGGCAGGTGATGCCGTTTGCCTGGTTGAGCATCGACACGACCAGGTCACGGCGCGACTGGAACTTGGCGGCATTGTCCTTGAGGAACGCCTGGTCGCCGGTCAGCGCCGCGACCGAGGCGGCCTGCGCGATCGAGCAGGGGTTGGAGGTCGATTGCGACTGCAGCTTGGCCATCGCCTTGATCAGCCAGGGAGCGCCGCCAGCGAAACCGATCCGCCAGCCGGTCATCGCATAGGCCTTGGAACAGCCGTTCGCGGTCAGCGTGCGATCGTACAATGAGGGGCAGACTTCGGCGATGGTGGTGAATTCGAAGCCGTCATAGATGATATGCTCATACATATCGTCAGCGAAGATCCACACCTGCGGATGGCGTTCGAGTACTTCGCCCAGCGCCTTCAGCTCGGCGCGCGAATAGGCGGCGCCGGTCGGGTTGGACGGCGAGTTGAGGATGACCCACTTCGTCCGCGGGGTGATCGCCGCTTCGAGCTGTTCCGGGGTCAGCTTGTAATTCTGCTTCGGGCCCGCCTCGACGAACACCGGCGTACCGTTCGCAAACAGCACGACATCGGGATAGCTGACCCAATAGGGCGCCGGAATGACCACCTCGTCGCCAGCATCGATCGTCGCGACCATCGCATTGAACAGGGTATGCTTGCCGCCGGCATTGATCGTGATCTGGTCGCGCGCATAGGTCAGGCCGTTGTCGCGCTTGAACTTGAAGATCACCGCATCCTTCAGCTCGGGCGTGCCGTCGACATTGGTGTATTTGGTCTTGCCGTCGCGGATCGCCTTGATCCCGGCTTCCTTGATGAATTCAGGCGTGTCGAAATCGGGCTCGCCGGCGCCGAGGCCAATCACATCGACGCCCTCGCGCTGCAGTTCCTGGACGCGCGAGGTAATCGCGAGCGTGGGGGAAGGCTTGATGCGGGCGAGCGCGGCGGATGGTTGCATGAAACGAACCTCGCTTGGGAAGCCGCTCAAGGCGCGAGCGGCTCAGGGGAGCGGCGCGGCTATAGACCGTGCTTGTTCGATTTCGCAACTGCAACAATGGCAGAAAACAGCCCGCGCAGTGCATTGCCGAGCAGAAAACCGCCGGCCAGGTCGGCGGTACTCAATTCGCCCTCGATCGCACGGCCGCTGGCGATGAGATCGGCGCGCAACACACCGGGCAGCAACCCGCGCGCGAGCGGCGGCGTGACCAGCATGCCGTCGCGCTCGACGAAGATCGAGGTGAAGCTGCCCTCGGTCAGGAAGCCGGCAGGATCGGTAAACAACACCTCATCGGCGCCCGACTGGCGCCGCGCCGCGTCGTAAAAGCCCCGGTCGCTGGTCTTGTGGCGCAGGCGGAAGTCGTGCGGCGCGACCGGCAGCGGGGCAATCGCGACCTGCATCGGCGTGGTGCGCGGCTCGGGCATCGGCGCTACCTCGATCGCGATCGCCCCGCTCTTCGCCAGCATCAGCCGGACCCGGCGCGCGGTACGCAAGCGGAAGGTCGCGGCCTGCAATTCGTTGCGCGCCGCATGGCGATCGAAGGTGAAGCTGAACAGGGTCGCGCTGGCCTTCATCCGAGCCAGATGACCCTCGAGCAGCGGCAATCCGATCTCGGGATCGAACGCCATCGTCTCGATCAGGTCGAAGCCGCGCTGGCCGGCGGTCACGAATGCCCCCTTGGCGAGGCATTCGTCCCATTCCTCGTCGGCGCGCGAATCGGCGACGATGCCCGAGCCGAGCCCGATCGTCGCCCTCATGGTCGTGGCGCTCTCGTCCGGATCCAGCCGGAGCGTGCGGATCGCGACGTTGAATGCCGCGTCGCCATTCGCGCCGATCCAGCCGATCGACCCGGTATAGGCACCCCGCGCATCGACCTCGACTGCATCGATCACCTCCATCGCACGGATTTTCGGAGCGCCGGTAATCGAACCGCACGGAAAAGTCGCGCCAAGCACGTCGATGGCGTCGAGACCGGGCCGCAGTCGCGCAGTGACGGTCGATGTCATCTGATGGACCGTGGGATAGCCCTCCACCGCAAACAATGCGGGCACGGCGACGCTGCCCGGCTCCGCCACACGCGTCAGATCGTTCCGCATCAGGTCGACGATCATCAGGTTTTCGGCACGCTGCTTGGCGTCCGTTCGCAGCGTCGCGGCCAAGGCGCGATCCTCTTCCGGCGTGACGCCGCGCCTTGCCGTGCCTTTCATCGGCCTGGCGGTCAGCGCACCCGCCTTGAGCGAGAAGAACAGTTCCGGCGAAAAGGACAGCAGCCATTCCTCCCCGGTCCAGACGACTCCCCCATAACCGGCCCGGGCACGCGACCGGATCGCGGCGTAGAGCGCAAGCGGATGGCCGATCGCCTCGACGCTTGCGCGAAAGGTCAGATTGGCCTGGTAGATGTCTCCCGCGCCGATCAGGCCAAGCACTTGCGCGATCGCCGCGTCATAGGCGACGCGATCGATGCGCGGCTCGGGCGCGCCGAGCCAGGCGCCGGCCGGATCGGGCAGCAGCGCTGCAACCCCGTCACCATCCATCCGTTCACTCGCGCCGAAAATGCCGAACCACAGCAGGGGCGCCTGCCCCGCTTCGCGCACCAGCCCCGCGAGCCGGGGCTCAAGTGCCGCACCCGCGCCATAGGCCATGAACCCGGCCGCATCGCGTCCCGCCGCGCGCTCGGCCTTGAGCTCGGCCAGGGCGGCCGGCACATCCACCGCTCGATCGGCGCGGACGATACGCAGCGGCGCGCGATACAGCCGCGCAGGTGCGCCACCGTCACGGGCATCGTCGAGCAGGACAAAGGGGCCAGACAGAATACCAGACAAAACGGGGGGAGAGTCCTTGATCGGCATCGACATCGTCCTCGCCATGTAGCGTGGATGTACGGCCGAGTGCCAGTATCCTTGGCGTTCCGGTCGGCGCGGGAGCGGCACGCGGCCTCCCCGCCTGCTCCGCCCCCGAAAAGTCCGAAAGGGAATGGCGGGCAAAGAACGGCGGCGACAAGCCTGACGGCTCAGCGTCGCATCAAGCGCGTCAGTTGAGCACCGTACCTCGCTTGGGAGGCTTTGGAGGTGCCGGCGGCCTTACCCCCGGCATGAGACCGCAGAACCTCATATGCCTCACAGGCCTTCGCCGATGCTATGAAGCCCCAAGAAAAGGCCGCGTTCGCATCCGGGCACCGAAGATTCTCCCTCTTCGATTGACGGAGACGCGCAGCGCGACCATTTCGCATGGATGGCTAATCCCCCGCTGCGCGCCGCGATCATCCCCGTCACTCCATTGCAACAGAATTGCACCCTGTTGTGGTGCACCGAGACGATGCGGGGCGCGTTCGTCGATCCGGGCGGCGACTTGCCCAAGCTGAAGGCGGCGGCGGCGCATCACGGCGTGACGGTCGAGAAGATCATCCTCACGCACGGCCATTTCGACCATTGCGGCGAAGCCAAGCCGCTCGCCGAGGCATTGGGCGTGCCGATCGAGGGGCCGCACCGCGAGGATCTGTTCCTGCTCGAGACGCTGGCCGAGGACGGCGCCAAATATGGCATCATGGGCGGGAAGGCGTTCGTACCGGACCGCTGGCTGGTCGAGGGCGACACCGTCACCGTCGGCAAACTCACCTTCAACGTCTACGAAACCCCCGGCCATACGCCGGGGCATGTCATCTTCCACCATCCCGACTCGAAACTGGCGCTGGTCGGCGACGTGCTGTTCCAGGGATCGGTCGGCCGGACCGATTTCCCGCGCGGCAACCATGCCGAGCTGCTCCAGTCGATCGCGACCAAGCTGTGGCCGCTGGGCGACGACACCGCCTTCATTCCGGGACACGGCCCGATGAGCAATTTCGCCCATGAGCGGGCGCACAACCCGTTCGTCAGCGACGCAGCACTCGCGGAGTAACCGGTGGCCTGGGAAATTCGCTCTTTCGCGAATTTCAAACAAGCTCTCAGCCGCCGCTGGGCACGACCGCCTCGACCGGATCGCCGACGGGCGCCTGCTGCATCGCGATCAGCGGCAGCGCGATGGCATAGCCGCCCAGGCCAAGCAGCAGCGCGAAGGTTACCACCGTGCCGGTCGTGCGTGCATATTTCAGCCCGTCCATGCCCAGCGGATGGGCGATTCGCGCCAGCAGGAACAGCGCGCTTGCCACCCATAGCCAGGTCGATGTGCCGGCGGTGAATTCGATCAAGCCGATCAGGATGACGATGAACGGCGCATATTCGACGAAATTGGCCTGCGCGCGCATCCGGCAGATCAATCGCTCGTCACCACCGTCGCCGATGCTGACCTTGGCCTGGGTGCGCACCTGGCCGACGCGAATCGCCAGCCACAACGCGATCAGCGCGGAACCGCCCGCGGTCACCAAAGCGACCGGCAACATCACCATTTCCATTGGCATTCTCCCCCTGCTCTTATGAGGGTGGACCCTGCCAGTCCGCGCACAAGCTTGCAACGCCGCGTGGAATCGCTATAGGCGCAACGCTTCGCGACGTGTCCGGCCGCCGGTGCCACCTGCGGTCGACCTTATCCGTCGGTTGCGCGGTGCCTGTTACGGGCTTATCGCAGTTTTGATCCAGACAAAGGTTTCGCCGAAATGGCCGTCCCCAAGAGAAAAACCACGCCGTCGAAGCGCGGCATGCGCCGCAGCCACGATTCGCTGCCGATCGAATCCTATCAGGAATGCCCGAATTGCGGCGAACTGAAGCGTCCGCACAATCTGTGCGGGTCGTGCGGCCATTATAATGGCCGCGAGATCGTTTCGGTCGAAGGCTGACCCAAGCTTCACGAAAGGGGGCAAGCGACGTGTCGAACAGCTCCCGGATCGCCGTCGATGCGATGGGCGGTGACAAGGGACTGGCAGTAATGCTGGCCGGCGTCGCCCGTGCGCGCCGGCGTTTCCCGGACATGCAGTTCATTCTGGTGGGTGACGAGACGGCGATCCGTGACGGATTGCTCAGTCACCCCAATCTGACCGCGCATTCCGAGATCGTCCATGCCCCCGAAGTCGTCGGGTCGAGCGACAAGCCCGGCCAGGCGCTGCGCCGTGCCAAGACGACCTCGATGGGCATCGCCATCGACATGGTGAAGCAGGGCCGCGCCGCCGCCGCCGTGTCGTCGGGCAATACCGGCGCGCTGATGGCCATGGCCAAGCTGTCGCTGCGCATGATTCCCGGCATCGACCGCCCCGCGCTCGCCGCTTTGCTGCCGACGCTCGGCAATAATGACGTGGTCGTGCTCGACCTCGGCGCCAATACCGAATGCGATGCACGCAACCTGGTGCAGTTCGCGGTGATGGGTGCCGCCTATGCGCGCACCACACTCGACCTCGCCTCCCCGCGCGTCGCGCTGCTCAATATCGGCAGCGAGGACCAGAAGGGCACCGACGAGATTCGCGACGCCGCGCGCGATCTCAAGGCCGCGACTCATCTGCCGATGACCTTTTCCGGTTTTGTCGAGGGCGACCAGCTGTCGCACGGCGATGTCGACGTGATCGTATGCGATGGTTTTTCGGGCAATATCGCACTCAAGACCGCCGAGGGCACCGCGCGCTTCGTCGCCGACCTGCTCAAGCGTGCGTTCCGCAGCTCGATCCGCTCCAAGATCGGCTTCCTGATCTCCCGGCCGGCGACCGAGTTGCTGCGCCACCATCTCGACCCCAACAACCATAATGGCGCGGTGTTTCTCGGGCTCAACGGCCTGGTCGTGAAGAGTCATGGCGGTGCCAATGAAGTCGGCGTGGCGACCGCGATCGCTGCGGCGGCCAAGATGGTCCGCGACGATTTGACTCGTCGCATCGCCGAGGACCTCGGCAACTTCGAGGCTAAAGCGGCATGATTCGCAGCATCATTACCGGCACCGGATCGGCCCTGCCCGTGCGGCGCGTGTCGAACGCCGAACTGGCCGAGACCGTCGATACGACCGACGAATGGATCGTCGAGCGCACCGGGATCCGGTTCCGCCATATCGCCGGCCCCGACGAGACGACCGCCACGCTGGCAGCCGATGCCTGCCGCGCGGCGCTGACCGCTGCCGGCCGTTCGGCTCAGGATATCGACCTGATCGTGCTGGCAACCGCCACGCCCGACCAGACCTTTCCGGCCAGCGCGACCAAGGTGCAGGCGATGCTCGGCATCGACGATTGCGTCGCCTTTGACGTCGCCGCGGTCTGCTCGGGCTTTCTCTATGCGCTGCAGGTCGCCGACAGCATGATTCGCGCCGGCGCGCACAATCGTGCGCTGGTGATCGGCGCCGAGACCTTCAGCCGCATCCTCGACTGGGACGACCGCACCACCTGCGTCCTGTTCGGCGACGGTGCCGGCGCGATCGTGCTCGAAGGCGAGGATGGAAGCGGCGAACGCGGCATTCTCGCGACCAAGCTCCATGCCGATGGCCGCCATAACGCGCTGCTGTATGTCGATGGCGGCCCCTCGACCACCGGCACGGTCGGCAAGGTCCGCATGAAGGGCCGCGAGGTGTTCCGCCACGCAGTGGTCAATCTCGCCACGGTGATGGGCGAATCGCTCGCCGCCGCCGGGCTCAGCTCGGACGATGTCGACTGGGTCGTGCCGCATCAGGCCAACGCCCGCATTCTCGACGCGACCGCGCGCAAGCTCGGCCTGGCGCCGGAAAAGGTCGTGGTGACGGTCGACCAGCATGCCAATACGTCGGCCGCATCGGTGCCGCTCGCACTCGACACCGCGGTGCGCGACGGGCGGATCAAGCCCGGCCAGTTGATCGTGCTCGAAGCGATGGGCGGCGGCTTCACCTGGGGTGCCGCCGTCGTCCGGCTTTAACTGACACTCTTGTCTATTGAAACGCTAGCGTCACAAACCCCTTTCGGTGTGTTCCCTCATTGTGTTAGGCAGGCTTTCTGCCACGCTATGGGGAGGGAAGTCGCATGGCACCTGCGGGTACGCTGACAAGGGCCGATCTGGCCGAATCGCTGCATCATCAAGTGGGGCTGTCGCGCGCCGACTCGGCCAAACTGGTCGAACAGATACTCGGCCATATGTGCGAAGCCCTGTCCAAGGGTGAGAATGTGAAGATTTCCGGCTTCGGCACCTTCGTGCTGCGCGACAAGGGCGAGCGCGTCGGGCGCAATCCCAAGACCGGGGTCGAGGTGCCGATCGCACCGCGCCGCGTTCTCACCTTCCGCGCCAGCCAGATGATGCGCGACCGTATCGTCAGCGGCAGCTGACCGAAGCATGGCGGTCGTCTCCGACAAGGCGGCGGGCGCGTTCCGGACGATCGGCGAGCTCTCCCGCGAGGCGGGCATCCCGCAGCATATATTGCGTTATTGGGAAACACGGTTTCCGCAATTGCGCCCGCTGCAACGGGCGGGACGGCGACGCTATTATCGGCCCGAGGACGTTGCGCTGGTGCTCCGCATCAGCGGCCTGCTCGAACAGGAAGGCTATACCATCCGCGGCGTGCAGAAGTTGCTGTCGGCGGAGGGCAAAAGAGCGAGTGGCGGTCCTGGCAACAGTGGCGGCGGTGCAGATACGCGCACCGTGAAGGCGGTGCGCGATATACTGGTCAAGGCCTTGCGGGACGATCGGCCCTAAATCGACCCCAAACCTGCTCGGCCCTGAACCTGCTCGACCCTGAATCCGTTTAACGCGGCGCGATTCCGGTTGCGAGCATGTCGCCGATCGTCTCCGCCACCGCCTCTGGCGAGACATCCTCGCTCCAGACACCATAGCGCAGGCCGAGGAACACGTTCATCCCCATGATCGCCCAGGCGTGGACCTCGGACACGTCACCGCGCACCTCGCCGCGCGTCGCCGCCGCCTGAAGCCGTTTGGCGATTCGCTCGGCGGTGGTGGCGTAGTGAAGGCGGAAGCTTTCCGGGTCGACAAACTCGGCCTCGTCGATGATGCGGTACAATTCCTTGTGGCCGCGCACGAACTCAATGAAATGCAGCAGGCCGGCACGTTCGGCGGCAAGCTGGTCGGGGGCGGCGCGAATCAGCGGCGCGACATGGTCCCGAACCTGATCGGACATGTCGCGGACCAGCGCGCGGAACACCGCATCCTTCGAATCGAAATAGGTATAGAAACTGCCCAGCGCGACGCCGGCGCGCCGCGTGATGCCGCTGATCGACGCCTCATGAAAACCGCGCTCGCCGAATTCCAGCGCGGCGGCATCAAGGATCGCACGCATCGTCCGGCGCCCGCGCTCGGTGCGCGGCGCCTTGCCCTCGCCCGCCGCGCTGACCGCGCGATCATGGCCCTGGACCTGTGCAGGCGTTGCTCTTTCGCCACGCTCGACCGGCATTCTTTCTCTCCCACACAAGTCCAAGTTGAAACCTGGTTCAGGTTTCAGTATAGCCTCCTGGAATGGTGCACAACCCGGGAAGAACCGGGACGCGACAGCGCGGCGCCACAAGGAGGGGAAGAACATCATGTCACGCCTTTACGCCGCACACACGTTGCTCAACGCCGGCGTCGCGATCGCCGCGCTCATTGCTCCATTATCCATCGCGCCCGCTTTCGCGCAGGACGCGCCTGCCGCCGAAGAGGCGCAGATCGACGAACCGGCCAGTGGCGATATCGTCGTGACGGCGCGCCGCCGCGAGGAAAACCTGATCAATGTTCCCATTGCAATGTCGGTTGTCTCGGGCGATTCGCTGGTCAAATCCGGCGCGGCCGACATCACCGCGCTTCAGGATCGCACGCCAAACCTGACGCTCCAGATCGCGCGCGGCTCAAATTCGACGCTGATCGCGTTCAGCCGCGGCGTCGGCCAGCAGGATCCGCTATGGGGTTTCGAGCCGGGTGTCGCGCTCTACATCGACGACGTTTATGTGGCGCGTCCGCAAGGCGCGGTGCTCGACATCTTCGATGTCGAGCGTGTCGAAGTACTGCGCGGGCCGCAGGGAACGCTCTATGGCCGCAACACGATCGGCGGCGCGGTCAAGTATGTGACCCGCAAGCTCGGCAACGAATTTCATGCTTCGGCGCGTGCTTCCTATGGTTCGTACAACCAACTGGACCTGGTCGGCCAGGTGACGCTTCCGATCAGCGACACATTCTCGGTTGGCGCCGCCATCGCCCGCTACAAGCGCGACGGCTATGGCAAGAACCTGACCACCGGCGCCGAGCAATATGACAAGGACGTGATCGCGGCCCGCGTATCCGCCGAGTTCACCCCGACTGAAAATATGTTCTTCCGCGTGGCCGGGGATCGCATCCTGGACCGTTCCAATCCGCGCCACGGCACGCGGCTGCTGCCCAACGGCACCGATCCCATCTATGCGCCGACCGCCAGCGTCTACGATACTCGCGCCGGTATCGGCGATCGCAACCGCGTGAAGACACAGGGCGTCTCAGCGACCGGTGAGATCGGGCTGACCGATGCGCTCACCTTCAAGACGATCAGCGCCTGGCGCGAAGGCCATACCGACACGCTGATCGATTTCGACAACACGGCCCTGCCGACGCTCGACGTTCCGGCCGAATATGACGATCGCCAATTCACCCAGGAACTCCAGCTCCTCTACCAGGGCGACCGGATACAGGGCGTCGCCGGGCTCTATTATCTGGATGGTCGCGCCAGCGGTGCCTTCGATACCGTAGTCGGCCTGTTCAATCTCACCACGCTCACCTCGGGCACGGTCCGGACAAAGAGCTATGCCGCGTTCGGGGACATGAGCTTCGATCTCACCGACCAGTTCAAGATATCGGTGGGTGCCCGATACACCAAGGACGACAAGACCGGCACGGTCTTCCGGCGCAACTACACCGGCATCCGCAGTCCCTATTTCGGCAATGCCGCAGCCGTGCCGGGCCTGTTGCGCACCGATTATACCAACAGCCGCAGCTTCGAAAAGTTCACACCGCGTGTCAGCGTGAGCTACGCGCCCCGCGCCGATCTGAACTTCTACGCCAGCTACGGCCAGGGTTTCAAATCCGGCGGGTTCGACATGCGCGGAGACGCGATCTTCACGCCCACGACGGTCAACGGTTACGAGCCCGAGACGATCGATTCATGGGAGATCGGCATGAAGGGCGCATTCCTCGACCGGACGCTGTTCGTCAATCTCGCCGGCTTCATGTCGAAGTACAAGAACCAGCAGGTCACCATTCAGGTGCCCGCGCTTCCCAGCGGAATCGCCAGCTTTGTCGATAATGCCGGCAAGGCGGACATCTATGGCTTCGAGATCGAGACGCGGATGGTTCCCTCGCGTCATTTCTCGGCGGGGTTGGTCGTCGGCTATACCCATGCCGACTATAAGGAGTTCCTGACCTTCATCGGCGGCGGCACCACCCCGGTCGACGTCGCCAACCAGCGCGTGTTCCAGAACACGCCCAAATGGACCGCGAACGTGTCGGCAACCTGGTCGGAAGACGTGGCCGGCGGCACGCTTGCGCTCACCCCCGCCGTTTCACTGCGCAGCGACCTGTCGATGTTCGAGATTCCGACGCCCGCGCTCGATCAGGACGGCTATGTGCTGGTCGAGGCATCGCTCAACTGGACTTCTGGGGACGGGCGCTATCGGATCGGCGTTGCGGGACGCAACCTGACCGACACGCGCTACCGGGTCGGCGGCTATAATTTCCCGGGCGCGACGACCGGCAATTCGGTGATCGGTTATTACGGGCCACCGCGGACGGTGACGGGGACGGTCGAAGTCAAGTTCTGATTCGGCCCGTTCATCAAAGGGGATGGAACCGGACGCTCGACGCGGTACGAGTGTCCGGTTCTTTATATCGGAGAGTGGCATGATGGCGACGAAGACAGCGACGGCCCATTCACGCTACCCCGCCATCGTGCTGGCGATGCTGCTGCTCGTCTACACCTTCAATTTCCTCGACCGGCAGATCCTCGGCATCCTGGTCCAGCCGATCAAGGCCGAGCTCGGCCTGACCGACACGCAGATGGGCCTGCTCGGCGGCCCGGCCTTCGCGCTGCTCTATTCAACCCTGGCGATCCCGCTTGCCCTGATCGCCGATCGCACCAGCCGCTCCTGGGTCATCACCATCAGCCTGACGGTGTGGAGCCTGTTCACCGCGCTGTGCGGCGTGGCGACCAGCTTCTGGCAACTGTTCGCGTTTCGCGTCGGCGTCGGCGTCGGTGAGGCCGGCGGCGTCGCACCATCCTACGCACTGATCGCCGATTATTTCCCGCCCGAACGCCGCGCACGCGCGCTGGGCATCTATTCGATGGGTATCCCGATCGGCCTTGCCGGGGGGACATTGATCGGCGCGTTCATCGCTGCTTATGTCGACTGGCGCGCCGCCTTCATCACGGTCGGCATTGCCGGCGTCTTGATCGCCCCGATCTTCCGCTGGGTGGTCAAGGAACCGAAGCGCGCCGCACCGGTCGCCGGCCGCGCGCCGGTGAGCGCCGTCTTCGCGATCCTCGCGCGCAAACCGAGTTTCTGGCTGATGGCGTTCGCCGCCTCGATGAGCAGCCTGGCCGGCTATGGCCTTGCGTTCTGGGTGCCGTCGCTGCTGATCCGCAGCTATCATTTCGACCTGCAGACCACGGCGCTCTATTTCGCCTCGCTGCTGCTGATCGGCGGCGCGTCCGGCGTGTATCTGGGCGGCCTGCTTGCCGACCGGATGGGGCGCGCCGACCGCGGTGCCTATGCCAAGCTGCCCGCGATCGCCTGGCTGATCACCGCGCCTTTGTTCGTCGCCGGCTTCCTCTCGCCGTCGCCGGTGATCGCGTGGTGCCTGTTTCTCATCCCGAACGCGCTCAACATCCTCTGGCTCGGGCCGATTACGACGGCGGTCCAGCACCTTGTACCGCCGCACATGCGCGCGACGGCATCGGCCAGCTTCCTGCTGATCAACAATCTGATCGGGCTCGGCGTCGGCTCGGTCGCGATCGGCGCATTGTCCGATGCGCTGACCGTGCGTTTCGGGACCGAAGCACTGCGCTATTCAGCGGTGATCGTCGCCTGTTTCTACCTAATCGCAACGGTCCTTGCCTTCGTGGCGGTCAAGCCGCTGCGCAAGGACTGGGTCGACGAACCGGCGGCCTAGAACTCAGGAAATACAAGTCAAGTAACTGATATATAATAGATTTTATGAATCCTGGCCGATACGGGCGGGAAAAAGATATGGGACATTACTGGTGTCCCATATCTCCGCCGCCTGGGCATCGCGCCTCTCTGCGTCCTCCGCGCCTCTGCGCGAACAAATCTTCCTAACGTTCGCGCGTCGCGGCGAACTTCACCTTGGGGTAGCGGTCGGACACATAGCCGACGTCCCAAGCCGTCTTCGCCAGATAAACCGGGTTGTTGTCGCGGTCCTTGGCCATTGCGTTGCGATTGACGTCCATGAACGCCTTGAGGTCAGCCGGATTCTCCGCCGAGACCCAGCGCGCGGTGTCGAACGGCGCCATTTCCAGCCCGGCATCGACCTTATACTCGGCCTCGAGCCGGCTGAGCAGCACTTCAAGCTGCAGCTGGCCGACCACGCCGATGATCCAGTTGGACCCGATCTCGGGATAAAAGACCTGAGTCACGCCCTCCTCGGCCATGTCGTCGAGCGCCTTGCGCAACTGCTTGGTCTTGGTCGGATCCTTGAGCGCGACGCGGCGCAGAATCTCCGGCGCGAAATTGGGCAAGCCCGTGAAGCGCACATCGGCCCGCTCGCTCATCGTGTCGCCGACCCTGAGCGTGCCATGGTTGGGGATGCCAATGATGTCGCCCGGAAACGCCTCGTCGGCCAGCTCGCGATTCTGCGCGAAGAACAGGATCGGCGAATGCACCGCGATCGGCTTGCCATGCCCGGTCGGGGTCAGCTTCATGCCGCGCTTGAAGGTGCCCGAACACAACCGCATGAATGCGATGCGGTCGCGATGATTGGGGTCCATATTGGCCTGGACCTTGAAGATGAAGCCAGTGACGTCGGCCCGGCTCGGCAGCACCGGCGCGGGCTCGGCCGGCTGCGGGCGCGGCCCCGGCGCATGCGTGCCGAGTGCGGCGATCAGCTCCGCCACACCGAAATCCTTCAGCGCGGAGCCGAAATAGACCGGGGTCAGGTCGCCGGCGCGGTACGCCTCGACATCGAACGCGCCATAGCCGCCCATCGCCAACTCGGCCTCATCACGCAAGGTCGCAAGACCAGGCGCGGAAATGACCTTCTCCAGCGCCGCATCGTCCATGCCGGTAAAGGACAGCGCCTTGCCCATGAACTCGCGCGACGGCCCTTCGGGCTGGCTCAGCGTGTTGGCGTGAAGATCGTACACGCCCTCGAAATCGCTACCCATGCCGACTGGCCAGCTCATCGGCGTCACGTCGAGCGCAAGCATGTCGGCAATCTCGTCGAGCAGCTCGAACGGCGGACGGCCCTCGCGATCGACCTTGTTGACGAAAGTGATGATCGGCACCGAGCGCAGCCGGCACACTTCGAACAATTTGCGCGTCTGCGCCTCGATGCCGCGCGCCGCGTCGATCACCATCACCGCGGAATCGACCGCGGTCAGCGTGCGATAGGTATCCTCGCTGAAATCCTCATGCCCTGGCGTATCGAGCAGGTTGAAGGTCAGCCCGTCCTTCTCGAAGGTCATCACCGACGAGGTGACCGAAATGCCGCGCTGCTGCTCGATCTTCATCCAGTCGGAGCGCGCGCGCCGGTTCTGCCCGCGCGCCTTCACTTCGCCGGCGAGATGGATCGCACCGCCGAAATAGAGCAGCTTTTCAGTCAGCGTGGTCTTGCCGGCGTCGGGATGCGAAATGATCGCAAAGGTGCGCCGATCGGAGATATGGTCGGAAGGGGTCGTCATCGCGACCCCCTACCCCTTACGCCTGCGCGAAGTCGAGAGATATGCCGCGCGGCCGGTTCAGGGCACCAGCGTCACGCGCATCACGATCTGGCGCTCTTCGCGCGGCGCCAGCTCGAATATGCCGGGCTTGGCGCGGAATTCACCGTCATAACCTTCGGGGTCGGCGATGCCGTGCCACGGCTCGACACAGACATAATGCGCGCCGGGCTTGGTCCAGATACCGAGCATCGGCGTGTCGGGAAACTCGATATCGAGCTGCGGCCCGGTCGATCCGCCATAGCTCAACCGCTGCGACCGGATCGGATTCCAGACCAGCGCATCATGATCGAACAGCGTATCGCACAGGACAAGTGTGTCGCCCTCGACCGGCGATGGGCGCTCTTCGGCGGCGAGGAAGCCCGCCTCAGTGATCTGCTTCAGCTGTCCCGGCTCATCCTGCTCGAACCGGATGCGGTGATCGGCGCGGTCCAGGCCATAGGGCAGCGGCCAGGCAAAGGCGGGGTGCCAGCCGAAACTCGCCGGCATCGCCACATCGCCGGTATTGCCGATCCGCGCGGTCATGGTCAGCGTGGCGCCGACGATCGCGAAGTCGATTTCGAGCAGGAAATGGAACGGATAATTGTCCTGCATGTCGCTACTGTCGACCAGCCGGAAGGTCGCTCGCGATGCTTCCTGCCGGACCAGGGCGAATTCGGTGCGCCGTGCAAAGCCGTGCTTGGGCATCGGATATTCGGCGCCATCGACCCGGATGACATCGTCGCTCACCCGCCCGACGATCGGAAACAGGATCGGCGCATGCCCGGTCCAGAAGGCCGGATCCGCGTCAGTCATCAGATCGCGCCCGTCGGCATCGCGCAGCCAGGTCAGCTCTGCGCCATAGGGCTCGATCGCGGCGGAGAGGCCGTCGCCGGCGATCTGGACGAGTGCGGTTTCAGTCATGCTCTCTACCTTATCCGTTCGCCCCGAGCGAAACCTGTGGAATTACCCTCGCAGAATCGCCCCAAGCTTCGCCGCCGCCGCAACCACCTTGTCGGCGACTGCCTTCAACTCCTCATCGGTGAAGCTCTTCGCGCTCGGCTGCAGCGTGATCTCGACCGCCAGGCTCTTCTTGCCATCCTCGACGCCGGCGCCGGTGAAGACATCGAACAGCCGCGCCGCGGTGATCGCCGCCTTGTCGGCGCCCTTGACCGCACGGACCAAAGCGTCGGCGGCAAGATCGGCAGGAACGAGGAAAGCGAAGTCGCGCGTCACTGCCTGCAGCGCGGGCGGCGCATAGGCCGGGCGCATGAAACCAGTGGCGCGCTTTGGCGGGATCGCGTCGAGATACAGCTCCACCCCGGCGACCGCGCCGTCGAGGTCGAAGGCCTTGAGCACGATCGGATGGACCATACCGAATGCGGCGAGCACCGTTTTCGGACCGAGCCGCAGCGTACCGGACTGGCCGGGATGCCAGGCATCGCCGGCCTCCCCGAAGACCTGCAGATTGTCGACCGGCGCGCCGGCGGCGGCAAGCAGCGCCAGCGCCTCTGCCTTGGCGTCGAATGCGTCGAAACCGGCTGCCTTGCCGCCGCGCCAGCCGCGCGGGCGGGCATTGCCGGCGAGGATCACGCCCAAAGTCGGCCGCTCGGCATCGGCGAGATAGCGCCGCCCGACCTCGAACAGGCGCACGCTTTGCTGCCCGCGCTTGAGGTTGCGCGCCGCAGCCGACAACAGCCCGGCAAGCAGCGTCGGCCGCATCACTTTCAGGTCTTCGCTGATCGGATTGGCCAGGCTCCATCTGCCCCCGCCGAACGGCGCAGCCTCGGCCTCGGACAGGAAGCTCCACGTCACTGCCTCGTCCAGACCACGCGCGGCGGCGGCGCGGCGGACGCGGCGCTCGAGCTTCTGCTCGGGCGTGGCGGTCGGCTTGGCCACGCCGGGCAGGCGCTCCAGCGGGGTCGAGGGGACATTGTCGATGCCCTCGATGCGGATCACTTCCTCGACCAGGTCGGGATAGCCCTCCACGTCGCGGCGCCAGCTCGGCACGCCGACTTTCCAGTCGGGCGAAACGGTGAAGCCAAGGCTTTCGAGGATTGCCTTTTGCCGCTCCGGCGCGACCGCAAGGCCGCCGAGCGTTTCCGCACGAGCGGGATCATAGACGATGGTCCGTGCCGTATCGGGCGGCGAGCCAGCGCGCGTGACCTGGCTCGCAGTCCCGCCGCAAATCTCGGTGATCAACCGCGTTGCAATGGCAATGCCGTCATCGAGGAACGCCGGATCGACGCCGCGTTCGAAACGCTGCCGTGCATCGCTGGTCAGGCCGAGCTTCTGCCCGGTACGCGCGATATGGTCGGGATCGAAATAGGCGCATTCGATCAGCACTTCGGTCGTCGTCTCCGACGCGCCTGAATGCTCGCCGCCCATGATGCCGCCAATGTCATGCACCTGCGCTTCGTCGGCGATCACCGTCATGGTCGCGTCGAGCGTATAGGTCTTGCCGTTGAGCGCCAGCACCTGCTCACCGTCACGCGCCCTGCGCGCGACCAGCTTGCCGGTCAGCGTCGCGCGGTCATAGACGTGCAGCGGCCGGCCGAGGTCGAACATCACATAATTGGTGATGTCGACCAAAGCGGAGATCGGCTTCTGCCCGATCGCCTTCAAACGCGCCTGCATCCACGCCGGTGCCGCGCCGTTGGTCACGCCCGACACGGTCTGGCCGAAGAAAGCGGGGCAGCCTTCGGGATCGTCGGTGCCGACCTGCGGCCCTTCGCCGGTGCCGGTCAGCGCATCGACCTTGAGTGGCTTGAGCGTGCCCAAGCCCGCCGCGGCGAGATCGCGCGCAATGCCGCGCACACCCATGCAATCCTGCTTGTTGGGCGTGACGCTGACATCGATCACCGGATCGTTGAGCCCCACGTAATCGGGATAGGGCGTGCCGACCGGCGCATCGGCGGGCAGCTCGATGATCCCGTCATGATCGTCACCCAACTCCAGCTCGCGGGTCGAACACATCATCCCGTTCGACACGACGCCGCGAATCTCCGCGACCTTCAGCGTGATGTCGCTGCCCGGCACATAGGTACCGGGCGCGCCGAACACGCCGACCAGCCCGGCGCGCGCGTTGGGCGCTCCGCACACCACCTGCATCGGGCCGTCACCGGCATCGACCGACAGGACCTGCAATTTATCGGCCTGGGGATGACGCTCGGCGCTCAGCACCTTCGCGACCTTGAACGTGGCAAGCTTCTCGCCCGGATTTTCCACGCCTTCGACTTCGAGGCCGACACGCGTCAGGGCCTCGACGATCGCGTCGAGCGAGGCAGTGGTGTCGAGATGCTCGTGCAACCAGCTCAGGGTGAACTTCATGCGCCGACTCCCCCGCTCAGCGTGGGCACGTCCAGCGCCGAGAACCCATAATGCTTCAACCAGCGCGCATCGCCGTCGAAGAACGCGCGCAGATCGTCCATGCCGTATTTGAGCATCGCCAGCCGGTCGATGCCGCAGCCGAACGCGAAGCCCTGCCACAGATCGGGATCATAGCCGCCAGCAGCAATCACCTTGCGGTGAACCATGCCGCTGCCCAACACTTCCATCCAGCCTTCCGAGCCACCGATCACGCGCTTGCCATTGACCAGAGTGTATCCGACATCGATCTCCGCCGAGGGTTCGGTGAAGGGGAAATAGCTCGGGCGGAGGCGAAGCACGACATCGTCGCGCTCGAAGAATGCCCTGAGGAATGTCTCCAGCGTCCATTTGAGATGGCCAAGCGTGATGCCCTTGTCGATCACCAGCCCCTCGATCTGATGGAACATCGGCGTGTGCGTGGCGTCGCTGTCCGAGCGATAGGTGCGGCCGGGCGCAATGATGCGGATCGGCTTGTCACCGCCCGCCGCCTGCATCGCACGGATCTGTACCGGCGAAGTGTGCGTGCGAAGCAACATCTTCTTCTCACCCTCGCCACCCTCGGGGAAATAGAAGGTGTCGTGCATCGCTCGCGCCGGATGCGTCTCCGGGATGTTGAGCGCGCTGAAATTATACCAGTCGTCCTCGATCTCAGGCCCGGTCGCGACCGCAAAGCCGAGATCGGCGAAGATTTCCGCCAGTTCGTCCATCACCTGGCTGACCGGATGGATCGTGCCGGCCGGCAGCGCATCCGCCGGCAAGGTCATGTCAATCGTCTCGCGCGCCAGCCGTGCATCGAGCACCGCTCGTTCGAGCAGCGCCTTGCGTTCAGCCAGCGCAGTGGTCACCGCCTCGCGCAGCCCTTGAATCCGCGGCCCCTGCACCAGCCGCTCGTCCGGCGACATGCCGCCCAGCGTCTTGAGCAAGGCCGTGACCGAGCCCTGCTTGCCGAGAGCGCTGACGCGCACTGATTCGAGTCCATCCAGGCCATCGGCCGCATCGATCGCGGCCAGCAGGTCGTGTTGAATCCGGGCGAGATCGGTCATGCGGGTGTTCCATTGCTGGTCAGGTCGTTCGCCCAGGTGATGAGCGCGCCGTCTTCGGGATCGTCACGCGTACCGGTTCGAACAAAGCCGTTCTTGTCGAGCACGCGCTGCGAGCCCGGATTGTCCACGCTGGTCTCGGCGGTCAAGCCGGAATGACCATCGGCACGCAGGATCGGCAACAATGCCGCGATCGCGCGCGTCATCACGCCGCGCCCTTCATGCGCCGGCGCGACACCGTAACCGATCTCGTACCGGCCGTCGCTTCCCTGCTTTGTGAAACTGGTCATGCCGACCACCATGTCACCATCGGCGATCATCCACGCAACCGGGCGATCGGTAGTCGCGGCAACGCTTCTGGTCACATCGCGCATCAGGGCGGTCACCTCGACCGGCCCGATGCCGCCGTCGCACTGAGTCAGGCCATCGGCACGCGCCGGCGTTTCGCCGAGCAGCCAGGCGAAATCAGCGTCGGTCATGGCGTGGAGTGTGATCATGAACCTCGAATCCCAACGAAAAGGGCGCGGGAAGCATTGCCTCCCGCGCCCCATATTCGGTCGCTACAGGTCGCCTCAGGCGGCCTGGGGCAGAGCCGCCTTCGCCTGAGCGATGATGGCGCTAAACGCCGCACCTTCGTGCATCGCGATGTCGGCCAGGACCTTGCGGTCGAGATCGACGCCGGCGAGCTTCAGGCCGTGCATGAACGTGCCATAGGTCAGGCCCTCGACGCGGACGGCCGCGTTGATGCGCTGAATCCACAGCGCGCGGAACGAACGCTTCTTAACCTTGCGGTCGCGATAGGCGTATTGCCCGGCCTTTTCGACGGCCTGGCGGGCGATGCGGATCGTGTTCTTGCGACGGCCGTAAAAGCCCTTCGCCTGTTCAAGTACCCGCTTGTGCTTGGCGTGGGTGGTTACACCCCGTTTGACGCGTGCCATTCTCTAATTCCTTCCGCTCAACCGAGACCGTAAGGCGCCCAGGCCTTAACCGTTGCCGTATCGGCCTTGGACAGCACCTTGGTGCCGCGATTCTGGCGGATATATTTGCCGTTGTGATGCAGCAGGCGGTGACGCTTGCCGGCAACGCCGTGCTTCAACAAACCAGTAGCAGTGAGCTTGAAGCGCTTTTTGACGCCGCTCTTCGTCTTGAGTTTGGGCATTTTCGTCTCCTTATAAACGCGACGATTTATGAACAGCCACGGCAGCCCATACCGGCCGGGCGGTTCCTCTTACTCGCGAAAGGCGGGCGCATAACCGGGAGTCGTCGCAAATGCAACCATCGGGAACGATTCATGTCCCCCGATGATTGCATTCGTGATGGCCGACCTTGATGAACCCGTAACGATCCCGTCCGTGCAAGAGCCGGACCCCGCTGCGGCGCCTCAAGTAAAGGACCCCGTCGTGCCATGGTACTGGCGGCGGTACCGCAAGCACACACCGCTCGGCTGGATCGGGCGTATCCTGCTCGGCCTGCTCGCAGCGATTTTGCTGGCCTGGGCGATCCTGTTCATTACCAAGGGTCGCTTCCTGAAGCATAGCTTCGAGCGCATCGCGAGCCAGTCGACACATCGCACGGTCAAGGTCGCTGGGGATTTCCAATTCTATTTCAACCCGATCAACCTGAAATTCGTCGCTGAGGGGCTGAGCGTCTCGAACCCGGACTGGGCCGGCCCACGCAATTTCTTCGAAGCGAAGCGGATCGATCTGCGCGGCGCGGTCGTGCCGTTTCTCTTTTCAGGCACGCGACGGATCAACCGGCTCGAACTCGACGGCGCGCGTGTCGATATGGAATGGGACAAGGCACACCAGCACAACAGCTGGACGTTCGGCACCGGCAAGGGCAAACCGTTCGAATTGCCGCTGATCCGCAGCGCGACGGTGACCGGCACGCAGGTCCGCTATCGCGACCCGCGCCAGCAGCTCGCGGCCGACATCGTGATCGAGACCGCAAAGGCAACCGACAGCCGCTTCGCCAGCGCGATCCGCCTGAACGGCACCGGCACCGCACGCACCACGCCTTTCGCGGTGACCGGCGCCTTGCTGTCGCCCAATGCGACCATCACCGGCGGCGAGAATCAGCTGATGCTGCATTTCGATGCCGCCCGGACCAAGCTCGATGTCGTCGGCACGCTGCCCGGCGCGACCGAGCTTGAAGGATCGAAGCTGCGTGTCACTGCGCGCGGCGGCAATCTGGCCGATTTGCTGGCGGTGATCGGCGTCGCAATCCCCGAAACGCGGACCTACAAGCTCAACTCGGCGCTCACCAAAGCGGGCAATGAATGGCGCTTCACCGGGCTGAACGGCTTTTTCGGCGACAGCGATATCGCCGGCACGCTGACCGTGGCGCTGAAGGAACCGCGCTTGCTGCTCACCGCGACGCTGGCGACGCGCAAGCTCGATATCATCGATGTCGCACCGTTCATCGGTTACAACCCTGACCTCGTCGCGGCAAAGGGCGCTGCGGGCGCGATCACCCGGGTTGGCGGGACGCCGCGCCTGTTGCCCGATGCGAAGCTTCGGGTCGATGCGCTGCGCAATTTCGATGCCGATGTCCGCTATACGGTGCGCACCTTGCGCGCGCGCAGCCTGCCCGTCTCGAACATCGCGCTGACCCTGGGGCTCGACAACAGCCTGCTCACTTTGTCACCGCTGACCTTCGACATGGCGCGCGGCCATGTCGCGTCGGATATCACAATCAATGCGCGGCGGGCGGCAGTGGTGACCGATTACGATATCCGATTGTCGCCGACCCCGCTTGGCGTGCTGCTCGCCGGCTGGGGTGTCGAGGAATCAGGCACCACCGGTACGGTCAAAGCGCGGATCAAGCTGACCGGCACTGGCGATACCGTGCACGATTCGCTCAGCAACGCGAACGGACGGGTTGCGATCATCCTGCCCAAGGGCAGTTTCTGGACGCGCAATATCCAGCTTTCCGAACTCGATCTCGGCACCTTCGTATACAAATTGTTCCAGGGCAAATTGAAGGAACCGGTGCAGATCAATTGCGGGTTGATCGGTTTCACCGTCAGGAACGGCATCGCCGCCGCCGACCCGATCCTGATCGACACGCAGAAGAATGTGATGATCGGGCGCGGCGGATTCAGCTTCAGGAACGAGGCGCTCGACATCGCCTTTCGCGCCGACGGCAAGAAGTTCAGCCTGATCTCCGCTCAATCGCCGGTCGGCATTGGCGGCTATTTCGCCGCCCCCGCAATCAACCCGATCAGTCCGCAACTGGTCGAGCGCGCCGGTGTGGGGTTGGGGCTGAGCCTGGTGGCGACGCCGCTTGCCGGCGTGCTCGCCTTTGTCGATGTCGGCGACGCGAAATCGGCGGCGTGCGGCCCGGTCCTGTCGGGGGCGACGGCCAAGGCGCAGACCACCACCAAGGGCAAGCCACGCGACGATGTCGGTAGGGGCACCACCGCCAAGGCCGAGGACGGCAAGAGGTCGAATGCGGAGAAGAAGGGTCAGAAGAAGAAGTTTCTGGGGATTTTCTAATTCCTCCCTCCGCTGTGCAAGGGAGGAATTGAGCTAACCGTGCCCCCGGCAGTCCAGCGCCTCGAGAATCTCCTCGACCCGCGCCGGATCACCCGCGGCGATCACTTCGCCAATGCTGTCGGCGGTCAGCGGATCGCCCGACCAGTCGCACATCCGCCCGCCGGCGCCCTCGACGATCGGCACCAGTGCGGCAAAGTCATGCAGCTTCAGCCCCGCCTCCACCACCACGTCGAGCCAGCCGCTCGCAACGCCGCCATAATTATAGCAATCCCCGCCCAGCACCGTGCTCATCACGCCCGCTTCGAGATGCTCGAAAGCGTGAAGCTGGCCGTCGTCGAACAGCGCGGGCGAGGTGGTCGCCAGCAATGCCTTGGCCAGGTCGGGGCAGCGCCGCGTCTTTGCCGGCGCACCGTTGAACAATGTCGGCCGTCCGACCACCCCGATCCAGCGTTCCTTGAGGATCGGCTGATCGAGCACTCCAAGCACCGGCCAGCCATCGGCAACCAGCGCAATCAGCGTCCCGAAGATCGGCCGGCCCGAGATGAACGCCCGCGTCCCGTCGATCGGGTCAAGCACCCAGGCGCGGCCGCTGCTCCCTTCGCGAACGCCATATTCCTCGCCGATGATCGCGTCGTCGGGATAGGCTTGTTCGATCAGTTCGCGCATCGCGCGTTCGGCGGCGCGGTCGGCCAAAGTCACCGGCGAGGCGTCGTCCTTCGCCTCCAGGCCGTGGGGCTCACGGAAATAGGGACGGATCGCCGCGCCTGCCGCATCGGCAAGACGGTCGGCAAAAGCCATATCGGATGGGGAAACGCGCATCGCTCTCGCCTAGCTTCCCCGCAAGCAGACCGCCAGCCGCTAATCACGACTCGCATCCGTAACAAACGACTGGCATCACGCAGCGATGCGCATGCTCCTCCTCGTCGCGACCCCGACCCTGATCGTCGCCACGCCGGCCGCCGCCCAGCTTCGTCCGCTCGTCGAACCGCCAGCATCAGCGGCCGCCGCGCTGGACGGTGTCGAGGTCTTCCTGCTCAATGAAGGCAAGGTCACGCTGCCCGCGACGGGACCCGATACGATCGAGACGGTGGCAAGGGACGGCACGAAACTGCGCCTCATCGCCGCGCCCGACGAACCACTCACCGTGCCGCCCGGCGGTTTTGCCCGCTTGCATTATCGCCTCGCGGCCGCCGAAGCGGTCGCAGCCGCCCCGCCTGCCACGCCGGCACCCGTCACGATCGCCGCATCGGATTCGCAGCTCGAGACGTTTTCGCGCAGTTCAAGCGGCACCTCGACGGCATTGGCCGATCGCATTCGCCCCTATGAACCGACCTATGCCGCCTGGGGACCTGGCAATGCCGGCATCAAGATGCAGTTCAGCGCTGCGGTCCGGTTGATCGGCAGCGAAGACGGGTTCAGAATCAGGGGCGCCTATACCCAGACGATGTTCTGGGCGCTCAACGAGCCATCGGGACCGATCCGCCCGACCACCTACAGCCCGGAGCTGTTCGCCGAGCTGCCAATCGGCAGATCGACCACCCTTGGCCTGGGCTATCGCCATGATTCGAACGGCGAGGCAGGCTTCCGGTCGATCGACGTCAATCGCATCTTCGTGCGCGCGACCAAGGCGTTCGACCTTGGCGGCGACTGGCGTTTCGAACTGACGCCACAGGCCTGGTTCTATACCAGTCGCCTCGGTCGCGGGACCGATATCGACCGTTATTGGGGCTATACCTCGCTGAGCGCCTCGATCGCGCAAACCAATGGGCTCAAGGTCGCGGGCACGCTGCGCGGCAGCGTCGATACCGGCAAGGGCGCGGGAGAGCTGTTCATCTCCTATCCCCTGACACGCTTCGGCCCGGCGGGCATCTATCTCTTCGGTCAGGCCTTTACGGGTTATGGCGAGGCGCTCAGCCGTTTCGACCGCAGCGACAGCCATGCGCGGATCGGCATCGCCTTCACGCGGTGAGGTGACACACCGGATGCGAAGTCGTTACGGTCAGTCATCGGTTATTAGCAGTTGCGCCCTATCACTCTTCCCGGAAGGGGAAGTCGTGCCGTTCCCGAGAACGGCCACGAGGCGATAAGAGGTGAAGAAACGGCAATGGCGGGCGCGAGTGCAAAACGGGTGGCAAACACCGGTGAAGCGTCGGCTGAGCTGTTCTGCCGCATCGGAGAGTTCCTGCGCGACAATCATCTCAGCCCCGACCCGCTTCATTATGCCTTTGCCTATCGTGTGCTTACCGATACGCACGGCCCACTGGCGCGGGCGGTGGCGCATCTGACCGATGGCGGCGTCCGCCTGTCGCGTCGCGACATCGAAAATCTCGGCGGCGAAATCGGCACGCTTGCGCCACCGATCCCGACCGAGGCGATGGTTCTCGCCAGAAATGAAGGCCTGGTCGCGCAGACCCAGATGCAGGTCGAGGGCTTTACCGATATCGTACAGGCGATGCGCGCCGAGACCGAGGGTTTTGGCCGCGACCTTGCCGCCAGCGCGGACGCGATCCGGCACCGTCATCATGCTTTGGGACCGGAGACATTGGGCGTCGATGAGGTCGTGCGCATCACGACGCGGATGCTCGACCGGGTGCGCTCGGCTGAAACCCGACTCGAAGCGGCAACGCACGAAGCAACCGAGCTTCGCGCCCGGCTGGAGGAAGCGCGCGACAATGCGCGACGCGACCCGCTGACCAACCTGCCCAATCGCCGTGCATTCGAGGAAGCCTATGCCGCGCAAGTGGCGACCGGAGCATCGGTATGTGTCGCGGTATGCGACATCGACCATTTCAAGCGCGTCAACGACCGCTTCGGCCACACGATCGGCGATCGGGTGCTGAAAGCGATCGGTGAGGCGTTGTGCCTGGGCTGTGAGGGGCATCTCGTCGCACGCTATGGCGGCGAGGAATTCGCGATCCTGTTCGCCGACGTTCCACCGGACGCCGCAATGGCAGCACTTGAGAATGCGCGCGAGACCGTCGCGGCGAAACGCTATCGTCTGCGCGAATCCGATGAGCTGCTCGGGGCCGTCACTTTTTCGGCCGGACTTACCGCTGCCATCGATGACGAGCAGTTCGGCACGGTGTTCGCACGTGCCGACGCGCTGCTTTATGCCGCAAAGCATGCCGGGCGAAATCTTAGCAGGTTCGGCTAGCCATCGACTCGCCAACTATTGGCGAAAAATCCGGCAAAATTTGGCAATCCTTGCGCATTCACGCTGTAAGAAAATTACATATCTAACAAATACAAACACTTATGGAACTGGCACGCTCCATGCAATTCCCTTGGCATCGGCGGCCGGATGGTCCGGATCGCCAGAAATCAGGGAATAGATACCATGTCCATCCGTTTCGAAGCCGCCCAGCGCGTTGCTTTCTCGCTCGTTGCATCGCTCTTCGTTGCCGCCATGATGATCAGCGCAGCAGTTCCCGTCGTTCCGGTCGCCTGACCGGAACGACCTCAACCGGATACAGGCAATGACTCGCAGCATCTTTATCGGTCTCGCCTCCTTCGCGATGACCATCCTCATGATCCTCGGCCAGCACGCCGCCAATGGCGCGAGCATGATCGGCTGAACTCCTGCCTGGCTGGGCGCGACCGCGATGACGCCGCGCCCCATCCGGCCCCTTTTCCGGCGGACTCAATCCGCCCCCTCATTCAAAGCTTTTATGCCGGACCACGGCTTTTCGTGTAGAACGGCCCCGAGGGCGCCTCGCCCTTGAGGAGAGCCGTCATGGCCAAGAGCCAGAAGAAATCGAACAAGGAAGTCCGCAAACCCAAGGCGGAGAAGGTCAAGACGATCGCCGCCAACAGCTCGACCAAGGGCAAGGCGGTCGAAATCACGACGCTCAAGAGCTGACGGGCACGTCCCATCATGTCGGAAAACGATGACGCGTTCGTCTATGACGAGGCGAGCGGCGAATGGATCAGCGCGGCTGACGCCCGGACCAAGGCCGGTGCCGATGATGGCGCCGCGACCGAAGTGCGCGATTCTGTCGGCAATCTGCTTGCCGATGGCGATCAGGTCACGCTGATCAAGGACCTGACCGTCAAAGGCGCAGGCCAGACGCTGAAGCGCGGCACGCTGATCAAATCGATTCGGCTGACCGGCGATCCGCAGGAGATTGATTGCCGCTACGACGGCATCAAGGGCCTCGTGCTTCGCGCGGAATTCGTAAAGAAGCGCTGACGAGACGGCCCGGCTGGCGCTGGCCTCATCTCGTCGCGCTTGCCATTGTTCTGTTTTTGTTCTATGCGTCGCCTATGCAGTCGCTGTTCGACTTCACGACGCGCGATGTGCTGCGCTGGCATCAGTCGCTGTTGCCGATGCTCGCCGATATCGATCCTTTGCCGCGCCGCAAGCCGATCGGCCAACTGGTCAAGTCGCTGATCAGCGGGCGGACGCGCGACCCGGTCTCGCTGGCGGCCTATCACCGGCTTCGCGCCCGCTTCGGCTCGGCGCGCGGGATTGCCGGGGCCGACCCGCGCATGGTGACGCAGGCGATCGCCGATGTGACCTTTGCGCCGGAAAAGGCCGAGTGGCTGGTCACCGCACTGCGGCTGATCGGGCACGACCGGCCGGATTTCTGCCTCGATTTCCTCGCCGAGTATGCGCTCGACGACGCGCTTGCATGGCTTGAACGGCTACCCGGCGTCGGGCGCAAGGTCGCCGCGGCGACGCTTAACGCCAGCACGCTGCGCCGGCCGGTGCTGATCGTCGACGGTCATGTCCTGCGCGTGCTCGTCCGGCTCGGCTTCGTGACCGCGCGGAGCGACGCGCGAGCGGCCAGCGAGGCCGTGACGGCGGCAATGCCCAATTGGGGCGCCGACGATTTCCTGACCCTCCACATGCTGCTCAAGCGGCTGGGCCAGGTTGCGTGCCGTCCCGATATCCCGGTTTGTGGCATGTGCCCGCTGCGACGCGATTGCCCGTCGGCACGCGATTGACAGCGGCCGCGCTCCCCCGGCACTGCACAGACCGGAGGAGAAGCGCCGATGTCCGATATCAAGCTGCATCCCGGCTGGCTCGAGCCGCTGCGCACCGAATTCGAGAGCCCGTACATGCAGACGCTGAAAAGCTTCCTGGTCGCCGAAAAGGCGGCGGGTACCCGCATCTTTCCGCGCGGCGACGAATGGTTCCGCGCGCTCGACCTGACCCCGCTCGAATCAGTACGCGTGGTGATCCTCGGTCAGGACCCCTATCATGGCGAGGGGCAGGCACACGGCCTGTGCTTCTCGGTCAAGCCGGGCGTCCGACCCCCGCCGTCCCTGGTCAATATCTACAAGGAGTTGTCGAGCGACCTCGACATTCCGCCGGCGCGGCACGGCTTTCTCGAACATTGGGCGCAGCAGGGCGTATTGCTGCTCAATTCGGTGCTGACCGTGCGCATGGGTGCCGCGGCCTCGCATCAGGGGCGCGGCTGGGAGAAATTCACCGACGCGGTGATCCGGCTGGTCAATGCACAGGAGGCGCCGACCGTGTTCATGCTATGGGGATCCTACGCCCAGAAAAAGGCGGCGTTCGTCGACAGCGTGGAGCGCGGCGGCCACCACCTGGTGCTGAAGGCAGTGCATCCTTCGCCGCTATCGGCTTATGGCGGGTTCTTCGGATGCCGGCATTTTTCCCAGGCGAATGCATTCCTCGCGGCGCATGGCCGCACGCCGATCGACTGGGCGCTGCCCGAGCTCCCGGCCTGACATCAGGCCGGGCGGCGCACCACGCGCCAACCAGCCCAGGCGAAGAAGAGGAGCGCCAGTCCCTGTGCGAGGGCGAAGGGCGGCTCGGTCTGGTTTGGCGCTAGCGCGTTGAGGAACGGGATCTTCTGGAACATCTGCACGATCAGCACGAAAACGTTGAAGTAGAGCGCGATCACCGCCGTCACGGCATAGACCGGCCGCCAGATCCCGGCGCGCTTATAGCCATAGAGCGCGACCAGCGAGACCGCGAGCACCGCCAGCGAGATCGCCCCGACGATGTGCGGCGGCGCTATCGCAGTGATCGGGAAGAAGAAGCCGGTGACGCTGGTCAGGATGGTGGTGACCAGGAACGCCACATTCCACCCCGCAAGCCAGCGCCCGCGCAGCAGCGCGACGAGGAAGACCAGTCCGGTTGCGATGCCGATCAGGCTGATAATGGTATGAAGCTGTGTGAACGCCGGTATCGAAAGGCCCAGAATCATCTGCCGTCTCCCCCGAGAAGCGTGCAGCATAGGCCAGCATTATCGTTTCGCAAATGTCATGATTCTGCATGGCGGAACATCCGATGTCGGCGTGCATTGCGCCCAGGGTCCGGGAGAGCGGCATGTCACAGATCCATCGCGGCGGTTTTCATCATATCGACCTGAACGTCAGCGACCTGCCGGCGGCCCAGGCGGTCTATGGGCCAGTGCTCGAATTTCTCGGCTATACGCAGGTCAAGGATTCGGACGGGTGCGAGTGGGACCTGCGGGCCGATGGCCATGGCGCCTCGCTCGGTCTCAGGCCGTGCGATCCGGCGCTGGCCGGACATCGCCATGAGCGATATGCGCCCGGGTTGCACCACCTTGCGTGGCGTGCGGAGAGCCGCGCCGATGTCGATGCACTGCACGAGCTGCTGGTCGCGCGCGGCATCAGGGTGCTCGATCCGCCGGCGCATTATCCGCAATATTCCGGGGACTATTATGCGGTGTTCTTCGAGGATCCGGACGGGATGAAACTGGAAGTAGTCCACGCCCCGGGCTGGATCTGACCGGTCAGCGCACCGGGAAGGATCAAGCCGTGCGATGGCCCGGCCTGCATTTCCGAAAGGGCAATCTCGGCGCCGGCGGGCGTTTCGTCGAAACAGGAAGGGGCATCCGGTTCGGGTGCCCCTTTTGCGTTGAATGACGGCACCTGTCGGACCCGCGTCAGAACAGGCTCAGCTGACCATCGCCGCCGTCCCGGCCGAGCGGCCAGCGGCCCAGGACCTCATGCCGCGTCCGGCCGACCAGACTGTGGATCAGGACAAGCTCCCCGGCGACCCAGCCGATCGGATCGATGCGCTCGTTGAAGGGCCTGCCATCCCGGTAGAACAAGGTGACGTGCGGGCTGAAACGATAGCCGCCGTCACGTTCGGGAACCCCCTGAGCACGCATCGCGTCGGTAATGCGCCGCTGCAGGCCCTTCAGTACGGACGACGCGCGGCGCGGACGCAGCGCAACCGACCGGTTGCTGCCGGCCATGACCTCCAGCAGGATTTCGACCGGCTCGGCGGCAACGGCGGCGCCGATCATCATCATCCGATCGATGATGTCGCGCGGAAAGGCGCTATGGTCATCGGTCATCGCCAGGGTGAGATGGAGATGGTCGATCAGGATGCGCCGCGCGCCCCGCGCCTCGATGGCGGACCGCCGGTCGATCTCCTGCGCTGCAGCGATGGAGGGGCGTAGCGCATAGAAGGGACGATGATACACAAGGGACTGATGAAACATGATGGTCTCCGACTCGGATCATGTTCCCATTATGTTCCATGCGATCCGCAGGAGTCGAGTCCCGATCAGCCGGGCGCGCCGCGCACCAGATCGGCCACATAATCGTCGAGCGTGACCAATCCGCGCACCGGCGCCTCAGCGTCGAAGCCGTCATCCAGGGTGATCGCGGTCATGCGCGCGTAGGACGCGGCGGCGGGATCCGAAAAGCCCAGCGCCTTGTACGCCTCGACCCAGTGTTCGCGCGGCGTCACGACCGTCGTGACCGGCTTGCCGAGCGCCGCGGCGAAGGCGGCGGCGACATCGGCCGACGAACAGCGTTCCGGCCCCTCGACATAATAGGTGCCGGTACGATCGACCGGCTCAGTCAGCAGACGGGCGGCCTGCGCGCCGAGATCCTGCGGCGCGACCATCGGCAGCGCGAAGTCGGCCGGGAACATGGTATGAAGCACGCCTTCCTTGCGCGCAGTGTCGAGCGATGCGTCCCAGTTGCTGTAATAATAGGCGGCGCGGATGATGCTCGCCGGGATCGGCTGCGCCTTCAGTCCCTGCTCCAGCGCATAGAGCGTATTGAGATCGCCGATCCGGTCGCCGGGCTGCGCGCCATAGGTCGATTCGGCGACGACCTTCTCCAGCCCGGAGCCATCGAGCGCGGCGAGGATCAAGGCGATGGTGCGCTTCTCCTCCGCATCCGTATCGGTCCCGGGGTCGGCCGGGGGATTGAGCAGAAAGGCGCGGCGACCGGTGGCAAACACCCGGCGCAGCGCATCGGTATCACCGACATCGGCGATCGCGACCGTAGCGCCGGCCTGTTTCAGATCGCCCGCCTTGCCTTCGTCACGCGTGACGATCGTGACCGGCGCGCCCTGTGCCAGCAGCGTCTTTGCCGCCGCCGAGCCGACATGGCCCGTCCCGCCAAGAATGATGTACATCGAAGTACTCCTGCGATTGACCGGACCGCTAGGAACGCCCCTCTTCGCAGCAGGGTTCCACTATTGGCCGGGGCGCAGGATCCCCTCGTCGGCAAGCATGCGGGCAAATGTCTGGTCGGCGACATAGCCGTCGAACTTGTGCTTCAGGCGTGGCGGGTCGGTGAAATATTGCCGCATCATGCCGTAATTCTCTTCGTTGATCGCACGCCCGACCTCCGGGTCGAGACCGAAGCTGGTCGGGTTGAGCCGCGAGGCCAGGCCGAAGAATTTGCGCAGTACCGGATCGCCGGTGTTGATGGTGTAGCGGAAGCTCTTCACTTCGGGGAGCGGGCGCAGCTTGCGGCAGCCCTGGCCCTGATCGAGCCGCTCCTGCTCGCTCACGTCGCAAAAGTCGATCCGCCCGACCGCGGCGGCCATCAGCAGGATATGGAGGCGGTTGTTGCGGCCGGCGGCCGGTGCGGGCGGCGACAGCAGATCCTTGTACGCATTCCCCCAGGGTTCGATCGCCTGATAGGTCTTGTCGCGAAAGGTCTTGGCATAGACCGGATTGCCGAGCGCGGAGAGGATGACCGACGCGCCGCGGCTGTGCGAGATCAGGTAGATCTCCTTGTCCTGGAACTGGTCGAGCACGCGGCGCAGACCGCGCGATCCGGCGAGCTGGCTATAGCCGACGGCGTTGAACCAGATCTTCGCCCCGAAAATGCCCTTGGCGCTCAGTCCGTCCCAGTAGAAGCGCAGCACACCATCGTCGGGGCGCAGATCGAGCTTGGCCTTGATCGCGTCGAACGGCGGGTCGGCCTCCGCGACCGTGTTGTTATAGCCGTGGATGAGAATGAAGATGCGCTTCTTGGCGCGGCCGAAGTCGCGGAGTTCCTGCAATTGCCGCTGTTCGTCCGACTCGATATGCGCGCGGAATGCCGGGCCGTCCTGCGCATCGCCCTTCGCCTCGCGATAGGTTTCGGCAAGCAGGCTGTGCGCCTTCCAGCGACGCGGTCCGTGCCATTTGGCGCAGGGTTGCGTGCGCGAGCCGAACCAGGTGCACCAGTCATCGGGGTAGAAGCTGCCATTGGGATCGACGAACACTTCCGCCTCGGCCGCCACTTTGGTCCCGCCATCGGCATAGATGAAGTGCTGTGCGACCGGGAAAGCATGGCCGTAGCAGCCGCTCAGCGCCAGCGCCGCCGCGACGACCAGCCCGATGCGCCCGATGCGTCCCCTGATCCGGCCCCCGATCCACCCAACGCCGATGCCAAACGCCATATCAGAATCTCCGGGCCGGATGAGGCCGCATAACGGCCTAGGGTCCATACCCAAACACCGCAATATCGAGATCGCCGGTGCAGATCGCTGGCTGTTCCTGGCTGTTATCTCACAAAAACATTTTTGCTGGCTGTTATGTTGGACTTTGAGAGTGGATTTGTGGCTCATTATCAATGGCTTGTACAAGGCCTGGCTGTTATTGAATAACAGCCAGCTAACAGCCAGCTAACAGCCAGCTAACAGCCAGCTAACAGCCAGCTAACAGCCAGCCATCAGGCGGATAACAGCCAGTGCCGCTGCGTTGTTTTCCAGTCATGCGAAAGAGCGCGCGAGAGCCCGGTGAGGCCGTCGTCCGAGGCAATATTGCTATGGCCGATGAAACGATTGAATCGGCCTGGTGGATCAGCGCCCGTCGGCGAACTGCACGAGATCCCAGAGCGTGCCGTAGAGATCCCTGAACACCGCGACGGTGCCATAGTCGTAGGTCGCGGGTTCGCGGACCCATTCCACCCCGGCGGCGCTGAACGCGGCATGATCGCGCGCAAAATCGTCTGTGGCGAGGAACAGGAAGACGCGGCCGCCGGCCTGGTCGCCGATAAAGGCTTCCTGCCGGGGCGCCGAGGCGCGGGCGAGCAGGATGGTGGTGGCGCCCGCCGCCGCGCCGGGCGGGCGGATCGTGACCCAGCGCTTGTCCTGTTCGGGCTGATAGGTGTCCTCGACCAAGGTGAAACCGAGCTTGCCGACATAGAAAGCGAGCGCCTCGTCATAATCGCGGACGACGAGCGAGACATGGGCGAGATGGGGCATGGGACTCCGTGCGGGAAAGAGTGGCTACCAGATTTCGATCACCGGATTGAACGAGCCGGCCTTGTCCTTGTGGGTGGTGAACATGCGGATCCGCGCCGGGACCAGGCTGTGCCCCTTATATTCGGGTTCGACCCGGAGATTGTCGATCAGATCCTGCTTCACGAACCGCACCAGCGTGCCGGTCAGCTGGTCCTTGATCCCGGGAATGCCGCCGGGGACATACACGATATTCTCCGGCCGCGCCTCGCCACCGAACTCAGCGGGAAAGAGCAGGATCTTGAAGAGCTTGTCTTGCGACACGAGCCGATCGGCGGCCTCGCGCGAGGTCACGGCCGAATAATCCGGCTTCGCCCCGGTCGCTCCGGCAGCACCCGCCGACAAGCCCAGGGCCACCGCCACCGTTGCAAGAAAACGCCTGATCATGCTGCCGCTCCGCCGTCGTCACCGGACCCTATAGGCCGGCGCGCGATCGCGCGCGACAGCGCGGATGCCGCAACCGAACCCGGCGTCATGCGATTGACCCTCACAGGCGCCATGAGCATAGCCGGCCGGCCAGGATGCAGGCACGATGGAGACGCAGATGGGTGCAGTGTCAGCGGCGTTCTATTTCCTCAGCCAGCATCCCTTTCTCGCCTTGCCGCTCTATCCGCTGGCCGCATTGGCGATCGGCGGGCTGCTGGCCAGAATCACCGGCTGGTCCGGGTGGTTTTGCCTCGGCATTCCGGGGTTGGTGCTGGGGGCGATGAGTCCGTTCTTCGGATCGGCGGTGAACGCGATCTTCCTCAACGCCGCGGGCACCACCGGCAGCGCGGTGATCGTCCATTCGGAGGAAACCAGCTCGACCCTGAACGACAGCGCGATCTGGTATTATGAAGCGGTGGTGCGGACCGCGGACGGACGCGATGTCGAGACCAGCTTCGACACCATGTCGGCATCGATCTATCCGTGGCGCAACCAGATCCTGATCCCGCCCGAGGGCGAGCGGTTCATGGTCAAATATGTCCCCGGTTTCCCGCGCAACATCGCGATCATGGTCGACCAGTCGCCCTATGGCCGCAAGCGCCGGATCGCGGAGGATCGCGAGCCGGTCGAGACCGCGGCGGCAAAGCTGGCGGCAGCGCCAGACAATGCGCGGTTCCGCGACACGTATCGCGATGCGCTGACGGTGTTTATCGCGGCGCACGGCAAGGATGCCGATCCGACGCTGCTGGCGGAGTATCGCGCGAAGCTCGCGGCGCTGGGGAACGCGCCGGCGCGGTAGCGCCCGATGCAGCTCGCCGACCGGTCGTGTCAGCAAATCGCGGCAACCGGCGAATGATATTCAACTGGGCCGCGTAACATAGTATCATGGGCAATCTTCCTAGGTCGGAGGCACCGTGAAACTGCTGCTCATGCCGATCCTTGTCGCCGCAATTCCGGTGGCGTCCCCGTCTGCCGCCGGACCGCCCGGCTGCGCTGACGTCGTGGATGGCGCCAGGATTCGTGTCCAGAAACGACCATTCGACCAGGACATACCGGATCGCGACCGCTTCGGTTATCCTGACGCGCGCACCATGATTACCTGCCGGATCGTGGCGGGAGGGCGGCTCACCGATTGTCGAACGCCGCTTACCGACAAGCGGGGCCCCTGGCTCGTGAAACAATTGCGGCTATGGAAAGCGCTCGGCAAAAAATCGGGCGGTTGCCCACTGATCGGGCGACGCGTCCGATTCAACTTCCGGCTCGAAATGAGCGATAAGGAGGCAGACGGTGGAGTGCCCGGACATCCGCCGGGCGGTTAAGTGGGGCCGACTTGTCGATTGGTGGTCGATGCCGGAGTATCTGGTCCGCGTCTCTTTCAAACCGCGCGCCACAGACATATTCAATTCCGCGCATCCTTTCCTATTTTGTGCGGGCCATATCGGGAGGGCCAAGGTGAAATCGCTGCTCAGTCGTCTGTTCGGGTCCGGGGCCGTTGCTGTGGACGAGCCGGTTGCTCCCACCGCGCCCGATACACGTGAGGAAGTGCTCGAAGGGCTGCGCGGCTATATCGACCGGGATGTCGCCAGCGGCTTTTATGACGAAGACGAAATCCTGAAGAACGGCGTGGCCGCGTTCGACGGCGAGCTGGAAAGCGCCGATCTGCGCAGACAGGCGCAGCTTCACCTCAAACAGGCGCTTGCCGCCCATGCCGCCGAGCAGAAGGACTGGCCCGAGCATACCGATTGCGACCGGCTGGACGCGGCATTCGAGGAGCTCGAGGCGGAGGGCGTGATTTCGCGGCAGAATTTCTCCTGTTGCGGGACCTGCGGTTCGTCCGAAATCTGGGACGAGATCGCGGCAGTCGAGGAAGGCGGCAGCGCGGCGCGCGGCTATGCCTTCTACCATATGCAGGACACCGAATCCGCGGCCGAGGGCGGCGGGCTGTATCTCAACTATGGCGCCTGCGTTGAAGGCGAGGAGGCGGCGCTGGCGATCGGGCAGGAGATCGTGTCGCGGCTGGAGGAGCATGGGCTTTCGACCGACTGGGATGAGCGGTGGGAAACGCGGATCCGGGTCGATCTGGACTGGAAGCGGCGGCGCGGGTTGCTGTAAGGCAAGTGGCGTGTCGCCATATCCGGCATGAATGATGCTGAGCGTGATTCAGCCGTTGCGCGTCGGTCGTGCTGCGGACGACAATGGTAACGCGGGCATGGGCATCAGCCGGCACCGCGAAGTCGCCAGCGGCCATGTTCGACATGTGTGGTCTGGCCGACAATGCTCTCGACCAGCATGATTTCCTCCACCGTCCAGCCGATCGGCGCGATCTTCTGGCTGCCGAGCCGGTCGCCGCGATAGTTGATCGTCACGTGCGGTTCGGGCGTGGTGCCGAGCATCATCGGGGCTTTGCGTTCGAGAAGATGACGGACCAGCGCCGCCTGGAATGCGCGGGCCTCCGCCAGCGGTGCGCGGGTGCGCAGCGTGACGGCCTTTCGGTTCTCGATCCGATCGAAGGCGAGCGGGAAGGCTGGAGCGTCGACGCTGTCGAGCGCGGCGATCACCGCAGGAAGCCATTCGGGCGGCGCGTAATGGAGGTCGAACAGCGATACCAGGGTGACGTGGAGCAGGTCCGCGCCGCGGCCGGGATCGTTGCGGGCGAGCGCGGTGATCTGCGCCTGCGCTTCGGGCGGCGGCTTGGCCATGATGTAGAGCGGGTTACGGGCGCGCATATGGCGAGACGTAGCAGATGAGGGTGTTGTGGGGGAGGTGCGGTCACTGGGCGATGTTGATCGGTGGGATTTCGGCGATTTGGCAAATCGTCACCATAATCCGGGCATTCAGTGGCGTGGTCATGTCAGCCAAACGGTCGATGCTCGTCCGTTTTAGCGCAATATCGTAGGGTGTCGTCATGACACAAATGAACGTCTCGCTTCCCAACGGCCTCAAAAACTGGGCCGAAGCGCGCGTCGCCGAGGGGCGCTACAGCAGCACGAGCGATTATGTCCGCAACCTGATGCAGCGCGACCAGGGCGCAGAGGAAAAGAAACAAGCGCTGCGGACCGCCACCGATCTCGGCCGCGGGTCGGGATCCGGCCAGCGGAGCCTGACCGATATCGTCGCCAAGGGACGGCGTCGTCGCGCAAAAGCGTGAAGCGGCTGGAAATGAGCAAGCAGGCTCTGGCCGATCTCGCGGACATTCTCGACTATGGCGTCGTGGCGTTTGGCGAGCGCGCGGCTGAAGCATATCTGCTTGGCTTCCACGCGATATTCGAGCTAATTCTGACGCACCCACTAGCTGGCGCGGTGCATTCCGTCGTGCGGCCGCCGATCCGAAGTCTGTCGCGTGACAGTCATCGGATATCTATGATCTGTTTGCCGATCGCATCGTCGTGCAACGCGTCTTACATCAAACGATGGATGTGGAGCAGTGACTTTAGAAAGGGATCGGATCAGGCTGCATTATCCGCAGAAAGATTAGTCGCTTTTTTCCAGTATCAAGCGGCGGATCCCCGAAATCCGACTACCCGGGTGTCCCATCACCTGTGCCGTGCGACACACCATCGCTATCCGCCAAATATTGCCTTCTTGTCCATGACGCGAACTTACGTGCTTCGTCGTCCGTTAAAAGTACCGCTGCTTTATCTAGACCCCTAAGGTCAATAAAGTATATGTAGGCTATAATTTCATCGTCATTTATTCGAACTGGATTGTTCGTCAGATTCTTTAGCCCAAACTGTAATATCTGCTTTTTCTTTGCATAGTCACCGAAGGGAGCTTCGATTCTGCCCGCCGAAAGGCATAGCCCTTTTCGAGCTATAATGGATGCAGGAACAATATGTCCAACAATGGATTCTTTCAGGCTGATGTGTTCTGCGATCTCAACGACAACGAACTCTCCGCTATCTAAGAAGTATGGATCTTCATTGTCAATCGAACAATCTCTCTTTGACAAGAGGCGAAAATTACCTTCTGGTGTTTCCAAAGATTTTGATAAAATTTTCCCCGGGGTGAGAGGGTAATGTATTGTTTTCAGCTTTCCGCTGTCAAATGGGCTGATCTTAATACAATTCGATCCGATCGCTTCGGCAATCTGCTTATTATTCATTACATTACCGAACATATTACCCCCCTAATTATCTCAAAGACTGCAAAGCTATATCTGACAATCTAAGTAGCTCTTTCCCGTCATTTAGCGATATTCTACTATAGACTGCTCCGCCATCTCGAAATGTTTCCGACGTCGTCGATATGTAGCGCTCGTAAAATTCAAGTATCGGCTGAGCCTGTTCTTTAGGAAGCGCTCCCAAGGAAATTCCATGCTGGCGAAATAATGCAGCGCCGTCCTGGCCTACAACAAGGCCATGTACTTTGATGGGGTCTGTTTTTATAAGCAATGCGTCGTTTAACCGATCATAAATCTGCTGTATATCAATTCTTGTAATTGGTCCCACGACACGTGCTATCCGTACTAAATCTGCGTTAGCTGCCATTTTTATTGTCAGCAGCACCGCACCTATGGTTGTTAGGCTAGCTAACAACTGACCAATAAGCTGCCATTGCGCATCTACAGACGGCATATTTAAAATATAGGCCCCAATTGTCATAGACGTCTCAACTGCCTCAGAGATAATGAACGCCTTATTCTGCCGGAAGGTAGATTTCTCCGCCCCTCTCTTTGAATGCTTCACTCATCTCCGCCATACCCTTCTCCGCATCCCCGGCGGCGATGAACGCATTTGCCGACTGGTTTTGCTTCGCGGCGAAGTCCCTTACTTCCTGCGTAATCTTCATTGAGCAGAATTTCGGCCCGCACATAGAGCAAAAATGAGCCGTTTTGGCTCCTTCGGCCGGCAAGGTCTGGTCATGATATTGCTCCGCCGTGTCGGGATCGAGGCTGAGGTTGAACTGGTCGCGCCAGCGGAATTCGAAGCGGGCGCGTGACAGGGCGTCGTCGCGCATCTTCGACGCCGGGTGGCCCTTGGCGAGATCGGCGGCGTGCGCAGCGAGCTTGTAGGTGACCACGCCGACCTTCACATCGTCGCGGTCGGGCAGGCCGAGATGCTCCTTCGGCGTGACGTAGCAAAGCATCGCGGTGCCGTACCAGCCGATCATCGCGGCGCCGATGCCGCTGGTGATATGGTCGTAACCCGGCGCGATGTCGGTGGTAAGCGGCCCGAGCGTGTAGAAAGGCGCTTCGCCGCAGACCTCGAGCTGCTTGTCCATATTCTCCTTGATCTTGTGCATCGGCACATGGCCGGGGCCTTCGATCATCACCTGCACGTCGCTCTTCCAGGCGCGGTGGGTGAGTTCGCCGAGCGTGTAGAGCTCGCTGAACTGCGCTTCGTCATTGGCGTCGGCGATGCTGCCGGGGCGGAGACCATCGCCGAGCGAATAGGCGATGTCGTACGCCTTCATGATCTCGGTGATCTCGTCGAAGCGTTCGTAGAGGAAGCTTTCCTTGTGGTGGCTGAGGCACCATTTCGCCATGATCGATCCGCCACGGCTGACGATGCCGGTGACGCGCTTCGCGGTCATCGGGATATAGGCGAGACGCACGCCGGCATGGATGGTGAAATAATCCACGCCCTGTTCGGCCTGTTCGATCAGCGTGTCGCGGAAGATTTCCCAGGTCAGGTCCTCGGCCACGCCGCCGACCTTTTCCAGCGCCTGGTAGACCGGCACGGTGCCGATCGGCACAGGGCTGTTGCGGAGGATCCATTCGCGCGTGTCGTGGATGTTGCGGCCGGTCGACAGGTCCATCACCGTGTCCGCGCCCCAGCGGATCGACCAGACCATCTTGTCGACTTCGCTCGCCACGTTCGAGGCGACGGCGGAATTGCCGATATTGGCGTTGATCTTGACCAGGAAGTTGCGGCCGATCGCCATCGGTTCGGATTCGGGGTGGTTGATATTGTTGGGGATGATCGCACGGCCGCGGGCAACCTCGTCCCGGACGAATTCGGGGGTGACGAAATCGGGGATCGAGGCGCCGAAATCCTGGCCGTCGCGGATCAGCGCTTCCTTCGCTTGCGCGCGGCCCATATTCTCGCGGATCGCGACATATTCCATTTCCGGCGTGACGATGCCGCGCCGGGCATAGTGCATCTGGCTGACGTTCGCGCCGGCCTTCGCCCGGAGCGGGCGTTTCACGACATTCGGGAATTGCGGCACGCCGGCCGAACGATCCGGGCCGGACAGGCCGTTATCCTCCGGACGGATTTCGCGTGCGTCATATTCCTCGACATCGCCGCGCGCCATGATCCAGTCGCGGCGCAGCTGCGGCAGGCCGGCATTGATATCGATCAGCGCCTTGGGATCGGTGTACGGCCCGCTGGTGTCGTAGACGCGCAAGGGGGGTTCGCTGCAGCTCGGGTCGAGCAGGATCTCACGCATGGCGACGCGCAGATCACCGACATGGATTTTCCGGGAGCCGCGGATCGGGCCGGTGGTGACGCCGATTTCGGTGCGCGTGGGAATGTCAGCCATGAATATTCGCTCCAAATGACTCGGAAGCGAGGGCGGTTTTCCGGGCTGGAGCCGCTCCCTCCCTCCGCCGGTGTGAGCCGGATCAGGTTCAGCGGGTCATGGCATCAGCCATATCTCAGCTGCTGAGAGCGCCCATCAAAGTGATACTTTGATGGGACCCATTGCGCAGCCCCCCGGGGATGACGCCAGTGTAGCAGATCGCGGCGACAAGGGAAGCGTGACCAGGCGACGCTTTCCCCCGGCTCGCCGGTTTCTCCTTTGCGCCGGCACGCGAAGCGCAGGCAAAGAAAAGGCCGCGCGACCCGAAGGGATCGCGCGGCCGGTAGAAATCGTCAGAACCGGCTCAGAAGGCGCCCTGGGCGCCGTTCGCACTGCTGGTCTTGACCGTGCCGTTCAGGCCGGACGGGAAGAAGCCGCCCCCGACCACGGCGGCCTGGTTGAGGTAGAAGATGTTGAGCACCTGGCCGGTGGTCCGGAGGAAGGGCAGGCCGGTCGTATTGTCGGTGGGTACGATGTTGGTTGCCGTACCGGTACCGGTGACGCCCTGATCCAGCTCATTGCCGGTGCCGTCAAAGAAGTCGCGCCGATCGGAGATCTTGTCCGCATTGGCGAGCACGGTCCCGCCCTTTTGCGTGATGACGCTGCGGATCAGGCCGGAGGAATAGCCTTCGGCCGCGATCAGCCCGGCCAACGCCTCGCGGAAGGTCGCGTTGGTCACCTTGGGAAACAGGTAATTCAGGGCCGTAACGCCGACATCCTCGAACAGGAAAGCGGCGGTCAGGAAATTCGTCTCGCTGGCATAGGGGTTGAAGGTTCCCCCGGCGGCAACGATCCCGGCGCCCTGCGCCAGGACGCTGAAGGCACCCGTGGCGGCAATGCCGTCGATATTGAGCGCGGGTTGCGCAACCCTGGCCGAACCGAGCAGAAACCGCAGCAGGGTGATATGCGCGACCTGATCCGCCGCGATTTCCTTGGCATATTGCTGGAGCACCGTGTCGGAGAAAGTTACCGCCGCGCCCCCGGTTACGGCGCCGGCGGTGCCGACGCCATCGGTCAGGGTGGTAGCGAGAGCCGCGCCGTTTGCCGCCCAGGCGTAGAATTGCGCCTTGAGGAATTTGAGGTTGAGCGCGAAATTCAGCACGTCCGGGTCCAGCAGGGTCGGCGTCGGCGAGCCGGTCGGCGTCGGCGTCGGGCTGCCCGTCGGCGTGGGCGTCGGCGAAGGGGTCGGCGTCGGGTTGTCGCTGCCGCCGCCACAGGCGGCGAGCAGCGAGGTGGCGCCCGCCACCGCCGCGATGCCGCTGGCATGACGCAGGAAGCTGCGACGCTGGACCCGACGCAGATCGTCGGCGGCGAGCGTTTCGTTGATGGGAGTCTCGGTCAGCTTTTCTGTATCGGTCATCGGGTCAACTTCCCTGAATTCTATGGCTATCGGATCGTGCGCGGCTGGAGCGCCGATCAGACCGTCGTGTTGCGGATGGTGCCGTTGAGCCCGGCGGGGAAGAAGCCGCCCCCGGAGGCCGCGGCCGAGGTCAGATAAAGGATTTTCATCACCTGGTTGGTCGTCCGGCTATACGCCAGGCCATTCCCGTCGAGCGGGGTAACGTTCGACTGAATCGCGGCACCGGTGCCGGTGGGCGAGATGCCCTGATCGAGATCCGCCGTACCGTCCAGGGTATCGCGCGCGCCCGAAATCGCATCGGCCGAAGTGCGCAGCGAAGCGGTGGTCGCGCCCTTGGCATAGAGCGTGCTGCGGAGGATCGAGGCATGATAGGCCCGGACCGCGATAATGCCGGCAACGGCAGCGAGATAGCCCGGGTCGGTCAATATGATCGATCCGCCCTTATACGCGGTAACCCCGACATCTTCGAAGATGAACGCGCCGAGCAGGAAGTTCTGGTCATTGGCATAGACGTCGAAACCCTGGCCCGCGCCGACCAGGCTGGCCAGGCGTGCGGCGTTGCTGAACGCGCTGGTCGCCGTGACGCCGAGGTCGATCGCCGGCTGGGCAATCGCCGCCGTGCCGAGCAGGCTGCGCAGGTAACGGACATGGTTGAGCTTGTCCTGGGCGATTTCCCGGGCAAAGCGCGCGACCACCGGATCGGTGAAATTGACCTGGGCCCCGCCGGTCACGGCGCCTTGCGTGCCGGTGCCGGTCAGGTCGGCGTTGGACAGGCCGGCGCCGGACACCGCATAGCTGTAGAATTGCGCTTCGAGATATTCCAGGTTGAGGGCGAAGTTGAGAAAATCCTTCTCGTTCGCGCCGGCCTCCGCCGATGCATAACCGCCGATCGAAACCGCCGCCACACCCGCGCCGGCCACCGCGGCCGCGCCGAGCGCGGTCTTGAAGAATTCACGGCGTTCGTTGCGCGGTTCGGCCCCGGCGTCGAAGGTCTCGATCGGTTGCTGATTCGTGTCGGTCATGGGCACGGGCCTTCCCTTTGATTCTATCTGGCGCGCTGTGATGGCTGGCGGGCGGTTGGGCAATAGCTGCGATAACATCCGTTACGATGATGTGGTGCCGCCCCCAAGCATGACGCGACACTGGCTGATCTGTTCAATCAGCGCAACCAGATAGACGGAGATTCCGGCCCGGACCCGTACCGCCGCCGGAAGAATTTCCCGGGAAGAGCGGTCGAGCGAAGCCCGTTTGGGCATGCGCGTCGCGGCGCATGCCCAACAGGACGCTCAGAAAGTATAGCCGATACCTGCCCCGAAGAGCAGCTGGTTGCGGTCGCCCGCGATGCGCGTCACCGGGCTTTCGGCAAAGTCGCCCAGCAGCCGCGAATAGGACACGCCGGCGATGACCGCGAGGCCGTGCGTCAGGTCGCCGGTCAGCGAATAGGTGGCGAGGCCAGTGAGCGAATAGCTCTTCCAGCCCTTGCCCGCACTGTACGTCGGCAGGGTGCTGGCGAGCGAGCCAGGCGCATCGACGCTGAAATACGTCCGGGCATAGCCGCCGCCGGCATAGACCGCGTTGGCCGAGACACCGACATAGGCCTTGCGGCTGAGCGGTGTGCCATATTCGATCTGCGGCGTGATGAGATAGCTTTTATGCGCGTTGTTGACGTCATGGACATAGGAGACGCTCGCGGTGAGCTTGTCATAGTCGCTGGTGATCACCCCGGTCTTGCCGATGCCGATATAGCCACCGAGCTCGACCGCGGTCTTGCGTTCGCCAAGCGCAGCGACGCGGGTGTCCTTGATACTCTTCAGGCTGGTGCGGTCCAGATTGACGCCGGCCACCGGGCCGAGCTGAAAGTCGAATCCGGGACCCGGCTTGTCCGGCACGACATCGACGAGCAACCTCGTGCCGCGCGTGCTGAAATTGATCCCCGACAGCGACCCGCGGACGACGCCGACCGCCAGGAAGCGGTTGCTGTCCGATCCTTCATAGCTCGGCACGCTGGCGACGCCGACCGCTACCGAGAGACTGTCCCCGCCAATCTCAGGCGCTGGCGGAGCCGGTTCAGCGGGAGAATTCGTGTCCTGCGCAAAGGCGGGAGCAGCAAGAGGGAACGAAAACAAGACGGCGGACAGGATAACGCAAATTTTAAGCGACACTGGCGGCTCCGGATAAAGTGAGTCACCTTACCCCAACGCATCCTCGCGACTTTGGCTCCGCCGATCGGATCAGAGCAGATACTTCATCCTGATCTGTTGTTCTGCGGCATCACTGGTCAGCGTGAAGCGCGCCGCGGCGAATTTCGGCGGGCCGAAGCCGATCGCCGGATTGCGCGAAAAGCCGAATCCTTCGCGCGGGATGCCGGCAAAGGTGTCGAGCTTCTTGTTGCCATTCTCGTCATGGATCACCGCAACCGCATAATCACCCTGCGGCAGGGCCTGGAAGACGATGTTCGGCGCATCGGCACGAACCGAGCGGGTCACCGCGCGGGTATCGTCGACGCAGCCAGGGAAATTCTTCGGATCAGCGGTCAGGCAGACGCGGATCATGCCCTTGGCCGAGCGCAGTTTCTCGACATCGACATGGAGATCCGCGACCGGCATCGCGCCGGGCAGCAGCGATACGAGGATCAGCGCGGCGCCAAGCCGACGCGCGAAACGCTGCGCCGGACCCACCGCCGTCGCGGCACTGTTATCGTTCGTCAAAACTGCCAACCCCTCGATCGGTACCACAGAACCGGTCCCAGAACCGAAAATAGAGACCATAATTGCACCTATATTGTTCATGATGCCGCTGATGATGGCTCGCAGTGATGAGCCACGCCCCCAAATGCCCCCGCCACATGAAGCGCGGGAAGATTTCCCAGCCCATATGATTGGTCACCCCCATAACGGTCATGATCGTCAGCACCAGCCCAAGTGCGCCGACATGAATCGGAATCGAGAAGACCAGTAGCGGAATTACCACGGCACCGGTCAATGCTTCATAAGGATGGAACGCCATCGCTGCCCAGGCGGTCGGCGGGCGGCTGGCATGATGCACGGCATGAGCGATGCGGAACGGGCGCGGGCGATGCATCCAGCGATGCGTCCAGTAGAACCAGGTGTCGTGCGCGAAGAGATAGAACAGCACCGACAGCGGCAGATACCAGAGCGGCCAGGCGTGGATGTCGCTGTAGATCTGCGTCCAGCCGCGATTCTGCCAGCCCCACGCGACCATGCCGGCGGGGATGCCATAGATTGCCGCGGACGCGAGGCTCCAGCGGATCTCGCGCCGGATCTGCGGATCGAGGCCGGCATAAAGGCCGGGAAAGCGCCAGCGCGTGGCAAGCGCGAAGGCGCCGCTGACGATAAGATAGCGTACCCCGACGATCAGCGTCATGGCGATCGCGGAGATCAATATGGCTGAGGCGGCGTTCATCCGGCGCCCTTATAGAGGCCCAGCCGCTCCCGTCACCCGCTCCCGTCACGCAACCAGTGCGGCGCAATCCCTGGCGATCTGTTCGAGCGCCTCGCGCGGCTCGCCGGCCCGTGCGCGGACGCTGAGCGAATGGATCACCGCGGCAACGATGCGGGCATGGGCAGCGGGGTGAGCGCTGCCGGCCGCCGCGAGCAGTTCCTCGATGCGGCGATCCTCCATCGCGAGAAAATCGGCCAGCGCCGCTCGCACCTGCGGGTCGGACGCCGATTCAGCACTTGCCGTGCTCACCGCAAGACAGCCCGACGGGCCCTTTTCGCCCGACAGATAGCCATCGATCGTGAACATCAGCATGATCTCGACCAGTTTGCGCAGCTCGAGTCCCTGCGCCGCGATCGCATCGAAACCGCGTTCGGCGCGTGCGCTGACTCGCGCCAGTGCGGCCAGATAGAGCGCACGTTTGTCGCCGAACGCCGCGTAGAGGCTGGGCCGCGCAAGCCCGGTTGCCTCGACCAGATCGTCGAGCGAGGTTGCCGCATACCCCTGGGTGCGGAAGCGCTCGCTTGCCGCCTTGAGCACGGCATCGGGATCGAAACCTCGCGGGCGGCCGCGCGATCGGCCCCTGGCAGGAGCTTCGGAGGGTTTGTCGGTCAATTATATACCGTTTCGCAAAGAATCATTGACGCGTTCTATATTATGCGAAATAGTACAGAAATCAACCAAGCCCGGGGAGACCGCCATGAAACTGTACTTCATTCCCTTCGCCTGCTCGCTCGCCACGCGCATCGCAGTCGAGGAAGCCGAGCTCGAGGCGGAGTTCATCCAGGTCCTGCCGGGCCAGCTCTTGCCCGACGGCCGCCCGTTCTCGGCGGTCAGCCCGATGGAGTATGTCCCGGCGCTTGAGACAGGCGGCACCGTGCTGAGCGAGGGTACGGTGGTGCTGACCTATATCGCTGATCTCGCCGCCGAGGGCGTACTCGCGCCGGCACCCTATACCGAGGCGCGTTACCAGATGATGCGCTGGCTCAACTTCGTCGCGACCGAAGTGCACAAGGGTGTCTTCTCGCCATTGATGACGAGCAAGTCGAGCCAGGGCGCGCGGGACTGGGCCTTGGGCATGCTACACAAGCGCTTCGACTTGCTCTCGCGCCAGCTCGAGGGACAGGATTATCTGATCGGCAGCTTCAGCGTCGCCGATGCCTATCTGCTGGCGGTGCTCAACTGGTGCGAACACGCCGGGGTGCCGATCAAGACCTGGCCGGTCCTCGAAGCGTGGCGCGCGAAGATGCGCACCCGGCCTTCGGTCGTCCGCGCGATGGCAACCGAGATGCCGCTGCTCCAGGCGGCGTGATCCGAAAAGGGCGGCGTCACTTCTTCTTCGCGCCGTCCTTTTTCATATCCACTTTCTCGATCCTGGTGCCGTTGACGCTCCACAAGACATCTTTTGCGGTGCCGACGAACACGGGATTGCCCGACCAGAGCGAGAGATAGACGTGCATCTCGGTCGGTTGCGGGTCGAGCAGATGCGTCACGAACATGATCGCATCCTTCTCCGGCCGCTCCATTACCAGGCAGCTTTTGCTGAAATCGCGTGTCGCCAGCAGCTTGCCGTCGGGACCGATATCGACCTCGTGATGACCACCCATGGGATAGGCGTCCCGCTTCATCATCGGGGTGAGCAGATAGACGGGAATGATATTGCTGCCGGGCCGGGGCGGCAGGGTGACGGTGTTGAAGGGCCGCTCGACACAGGCACCGAAAGGCTGCGCGACCGCGACATCGTGCGCCGCCGCCATACGCACGGCTTGTGCCGACAGACTGCGGCCGCCTCCCGCGTCGGGCACGCGGTCGTCGACGACCTTCCCATCGCGATACTCGGCGACATAGATCGCAAAGGGCGTCGTCCCGCTCAGTCCGTAATAGGTGACGGTCAGCAGATCGCCCGCCGGTTCGACCACCCAGCCGCGGATCGCGCGCATCGACTCCTCGGGCAGCTTGCGCGCCACCATCGCATCGGTGCTGTGCCAGGCCGCCTGGTCAAAAGCGTAAATCTCGGCGCCGCGGGCGGCGACGGTGGCGAGGTCGGCGGTCGGGATGACCGACGGCTTGTCCGCCTGCCCGGCATATGCCGGTACGGCCAGCATCGCAGCGGCCAGCGCCAATACTTCGATCAGCAACAGTCGCATCGGCAATCTCCCCAGAGTCTCCCAGGCGAATTTCTAGCATCGCTACAGCCTGTGGCCTATCCCGGCCGGAACCGGATGGGGCGGCATTTGCAGGCGGCCGACCCGACGGCGAGCAGGCGGCCACCAGCAACGGCATCCCCATCCCGCGAATTCCGCGCTTGCGCAGGAACGCGGATCGGTTAGGCGCTGAGACATGGCAGCGATCATTCCGTGCGATGTGGCGATCGTCGGCGCGGGGCTCGCCGGCGGACTGATGGCGCTGGCGCTGAAGCGCCGGCATCCCGACCTCGACGTCCGGCTGATCGAAGGCAGCAACTCGATCGGCGGCAATCATGTCTGGTCGTTCTTCGCCAGCGATATCGCCGATGCCGACCGCTGGATCGTCGCGCCACTGATCTGTTACGGCTGGAAATCCTACGACGTCGCCTTTCCGGCGCATGCGCGCATGCTCGCCAATGGCTATTATTCGATTGAGTCCGAACGGCTCGACGCCGTGGTGCGCGCCGCCCTGCCCGAGGGCGCGCTGATCACCGGACGCAAGGTGCTCGGCGCCAGTCCGCGCGCGGTCGTGCTGGCGGACGGCGACCGGGTCGAAGCGAAGGGCGTGATCGATGCGCGCGGGACCGGGGATCTCTCGCTGCTCGATCTCGGCTGGCAGAAATTCCTCGGGCGCGAATTCGCGCTGAGCGAACCGCACGACCTGACCCGGCCGATCGTGATGGATGCGACGGTCGCGCAGCTCGGCGGCTATCGCTTCGTCTATTCGCTGCCCTTCGCGGCGACGCGGATGTTCGTCGAGGATACCTATTACAGCGATGGCCCTGAGATCGAGCGCGACGCACTGGGCGCGCGGATCCATGCCTATGTCACGGCGAAGGGATGGCAGGTCGACCGTATCATACGCGAGGAAGCAGGCGTGCTGCCGGTCGCGATGGGCGGCGATTTCGAGGAATATTGGCGATCGGGCGGCAACAAGGTCGCCAAGATCGGCATGCGCGCCGGTCTGTTCCATCCGACCACCGGCTATTCGCTGCCCGATGCGGTACGGATCGCGGCATTGGTGTCGAATTCGACCGAGCTGTCGGGCAAGAAGCTGCACGACCTGACCTATCATTATGCCCGTGCACGGTGGCGCGAGCGCAGTTTCTACCGCCTGCTCGACAAGATGCTGTTCCGCGCCGCCGAGCCCGAAGAGCGTTACCGCATCCTTGAACGCTTCTATCGTTTGTCGCCTGCGCTTATAGGCCGTTTTTATGCAGGACGTTCGACCATGACCGACAAGGCACGTATTCTCACCGGCAAGCCGCCGGTTCCGATCGGCCGCGCGATCCGGGCCATCACTGGCGGACTGGCAGGAAACGCACGATGAGCAGCACGCCACCGCGATCGGCGATCGTCATCGGCGCCGGATTCGGCGGGCTCGCGCTCGGCATCCGGCTGCAGTCCGCCGGAGTCGATACGACGATCGTCGAGGCACGCGACAAGGCCGGGGGCCGCGCCTATGTCTGGGAAAAGGACGGCTTCACGTTCGATGCCGGGCCGACCGTCATCACCGACCCGCCCTGCCTGCAGGAATTATGGGCGCTGACCGGGCGCGACATGGCCGAGGATGTGAAGCTCGTGCCGGTCACGCCATTCTACCGGCTCAACTGGCCCGATGGCGTCAGCTTCGACTATACCAATGACGATCAGGTCCTGAACGCCGAGATCGCCAAGCTCAATCCCGAAGATGTCGCAGGATATCGCAAATTCCTCGACTATTCCGCCGGCGTGTTCCGCGAAGGCTATGAAAAGCTCGGCCATGTCGCGTTTCTCGATTTCGCGTCGATGATCAAGGCAGCACCTTCGCTGGCCAAATATCAGGCCTGGCGGTCGGTCTATTCGATCGTGTCGAGCTTCGTGAAGGACGAGCATCTGCGCCAGGCGCTGTCGTTCCACACATTGCTGGTCGGCGGCAATCCAATGACCACCAGCGCGATCTATGCACTGATCCACAAGCTCGAACGTGACGGCGGGGTATGGTTCGCGATGGGCGGTACCAACCAGCTGATCGCCGGCATGGTAACGCATTTCGAGCGGCTCGGCGGAAAGCTGCGCCTGAACGACCCGGTGACCAGCATCGAGACGCTCGGCGACAAGGCGACCGGTGTGACCACCAGGGACGGCTGGGCCGGCACCGCGGACATGATCGCGTGCAACGGCGATGTCATGCACATCTATCGCGATCTGCTGAAAACCTCGCGCAGCGCGGTGCGAACCAAGGCGAAGCTGGAACGCAAACGCTATTCACCGTCGCTGTTCGTGGTGCACTTCGGCATCAAGGGCACATGGCCGGGCATCCCGCACCACATGATCCTGTTCGGGCCGCGCTATAAGGGCCTGCTCACCGATCTCTACGATACCGGCATCCTGCCTGAGGATTTCTCGCTTTACCTGCACCACCCGACCGTGACCGATCCGTCGCTGGCGCCGGAAGGGCATTCGACCTTCTATGCGCTGGCGCCAGTGCCGCATCTGGGCAAATTCCCGGTCGATTGGGACGAGCTTGGCCCGATCCTGGAAAAGCGCATCCTCGACGAGGTCGGGAGACGGTTGATCCCCGACATCAATGAGCGGATCGTGACCAAATTCCATTACGCACCGAACGACTTCGCCGCCGATCTCAACGCGCATCTCGGCAGCGCGTTCAGCCTGGAGCCGATCCTGACGCAGAGCGCCTGGTTCCGCGTGCACAATCGCGACGATCATATCCCGAACCTGTATTTCGTCGGCGCCGGAACGCATCCGGGCGCGGGCATTCCCGGCGTGGTCGGCAGCGCCAAGGCGACGGCGGCACTAATGCTGGAGGGTGCGAAGTGAAGCGTCTTGCCATCTATTGCGGATCCGCCACTCCGGCCGATCCCGTCTATATCGAGGCCGCGCGCGCGGTCGGCCGCTTGCTCGCCGAACGCGGTATCGGCGTGGTCTATGGCGGTGGGCGGCTCGGGCTGATGGGCGCGGTCGCCGATAGTGCTCTGGCAGCAGGCGGCGAGGTGATCGGGATCATCACCCAGGCGCTGGTCGATATCGAGGTCGCGCATCGCGGCTGCACCGAACTGCAGGTCGTCGAGACCATGCATCAGCGCAAACAGGCCTTTACCGACCTGTCCGATGGCTTCGTCAACCTGCCCGGCGGGACCGGTACGATGGACGAGCTGTGGGAAGCGATGAGCTGGGCGCAACTCGGCTATCACGCCAAGCCGGTCGGGCTGCTCAATGTCGCGGGTTATTACGACCATCTGATCGCCTTCTATCACAAGATGGGCGAAGTCGGCTTCCTGCGGCCGCAACATCAGGGCTTGCTGATCGTCGATACCGCGATCGACGGATTGCTGGCGAAGATGGCCGCGAGCCAGCCGATCAGGGCGATCACCACGATGAGCGCCTCCGACCTGTGAGTCCGCCTTGCTCCACGCAAAGGGGCGGCAGACCGTGAGCCAAGCAACCGCCCTCCCCACTCGCGATGCGATCGTCGCGACGGCGCGGGAGTCGATTGCACGCGGGTCGAAGAGTTTCGCCGCCGCGAGTACATTGTTCAGCCCCGCCACACGCGAACGCGCCTGGCTGCTCTACGCGTGGTGCCGCGCTTGTGACGATATCGCCGACGGGCAGGACCATGGGCACGGCATGAGCGTCGTCACCGATGCGCCGGCGCGACTCGAGCGCATGCGGGCGATGACCGAAGCGGCGCTGGCCGGTAAGCCGGTCGGCGAGCCCGCCTTCGATGCGCTGCGCATCGTCGCGGCCGAGACGCACCTGCCACATGGCTTCGCGCATGATCTGATCGAAGGGTTCGCGCTCGACGCGCGCGACTGGCGGCCGCGCTCCGAGGCCGATCTCTACAAATACTGCTATCATGTCGCCGGCGTGGTCGGCTGCATGATGGCCGTGATCATGGGCGTGTCGCCCGATGACGAGGCGACGCTCGACCGCGCCTGTGACCTGGGCATGGCGTTCCAGCTCGCCAATATCGCGCGCGACATCGAGGAGGATGACCGGGTCGGGCGCTGCTATGTGCCAGAGGAATGGCTGGTCGAAATGGACATTCCGCCGGGCCAGCACATGAAGCCGCCGTTTCGCCGCCGCCTGGCGGTGCTGGCGCGGCGGCTGGCCGATCGCGCAGCGCTGTTCGAGGCAAGCTCGCGGATCGGCACGACGAAACTGGACCTGCGGTCGGCCTGGGCAGTGTTGTCGGCCGCGGGTATCTATGGTGCGATCGGGCGCAAAGTCGCTGCAGGAGGCGAGCATGCCTGGGACCACCGCGTGACGACATCCAAGGCAGCGAAGATCGGCTTTATCGCCCGCGCGCTGGTCGAGGCAATGCGGCGACAGGCATTGTACCCGGATTCGCCGCGGGATCCCGGGCTGTGGACCCGCCCTGAAGTCCTGCCTCAGAGAGCACGAACGCAGCGTTAATCATGATCAGTCACCGGCTGGTCATCCCGCATCCAGCATCGCGGACCTTGTGACCATGCTTTCTTTAAAATTGTCCCGCGCACTGGCGCAGGGACGCGCCGTCCGGCCCGAGCCTCCCAGTCGGGCCGCCTTGCTGGCCATGTTGCTGCGCAAGCGCGCCGCCGCGCATAATGTCGGCGCGGAGGAGCTCGAAGCCCTGTTGCGCGACCAGATCCGCTGGTCGCTGCCGATCGAGCGCAACCCCGCTTCAGCCGAGTAGCGGTTCCCCGGGATAGGGTTTGCGGTGAATCCGCGCCGCGATGCGGCCGCCGAGCAGCGGCACGACAACCGCGCAGACCTGCATCCACAGCGGATGGGGCAGCATGACGATGGCGGAGATGCCGCCGGCGACGACCAGCACCGCGACGATCCAGCCTGCCCAGCGCCAGTCGGAAATTCTCAGTGCCAGCCACGCGCCGCCAAGCGCGCCGAGAAACCAGGCCAGCACCACGAGCAGCTTCGCCGGGAGCGGCATGCCGGCCATGATCGCGGCGGTGGTTTCGGCGTCGGCGCTGTCGAGCTCCCCGCCCAGCGGATAAAGCGTCCCGGCGAGCAATTCGGTCAGCGCGACGATCACCACCGCGGCGACCGCGCCGAGGACGACGCTCAGGATCCGCTTGCCCATCAAAAACCCCCACCGCTCAGCCGATGGGGGTAGATCTATCAGTTTGCCGGGAATCGGCCAATCGGGTTCAACTCGCGCGGCGATCCTGTTTCAGCTGCACCATGCGTTCGCCGTTCGCGCGGCATGCGGCGCTGACCACCGGATAGTCGATATCGCTGTTGCGGGTGAGTGCTGCGGGCATTGCCGCCTGGCATTGCTGGATCGTTGCGTAGCGAGCGGATTCGACCCGCGCTTCGGCACAATTCGCGCTGCCGTCCGAACATCCCATGATCGCCATGACGTAGAACAGAGGTTCCATGTCGTCGTCTCCCGTATCATCGGCATAAATCGACGAACCGACACTCTGGTTCCATGAAAGGATTGTCCGGGGGATTGACCTTTCACCGACGCTGCGGGTGACCTACATACCGTCCTTATGCCACCCATGACCGAACCAACTTCCCGAGAGCGTCCGCTCCTGCCGACGCTCAGGCGGTTCCTCCCCTATCTCTGGCCCGCCGATGCACCGGCGCTGCGCTTGCGCATCGTGCTGGCGATGTTGCTGGTCGTCGTGTCGAAGGTGGTGCAGGTCTATGGCGCACCCTTCGCGCTGCAGGGCGCGGTCGATGGTATGGCCAAAGGCGATCGCAGCGCGACGACGCTGATTCTCGCCCTGGTGATCGGCTATGCCGCTGCGCGTTTCGGGTCGGTGCTGTTCGACAATCTGCGCAACACGGTGTTCGAACGCGTCGGGCAGGATGCGACCCGGCGGCTTGCCGCGACGGTGTTCCGCCATCTTCATCAGCTATCGCTGCGCTTCCATCTCGAACGGCGCACCGGCGCAGTCACCAAGGTGGTCGAGCGCGGCACCAAGAGCATCGATACGATGCTCTATTTCCTGCTCTTCAACATCGCGCCGACCGTGCTTGAGCTGGCCATGGTGGTCGGCATCTTCTGGACAAAATTCGGTGGCTGGCTGGTCACCGCCACGCTGATCATGGTGATCGCCTATATCGCCTTCACCCGCGCGGTGACCGACTGGCGCGCGGCCTTGCGCACGCAGATGAACGACCTCGATACCGGCGCGGTCAGCCATGCGGTCGATTCATTGCTCAATTTCGAGACGGTGAAATATTTCGGCGCCGAGGAGCGCGAGGCGAAACGCTATGATGCGGCGATGGGCGCCTATGCCAGCGCAGCGGTGCGCAGCGAGAATTCGCTCGCCTGGCTCAATATCGGTCAGGCGCTGATCACCAATGTGATGATGGCGTTCGGCATGGCGCTGATCGTGTGGGGCTGGAGCAGCGGCCGTTTCACTGCCGGTAACGTCGTGCTCGTATCGACTCTGCTCGCCCAGCTGTTCCGCCCGCTCGACCTGCTCGGCATGGTCTATCGCACGATCCGCCAGGGCGTGATCGACATGGGATCGATGTTCGACCTTATCGATACCCCGTCAGAAGTGGTCGATGCGCCCGGCGCGACGGCTTTGGTTGTCGACAGGGGCCATATCCGGTTCGAAGATGTGCGCTTCGGCTATGACGACCCAGAGCATGGCGGGCGAGAGATCCTGAAGGGCATCGATCTCAATATCCCGGCTGGACATACGCTGGCAGTGGTCGGGCCTTCGGGCGCGGGCAAGTCGACGCTCGCGCGGCTGATGTACCGTTTCTACGACCTGACCGGCGGCCGCATCACGATCGACGACCAGGACATCGCGCAGGTCACCCAGGCGAGCCTGCGCGCCGCGATCGGCATCGTGCCGCAGGATACGGTGCTGTTCAACGACACGATCGGCTACAATATCGCCTATGGCCGTGAAGGTGCAGACCAGCAGCAGATCGAGACGGCGGCGCGCGGCGCGGCGATCGCCGGGTTCATCGAGAGCCAGAGCGAGGGATATCAAACGCGCGTGGGCGAACGCGGGCTGAAATTGTCAGGGGGCGAAAAGCAACGCGTGGCGATTGCCCGCACCTTGCTCAAGAATCCGCCGATCCTGATTCTCGATGAAGCAACCAGCGCACTCGACAGCCGCACTGAAGGCGAGATCCAGGACACGCTGGAGGCAATCTCCGCACGGCGCACGACGATCGTCATCGCCCACCGCTTGTCGACCGTGGTCAATGCCGACGAGATCGTCGTGCTCGAAGCCGGCCAGGTGGTCGAACGCGGCAATCACGCCAAGCTGCTGCGCAAGGGCGGGCTCTACGCCGAAATGTGGAACCGCCAGGCGCAGGAGCGGGCCGATGAAGATGGCGTGATGGCGGCGGAATGACGGTGCGATTTCACTTGCTGTTCGCCGCCACGCGACCAACAAGGCCCGCCTGAACTCCCCAAGGAATGGCCATGATCGTCGCACGTCTGCTTACCACCACCGCCCTTGTCGCCACGCTGTGGAGCGCTCCAGCCGGCAGCGCCACGCCGGCACGTACCAATCCCTTCGCCACGGCCAGTACCTTGCCGTACCAGGCGCCGGATTTCCGCAAGATCAAGACCAGCGACTACCTGCCGGCGTTCGCACAGGGCATGAAGCAGCAGCTGGTCGAGATCGCGATCATCGCCAATAATCCAGCCGCGCCGACCTTCGACAACACCATCGCCGCGCTGGAACGCTCGGGTCAGATGCTCGGCCGGGTCAGCCAGGTCTTCTCCGCGCTCAGTTCGGCCGACACCAATGACGCGCTGCAGGCGATCGATACCGAGATCTCGCCCAAGCTGACCGCGCATTCCGACGCGATCTATCTCAACGCTAGGCTCTTCGCGCGGGTCAAGGCGCTGTATGACCAGAAGGCGACGCTCACGCTGACGCAAGAGCAGGCACAGTTGCTCGAGGTCGATTACCAGCAGTTCGTGCGCGCCGGCGCGCAGCTGTCGGCGGCCGACCAGACCAGCCTGCGCGCGCTCAACACGCAGATTTCGTCGCTGCAGACCGCATTCCAGCAGAAATTGCTCGCCGCGACCAAGGCCGGCGGGCTGGTGGTCGACGATGTGAAGAAGCTCGACGGGCTTGGCGCCGACGGCATCGCCGCTGCGGCGAAAGCCGCGAGCGATCGCGGGCTGAAGGGCAAATGGGTGCTGCCGCTGCAGAACACGACGCAGCAGCCGGCGCTCGCCTCGCTGACCGATCGTACGACGCGCCAGGCGCTATTCGAGAAGAGCTGGACGCGAACCGAACAGGGCGACGCCAACGATACACGCGCAACCGTCGCCGAACTGGCGGTGCTGCGTGCGCAAAAAGCCAAATTGCTCGGTTTCCCGACCTTTGCCGATTATGTCCTGGTCGACCAGATGGCCAAGACGCCCGGTGCGGCAAGCAACTTCCTCAAGCAGTTCGGCCCGGCCTTGTCGGCGAAGCAGCGCAGCGAAGCGGCCGCGATCCAGGCGCAGATCAAGGCGACTGGCGGCGATTTCGAGCTGAAGCCATGGGACTGGGATTTCTATTCCGAGCAAGTGCGCAAAGCGAAGTACGACCTGGATGGCGAGCAGCTGAAGCCCTATTTCGAGATCGACAAAGTGCTGAAAGACGGCGTTTTCTATGCCGCAAACCAGCTTTACGGAATCAGCTTCAAGGAGCGCAAGGACATCCCGGTCTATAATCCCGATGTCCGCGTGTTCGAGGTGTCCGAGGCGAACGGCACGACGATCGGCCTGATGTATTTCGATTATTGGAAGCGCGACAACAAGTCGGGCGGTGCATGGATGTCGAACTTTGTCGGCCAGTCCAAGCTGCTCGGCACCAAGCCGGTGATCTATAATGTCGCCAATTTCACCAAGCCGGCGGCGGGCAAGCCGGCACTGATCAGCTTCGACGATGTGACCACCATGTTCCATGAATTCGGCCATGCGCTGCACGGCCTGTTCGCGGACCAGGTCTATCCGAGCCTGTCTGGCACCAACACGGCGCGCGATTTCGTCGAATTCCCGTCGCAGTTCAACGAGCATTGGGCGCTCGATCCCAAGGTGCTGGCGCACTATGCGGTGAATTATCAGACCGGCGCGCCGATGCCTCAGGCGCTGGTCGACAAGATCCGTGCCGCCGAGACATTCAACCAGGGCTATACCACCGGTGAGGCGCTGGAAGCGGCGCAGCTCGACATGGCGTGGCATTCGCTGCCCGCCGACGCGCCGAAGCAGGATGTCGATGCGTTCGAGGCGAAAGCGCTGGCGGCGATGGGGCTGGAGACCGACAAGGTCCCGCCGCGCTATCGCAGCAGCTATTTCTCGCACATCTGGGGCGGTGGCTATGCCGCGGGCTATTATGCCTATGCCTGGACCCAGATGCTCGACCATGACGCCTATGCCTGGTTCGTCGCCAATGGCGGCCTGACCCGCGCCAATGGCCAGCGCTTCCGCGACCTGATCCTGTCGCGCGGCCATACCCAGGATTATGGGCCGATGTTCAAGACCTTCTATGGCAAGGATCCCGATGTCGGTCCGATGCTCGACTATCTCGGGCTGAACGCGAAATAGGCGTCGCCGTTGCGATTGACGGCAGGTGCTTGGGGATCAAGCACCTGCCGGACGCACGAGGAGCGACGGGAGATATGGGACACCGGTTGTGTCGTATCTTTTTCAAATCGCCCTAAATAAAAGTATTGTGTATCAGATACTTATATCAAGATAGGTAATCTTGAGCGCTGCCGGGCAGGAATCTCGCGGAGATCCCGGAGCCTCAGGCGATCTCGACCATTGCGGTAATCCGGCCCGGACCCTAGGCCGGTCGCAATGTCGACCGATCCCCTGCCCATCCTGCAATCCACTTTCGGCTTTCCCGAGTTTCGCGGGGTGCAGCGGCAAGTGGTCGACCGCGTGCTCGCAGCCGAGAATACGCTTGCGGTGATGCCGACCGGGGCAGGCAAGTCGCTCTGCTATCAGCTGCCCGCGGTGGCGCTGGACGGCACCTGCGTGGTCGTCTCGCCGCTGATCGCGCTGATGCACGATCAGCTGCGCGCGGCGTCCGCGATTGGCATTCGCGCGGCGACACTGACCTCAGTCGATACCGACCAGATGGAGACGATCGCGCGATTCCGGCGCGGCGAGCTCGACCTGCTCTATGTCGCGCCGGAGCGTGCATCGGGCGAAAGCTTCCGCAATCTGCTGGGCCAGGCACCGCTTGCGCTGTTCGCGATCGACGAAGCGCATTGCGTGTCGGAATGGGGGCATGATTTCCGTCCCGATTACCGTTTGCTGCGCCCGCTGCTCGACCATTTCCCCCATGTCCCCCGCCTCGCGCTGACCGCGACCGCCGATGCCGTCACGCGCGCAGACATTCTCGATCAGCTCGGTATTCCGCGCGAGGGGATGATCGTCGCTGGCTTCGACCGGCCCAATATCCGCTACATGATCAGCCCCAAGGACAATACCACGCGGCAGATCGCCGATCTGATCGCCGAGCAGCCGGGGCCGGGCATCGTCTATGCCCAGACGCGTGCCGCGACCGAGAAACTGGCCGAGGCGCTGGGCCGTACCGGGCGGCCGACGCGCGCCTATCATGCCGGGCTCGATCCGCAGGTGCGCGCGCGCAACCAGGCCGATTTCGTCGCCAGCGAAGATATGGTGATCGTCGCCACGGTCGCGTTCGGCATGGGCATCGACAAGCCGGATGTCCGCTTCGTCGCACATGCGGGCATGCCCAAATCGATCGAATCCTATTACCAGGAAACCGGCCGCGCCGGGCGCGACGGCGACCCGGCGATCGCGCATCTGTTCTGGGGCGCGGAGGATTTCGCCAAGGCGCGGCTGCGCATTTCGGAAGTCGAGCCGCATCGCCAGGCGGGCGAGCGCACCCGGCTGACCGCGCTGAGTGCGCTGGTCGAGACGGCGGGGTGCCGGCGGCGTATCCTGCTCAAGCATTTCGGCGACGAATCGCCGGAGAATTGCGGCAATTGCGATAATTGCCTGAGCCCGCCCAGCGCCGTCGATGCCACCGAGGTAGCACGCAAATTCCTCTCCGCGGTGTTCCGCACCGGGCAGAGCTTCGGCGTCGGCTATATCGAGAGCATCCTGACCGGCCAGTCGAGCGAACGCAGCCTGATGAACGGGCATGAAGCGCTTGGCGTGTTCGGTATCGCTTCCTCATCCGAAGAAGCGGCGCTGATCAAGCCGGTGGCGCGCGCGCTGCTGCTGCGCGATGCACTGCGCGCCAATGATTTCGGCGGGCTGGAATTCGGGCCCGAAGCCAAGGCGATCCTGAAGGGTGAGGCCGAAGTGGCGCTGATCGTCCAGCCAAAGCGCGAACGCCGCCGTCGTGGCGGGGCCGGCGCGGTGGCCAATCCAACCGGCGACCCGCTGTTCGAAGCGCTGCGCGCCAAGCGCCGCGCGCTGGCGGCGGAAGCGAGCGTGCCGCCCTATGTCATCTTCCATGATTCGGTGCTGCGCGAGATGGCGACGACGCGCCCCGCCAATGCCGCGGCGCTGGGACGGATTTCCGGTGTGGGGGCACGCAAGCTGGAGGCGTATGGCGATGCCTTTCTGCAAGTGATTCGGGAGGCGGCATGAGAATCCTGGCGGTATTGATCGTGAGCGCGGCGCTGTGCGGCTGCACGTCGGAGCCTCAGTCCGGCAATGGCACGGCCGAAAACGGCGTCTCGACGATGGTGGAGAATGAGGCGGTGATGATGTCCCCGACACCTTCTCCGGCACCCTCTCCTTCCGCTGCGCCCTCGCCCCAGCCGGTCGAAACCGCATCACCCTTCCCTGAGGACGCTCCGGCGTTCAACGAGCAGCAATTGACCACTTACCCCAAGGCGCGCGGCCTGCCCGGCGACGTGCAGCGCTTCGTCGCGCGCTATGAGGATTGCGAGCATTTCATCGGCGAGCCCGATTATGATGCCGAACGCCGCGCCGAACTGGAAAAGGCGGTGGCGGAAGTTTGCAAGGGAATCGATGCCGAGGCGGTGGGACTGCGCAGGAAATATGCGGCCGACACAGCGGTGACCACGGCGCTGACCGGTTATGAGGATCTCCACCAGTAAGTCCCGTTACTTCATTGCCCGCCGCCATCTCGACTTTGCGCGCGGCGGACGGCAAGGTCCACGCCATGACCAGCATCCGCCCCATCGACGACTCGATTTCAGTCGCCCCGCAGATCACCCCCGCCGACGTGACCGAGATCGCGCGCGCCGGTTTTACCGCGATCATCAACAATCGCCCCGACGATGAAGAGCCCGGCCAGCCCGAGGGCGCGGCAGTGCGCCTGATCGCGGACACGCTGAACCTGAAATATACCGAGATTCCGGTCACCCATTCGGGCTTTTCGGGCAATCAGGTCGATGCGATGGTCGCGGCACTCGAAGATGCCGGCGGACCGGTGCTCGCCTATTGCCGTTCGGGCACGCGGTCGTGCAATCTCTGGGCGCTGGCGCGAGTCAAGATGGGCGACCATCCCGATACGGTGATGGCGAAGGCGGCGGCCACCGGGTACGACCTGACCGGCATCCGCCCGCTGCTCGATGCGTTAGCTTCGGGCAGATGAACTGGGTCCAGCTTGGCGGCAGCCTGGTCGCGATTCTCGGGCTCGCCGGGATCGCGCATCTGCTCAAGCTGGGCGAGAGCCGGATCGGCGACGCCGCCAAGGCGCGCGAAATGGCCGAGGACATGCTTGCCGGCTTCGAGGCTCGCGCCGCGATCGTCAGTACGGACGGCAATGCCGCGCTGGTCGCGGGCAATGGTGCGATTGCGGTGCTGAAACGCCACGGCGCGAAGGTTGCGGCGCGGCGTCTGCTCGCACCGCTGCGCATCCGCCCGGCGGTCGAAGGAGTCGAGATCGACACTGGCGAACGGCTGTTCGGCGGGGTCGTTTTGCTCGGCGTGATCGATGAAGATGTGCGCGGACTGGAAGCGTCGCTGACAAGAGTGTAAGCAGCCCCCATGGATCTGCATTTCCTCGTCGCCTATGACCCGGTCAAATATGCCGTGCCGGGCTTTGTCCTGCTCGTCGCGCTTGAGATGGTCGTGGCGCGATTCAGGGACCGGACGCGTTACGAGCCGCGCGATACACTGACCTCGCTGGCGCTCGGATTGGGCAGCACGGTGGCCGGCGTCCTCACCGCCGGCATTGCCTATGCCATTGCGGTCTGGGTGTGGCAGTTCCGGCTCTTCGATATCGGCTATGCCTGGTATTGGTTCCTGCTCGCCTTCGTGATCGACGATTTGGCCTATTATGCCTTTCACCGCTCGGCGCATCGCGTGCGCTGGTTCTGGGCGAGTCATGTCATCCATCATTCGAGCCAGCATTATAATCTGTCGACGGCACTTCGGCAGACCTGGACCGGCTTCGTCTCGCTCGGCTTCATCTTCCGCCTGCCGCTCGCCCTGATCGGCTTTCCGCCCGAGATGCTGCTGTTCGTCGGGGCGATCAACCTGATCTATCAGTTCTGGATTCACACCGAAGTGGTCGGGCGCTGCCCGCGCTGGTTCGAGGCAGTGATGAACACGCCGTCGCACCACCGCGTCCATCATGCGACCAATGCGCGCTATCTCGACAAGAATTATGCCGGGGTGTTCATCATCTGGGACAAGATGTTCGGCACGTTCGAGCCGGAGCGCGACGATGATCGGCCACGCTATGGCATCGTGCACAATCTCGGCAGCTTCAACCTGATCTGGGCCGCATTCCATGAATGGATCGGCATCGCCAGGGACGTGTGGGCGGCACCGGGCTGGCGCGCCAAGCTGGGCTATATGGTCATGCCCCCGGGATGGAGCCACGACGGCAGCCGGGATACGTCGGAAATCATCAAAGAGCGCTGGCTGGAAAAGCAGCGCCGAGCGGAGGGTGCGCTGTGGAAGAAGCCGATATCGTCGTCGTCGGAGGAGGATCGGGCGGGAGCGCCGCCGCGGGCCGCCTGAGCGAGGGCGGGAAATATACCGTCGCCCTGCTTGAGGCGGGCGGCCGCAACACCGGCCTTCGCACCCGCATCCCGGGATTCATCCCTTTCCAGACCGAGAAGACCAACTGGCAGTTCGAAACCGTGCCGCAGGCCGGGCTCAACGGCCGACGCGGCTATCAGCCACGCGGGCGTGGCCTGGGCGGGTCGAGCGCGATCAATGCGATGCTCTATCTGCGCGGCGCGGCGTGGGATTACGACAATTGGGCGGCGCTGGGCTGTCCCGGCTGGTCCTATGACGAGGTGCTGCCCTGGTTCAGAAAATCCGAGGCCAATGAGCGCGGCAGCGATGATTTTCACGGCGGTGACGGACCGCTCCGCGTCAGCAACCAGCGCTCGCCGCATCCCGGCAGTCTTGAGTTCGTCGAAGCGGCGCGCAACCTGCAGATCCCCGGCAATGACGATTTCAACGGCGCGCGGCAGGAAGGGATCGGCCTTTACCAGGTGACGCAGCATGGCGGCGAGCGCTGGAGCGCGTCGCGCGCCTATGTCGAACCTGCGAAAGAGCGCCGCAATCTCGAAGTCCTGACCGATGTCGTCGCCGAACGCGTGCTGTTCGACGAAGGCCGCGCCTGGGGCGTCGCCTATCTGCAGGATGGCGAGGAGAAGATCATCAAGGCGAAGCGCGCGGTGGTGCTTGCCGGCGGCGTATTCGGCACGCCGCAGTTGCTGATGCTATCGGGCATTGGTCCGGGCGCTCATCTGAGCGAGCATGGCATCGCGGTGCGCACCGACCGGCCCGCGGTCGGCACCAATTTGCAGGACCATGTCGATTATGTCGCCGGGTTCGAGACCAGGGGCAGCTATTTCATTGGCCAATCGCTTGCCGGCACGCTGAAGTCGGCCGGCGCGGTGATCGAATGGTTCCGCCGAAGGACCGGGTCGATGACCACGCCCTATGCCGAGGCAGGTGGCTTCCTGACGCTCGACCCGAACGCGCCGGCGCCCGATATCCAGCTGCATTTCGTGCCGGTGATGCTCGAGGATCATGGCCGTACCAAGCTCAAGACGCATGGCTTTTCCTGCCATGTCTGCGTGCTGCGCCCCGAAAGCCATGGCACAGTCAAGCTGCAGTCGATCGATGCGCGCACGGCGCCGCTGATCGACCCCGCTTTCCTGGCCGACCGGCGCGATGTCGAATTGCTGAAAAAGGGCGTGCGCGCGATGTACCGCATCCTCGAAGCGCCGCCGCTTTCCAACCATAAGGGCAAGGACCGCTATCCGATCGACCTGAACGACGACGACGCGCTCGAGCGGCTGATCCGCGCGCGCGCCGACACCATCTATCATCCGGTCGGCACGGCACGGATGGGATCGGACGATCTGGCGGTGTGCGATCCGAAGCTGCGCGTGCGCGGGGTCGACGGGCTGTATGTCGCCGATGCCTCGATCATGCCGAAGCTCGTGTCGGGCAACACCAATGCGCCGTCGATCATGATCGGCGAGCGCTGCGCCGATTTCGTGCAGGCCGATCTCGCCTGAGGCGTTAAAGGCGCCGGATGGACAGGAAATTGTGGAACCGGATCGGGCTTGTCGCCACGGTCTGCCTTGTGCCGGGCGGCTTCATCCTCGGCGCGACCTTGGCTGCGCGGCGCTATCGCCAGCAGCAGGACGAGAAGGCGGCGGCCGAGGCGGAAGAGACGGCGGAACCCGATCAACCCGAGAGGTAAAAAGGGCCGGTGCGTTGCCGCACCGGCCTGAGGTTGTCCGCAGGAGGAACATGGTTTGGAAGCCGGTCTCCCCCGAGGCCGGCCCCCAATCTCGTCAATAATTATAGGCGCGTTCGCCATGCTCGCCGAGATCGAGGCCTTCGGCTTCGACTTCGGGGCTAACCCGGCCACCGGTGACAGCCTTGGCGATGAACATCGCGATGGTCGTTCCGATCGCCGCCCAGACGATGGTCGCACCGACCGCTTCGAGCTGAACCAGCAGCTTGGCGCCCATCGCATAATCGGCAGCACCCGGGCCACCGAGCGACGGGGCGTAAACCACCGCCGTGCCGATCGCGCCGACCATGCCGCCGATGCCGTGAATGCCGAAGGCGTCGAGCGAGTCGTCATAGCCGAGCTTCGGCTTGACGATGGTCACGAACACGAAGCAGACGATCGAGGCAACCGCGCCGAGAACGATCGCGCCGAACGGGCCGGAATTGCCCGCCGCCGGCGTTACCGCGACCAGACCCGCGATGATGCCCGAGCAGAAGCCCAGCGCCGAACCCTTGTGACCGGCAACCCGCTCCGCCAGCATCCAGAACAGACCCGCCGAAGCGGTGGCGACGAAGGTATTGATCATGGCGAGGCCGGCGGAACCATTGGCTTCGAGCGCCGAGCCAGCGTTGAAGCCGAACCAGCCGACCCAGAGCAGGCCGGTGCCGACCATGACGAGGGTCAGCGAATGCGGAGCCATCCGCTCGGTCGGGTAACCGACGCGCTTGCCGATGATCAGTGCCGCGACCAGTGCCGAGACGCCGGCATTGATGTGCACCACCGTACCGCCGGCGAAATCGAGCGCTCCAAGCTTGAAGAAATAACCGCTCGCCGCCCACACCATGTGCGCGATCGGGAAATAGACGATGGTCAGCCAGACCAGCGCGAAGACCATGACTGCCGAGAATTTGATCCGTTCGACCAGCGACCCCAGCACCAGCGCGATAGTGATCGCGGCAAAGGTCATCTGGAAGCTGATAAAGACATATTCCGGGATCTCAGTGCCGGGAGTGAAGGTCGCCGCTTGCGAGGCCGGCGTGACGCCCGACAGGAAGAGTTTGCCGAAGCTCGACACGACGTTGCTAAGACCCGATGTATAGTCGGGACCGAACGCCATGGTGTAGCCCCACATCACCCACACAAGCATGGTCAGTGCCGCGACGGCGCCGATCTGCGTCATCACCGACAGCATGTTCTTGGTGCGGGTCAGGCCGCCATAGAAGAGTGCAAGGCCGGGGAGGATCATCATCAGAACGAGGATGGTGGAGGTCATCATCCAGGCGGTGTCGCCCTTGTTGACCGTGGCGACGGGCGCGGCGGCAACCGCCGTCTGCGCCCAGGCAGGCAAGGCCGCGAAGAAGGCGAGGCCGGCAGCGCCGGCGAGTTTCAGTGTGTGCTTCATCATTACCCCCTTCATCACAGCGCTGTCTGGTCGGTTTCGCCGGTGCGGATGCGCACCGCCTGGCCGACGTCGAGCACGAAGATCTTGCCGTCGCCGATCGCGCCGGTGTTCGCCGCTGCCTGCACCGTCTCGACGACACGCGCCGCGAGGTCGGATGCGCAGACGATCTCGATCTTGATCTTCGGCACCATGTTGGTGCTGTATTCGGCACCGCGATAGATTTCGGTCTGGCCCTTCTGGCGGCCAAAGCCCTTCACTTCGGTCACGGTCATGCCCGCGACCCCGATTTCGGTAAGCGCCTCGCGTACCTCGTCGAGTTTGAACGGCTTGATGATTGCTATGACGAGCTTCATTCGCGCCCCCTTTGATTGTCCCGGGAGCTCCTCAGCAATGCTCGTGCCAGAGTCGAAGCAACACGGAATCGGGGCGGAATCGCGCCGAATCCCAGGATCGAAGATTAAGCGAAGGTAAAAATTTGTGCAGTTGCGAACAAATGCCCGAGAATCAGGCAGTGGTTCCGATGATCGCCTGTGCTGCGATCAGATCATCCTCATCAATCATCACGCGCACCGGGATGAACAGATAACTACCGTCGCCGATGCTCGATTCGCCGTCAAAGGCGAGTGCGGTGATACCGTCCGATTCCAGCCGGCCGATCAGGATATGCGCTTCGTTGCGATTGAACCGGCCGAGCTCGACGAGCGCCATTATCGCGCCATCACGGTCGGGTTACGCACCGGCAGGCCATCGATGCTGGTGGTTCGCTTGGCATATTTGCCAAAACGTTCGGCATCGCTCGATCCCGCATGATATTTGACCAGGGTCTGCCGCTCGCGCTCGAACGTCATATACGGCACGCCCCAGCCGCAGCTGGTCTGCACCTGGTCGATCGCCACCTCGAAGATCTGGCGCGTGCCAGGCAATAAAGTGAATTGCGCGCTGAGCTCAGCCCAGCGATCGTCCTGCGGCAGTACCGCCTGCCCGCGGCCATAGATGCGGAAGATCAAAGCGGGATTGTCAAACGCGCAGAACATGATGGTGATTCGCCCATCGGCAAGCAGATGCGCGTTGGTCTCGTTGCCCGAGCCCGCCACATCGAGATAGGCGACGCGCTTGTCATCGAGCACACGGAAACAATCCATGCCTTTCGGACTGAGGTTGATCCGTGCCCCCTCCGCCGCGGTCGCGACGAAGAACATCGGCTGGCGCGCGATGAAGGCGCGGTGGTCGTCGGTCAGTGCGTCGAAGAATTCGGCCATCGCAACACCTCGATCATGCCGGCACCGGCCGACGATATCATTCTGGTCAGACCGCGCGCGGAATACGCGGGCGCCCGAGCGGACATTCGAGTGCCGTCCGGTCCCAGTTACCGAGATCGGCGGCGGCATCATAGGTCGAGCGGCAAAAGGCAAGCAACGCCGCGTCCGGATCGCCGGCGGCGCGCACCGCATCGTAGGACAACAGGAACTCGCCGAGATCGCGGTTGAATGCTGCTTCAGCCGGCTCGACTCTTGCCTCGGCATAGCCCGCTGGTGCGGGATAGGCATAGGCGTAGAATGACGCGTGCGGATAGGCGTCGCTACCCGGCCAGAAGCCTATGCTCGCTTCCTCATGGCTATAGGCCTCGCACGTCACCGTATCGGGCAAGCCGGGCATGCCGCCGGCATGACGCGGCGCGCTACGTCCCGAAAAGCGCGTCGAAGCGAGATCGAAGCTGCCCCAGAAGAAATGGGTCGGGCTCGCCTTGCCGAGAAAGCCGGTGCGAAACTCGCCGAAGATGCGCGAAACGCGGATCAGCGCCCGCCAGAAATTGCGCGCCGCATCGGCATCATAGGGCCGTTCGGCATGATCCTCGGCAAAGGGCAACGCATCCGGCATCTCGCTCGGCTTCGGATCGAACCGGCAATCAACCCCGAATTCGGCCAGTACGGCCATCACCGCAGCATGGAAATCGGCAACTGAACCGGCGGTGAGCGGAATGGTGCGCACCCCACCGTCGCTGGTCGCCAGCACCACCCTTTCAGCGATGAAGTCGAAATCGACCTGCAGGATGCGGTCACCGCACGGGATCGGCGAAGTCGAAAGGCCGCGGGCGGTGAGATAGAGCGGCACATGCCAGCTATGGTTGAGCCACGGCGTCAGAGCGAGCCGGACCTTGCCGATAATCTGGGTGCGGAGCTGAAGGCCGATCGCCGTTTCGCGCCAGGCGGCCCAGTCAAGGACCGGCCAAGCGCCCGTCCCAGTCACTTTTTGGCCGCAGCGCGCGCGTCGGCGACGAGCTGCGCCAGGCCGGCCTTGCCGAGATTGCGCAGGGCATTGCCCGCCGCCTCGCTCAGCGCCTTGTCACCCGTTCCCTCACCAGCAATGGCATAATGGCCGTCGGGCTGAGGCTGGATTGCGAAGAAGAAGGGCGCGGCCGGGCTTCCCGGCTTCGACAGCACGACCGCGCTCTTGCCGTCGCTACAGGCAAAGACCGCCCAGTCGGAGCCGCCAAAGTTGCGTTCGACCGGGCCGATCGTGCACGCCATCGGCTCCCCTTGGGGCGCAGGCGCCGGAGCAGCCGGGGCTGGAGCCGCCTGACCGGCAAGCGCGGCGAGAAGCAGCGCGGCGATCACATCGCGGTCCCGCCGACGGTCAGGCCGGCGACAAGCAGGGTCGGCTGCCCGACACCGGCAGGCACGCTCTGCCCGGCCTTGCCGCACATGCCGACGCCTTCATCGAGCGCGAAGTCGTTTCCGATGCCCTCGACACGAGTCAGGCAGGACGGCCCGTCGCCGATCAGCGTCGCGCCCTTGATCGGCGCGCCGAGCTTGCCATTCTCGATCTTGTACGCCTCGGTGCAGCTGAACACGAACTTGCCCGAGACGATATCGACCTGGCCGCCGCCGAAGCTCTTGGCGAAAATGCCCGATTTGACGCGGCTGAGCAGCTCGGCGGGGTCGTCCTTGCCGCCGCGCATGAAGGTGTTGGTCATGCGCGGCATCGGCGCATGGGCAAAGCTTTCCCGCCGGCCATTGCCGGTCGGCGCGACGCCCATCAGCCGCGCGTTGAGCCGATCATGGATATAGCCCTTGAGGATGCCGTCCTCGATCAGGATATTCTCCTGCGTCGGCGTGCCCTCGTCATCGATCGACAGCGAGCCGCGGCGATCGGCGATCGAACCGTCATCGACCACGGTCACACCGGGCGCCGCGACGCGCTCGCCGATCCGGCCCGAAAAGGCCGAGGTGCCCTTGCGGTTGAAATCGCCCTCCAGCCCATGGCCGATCGCTTCGTGCAGCAGGATCCCGGGCCAGCCCGGCCCGAGCAGCACGGTCATCTCACCGGCCGGGGCGTCGACCGAATCGAGATTGACCACCGCCTGTGCCAGCGCCTCATCGATCGCGCGGTTCCAGGTCTCGGGCTGCATCAGCTGATCGTAGAGATAGCGGCCGCCAAGGCCGAAACTGCCCGTTTCGCGACGGCCATTCTGTTCGACCACGATCGATACGTTGAGCCGCACCAGGGGGCGGATATCGGTGGCGATGAAACCGTCGGGGCGGACGATCTCGACCACGCTCCACGTGCCCGACAGCGCGACCGAGACCTGCGCGACACGCGGGTCGCGCGCACGGGCGGCGGCGTCGATCGTCTGGCACAGATTGACCTTGTCCGCGAAGGGCACGAGGTCGAGCGGATCGGCATCGGTATAAAGGTGACGGTTGGTGCCTTGCGGCGGTCCAGCCTTGGGCCCGGTCGACGGATCGATCAGCGCCATCGTTTCCGCCGCGCGGTTGATCGCGGCGGCGCTCAGCTCATTGGCATGCGCAAAGGCGGTGGTTTCGCCCGACACCGCGCGCAGGCCGAAGCCGGAATGCGTATCGTAGCTCGCGGTCTTCAACCGGCCATCATCGAAACCGAATGCTTCGGCCTTGCGATATTGCAGGTAAAGCTCGCCATCATCCGCTTTGGACAAGGCTTGCGCGGTCAGGCGCTGCGCCTCTTCGGGCTCAAGCTGGCCGGCATGATAAAGGAAAGCGCGGGGATCTGCGGGACTGGTCATGTCCTGCAATATAGTTGGCTTAAAGGCTGGCGCCAGACGCGATATCGGGAAGAGTCGCCGGATCGACGCCATCGGCGGGTCCGCCGATCAACACGAAGCGCCGGTCGCAATAGCCGCAATCGACATAGCCATGCTCGTCGATCTGCAGGAACACGCGCGGATGACCGAGCGAAGCGCCGCCGGGAATGTCGGTCGCCCCGTCACAGGAAACGCGGGCATGGCTGACGCGGAGGGTTTCGGGAGGTGCGATCATGACCGCGCGATAGCAAGGTGGAGGGCCGCAAACAATCCTCGCCGGCACTTGGATCCTCCCCGGTACGGGGAGGATTGAGGTTGCGCGACTCTGGGCCTATCGCGGCCTCCATGACGGAAGCCGCAATCTCGATCGCCAATCTGTGCAAGACCTATGCGGGCGGCAAGCGCGCGCTCGACGATGTGACGCTCGATGTCGAGCGCGGCAGCATCTTCGGACTGCTCGGGCCGAACGGCGCGGGCAAGTCGACGCTGATCAATATCCTCGCCGGCCTGGTCAACAAAAGCAGCGGTACCGCGTCGATCTGGGGCTTCGACATCGATCAGCATCCACGCAACGCCAAGGTATCGATCGGCATCGTCAACCAGGAAATCCTGTTCGACCCCTTTTTCACGCCGGTCGAGACGCTGGAGATCCAGGCAGGGCTGTACGGCGTGCCCAGGGCGAAGCGGCGCTCGATGGAATTGCTGCGCGCGGTGCATCTGGAGGACAAGGCCAATGCCTATGCCCGTACCTTGTCGGGCGGGATGAAACGGCGGCTGATGGTCGCCAAGGCGATGGTCCACTCTCCGCCCGTGCTGGTACTCGACGAGCCAACCGCCGGTGTCGATATCGAACTGCGCCAGCAACTCTGGGCCTATGTTCGCCAGCTCAACGCGCAGGGCGTGACGGTGGTGCTGACCACGCATTACCTCGAAGAGGCCGAGCAGCTCTGCGATCGGATCGCGATCATCAATCATGGCAAGCTGATCGCCGACAAGCCGACCCGTGAGCTGGTCGGCATGGCGACCGAAAAACTGGTCGAGGTGACGGTCGACCGCGACGTCGTGACGCCACCCGCAGCGACCTGCTTCCAGAAGATCGAGCTGAAGGGTAGCCGCACGCTGGCCATCACCTATCGCAAGGACGTGGCCAATGCCGGCGAGGTGCTCGCCGCGGTCCAGGCCGATGGCTATGGCATCGTTGACGTGTCGACCCGCGAGGCCGATCTGGAGGATGTGTTCCTCAACCTGACACGGGCCTCCAACGCCTAGCCTGTGGTCAAGAACGGAGTGGGTGTGCCGGACTCAAAGCAAAGCGACGTTCTGATCATCGGTTCCGGCGCGGCCGGGCTGACCGCAGCGCTCAACCTGGCCGACCGGTTCAAGGTGACGGTGCTCGCCAAGGGCGGGCTGAGCGAAGGATCGACCGCCTGGGCGCAGGGCGGGATCGCTGCGGTACTCGAACCCGGCGACACGTTCGAAAGCCATATCGAGGACACGATGGTCGCCGGCGCCGGGCTCAACGACCGCGCCACGGTGGAATTCGTGGTCGAAAGCGCACCCGCCGCGATCGAACGCCTTGCCGCTCTGGGCGTCCCGTTCAACATGGACGGCGATGCCCGGCACCTGACGCGCGAAGGCGGACACAGCCACCGCCGCATCGTCCATGTCGACGACGCGACCGGCTGGGCAGTGCAGGAAGCGCTGACCCGCGCCGCGGCCGCGCATCCCAATATCACTCTGATACCCGACATGGTCGCGATCGACCTCGCCACCGGGCGGCACGAGGAACGCTATTCGGGTTCGGGCCATGTGTGGGGCGTCTATGCGGTCAATCGCGCGACCGGGCGGGTCGAGCTGTACACCGCTCGCGCGACGATACTCGCCACTGGCGGCGCCGGGCGCACCTATCTTTTCTCGACCGCGCCGCGTGGCGCGACCGGCGACGGCATCGCGATGGCGTGGCGCGCGGGATGCCGCGTGTCGAACATGGAATTCATGCAGTTCCACCCGACCTGCCTGTACAATCTCGAGGTCAAGAACTTCCTGATCACCGAGGCGGTGCGCGGCGAGGGCGGCCATTTGCTGATCCCGGAAACCGGCTATCGCTTCATGCCCGATTTCGACGACCGCGCCGAACTCGCGCCGCGCGACATCGTGGCGCGAGCGATCGATCATGAGATCAAGCGGCTCGGGCTCGATTATGTCCATCTCGACATCAGCCATAAGGGCCCTGATTTCGTGAAGGAGCATTTCCCCAACATCTATGAAAAGCTGATGGGTCTCGGCATCGACATGACCAAGGACCCGATCCCGGTGGTGCCGGCGCAGCATTATACCTGTGGTGGAGTGGTGATCGATCTCAACGGCAGGACCGACCTGCCCGGCCTCTATGCCGCGGGCGAATGCAGCGAATCCGGCCTCCACGGCGCCAACCGGCTCGCCTCCAACTCGCTGCTCGAATGTTTTGTGTTCGGCGAGGCGGCCGCCAAGCATATCAATGCGCATTGGGACGAGTTGCCGGAACCGCCGCCGATCCGCGCCTGGGATGAAAGCCGCGTCGAGGATTCCGACGAGGAAGTCGTCATCAAGCAGAACTGGACCGAGATTCGCCGCTTCATGTGGAATTATGTCGGCATCGTCCGCACCACCAAAAGGCTTGAGCGCGCGCAACATCGCATCCGTCTACTGACCGAGGAAGTGAATGATTATTATGGACATTTCCGCGTTACGCCGGATCTGATCGAGCTCCGCAACCTGCTCCAGACCGCCGATCTGATCGTGCGTTCGGCGCTGCACCGCCATGAATCGCGCGGGCTGCACTATACGCTCGACTATCCCGAAATGCTTCCCGACGCGATCGATACAGTATTGATTCCCTGAAGAGTCAGTGGGTTGCGCATTTGTTACGGAACCGTCCCACCGCGTGTCAGCGGCACTTCATCGCAATCTCGCCGTTCAGCTATTTCTTAGCAAGATTATGCGCATAAAGGTCGAAATTCTCCGGGGGCGGGGCATTGTTGCGTGACTGAACAACTCATCAATTCTGGGCATTCCAACGCAAAATGGCGGCGGCCGGCGGCGATTATCTTCGCCGCGATGGCGGTCGCATCCTGCGTTGCTGCCAGCCCGAAAATGGCGGATTCACGTGCCGTATCGCCGACCTATCGCGCGCCGGCTTACGGTGCACCGGCCTATCAACTCGTCATTCCCGTTCCACCACCGACCCCGCGCCCAGTCAGCGCGCCGCAGGCACTGAGCACGAATATCGCCGCGCTGGGCCGCAGCTTCAACGGCCGTGTCGGCATTGCGGTGCGCAGCATCGACGGCGGTTGGAGCGTCCAGAGCAACGGCGATATATTGTTGCCCCAGCAAAGCGTGAGCAAGCTGTGGGTGGCGATGACCGTGCTCGATTTCCGCGACGCCGGAAAGCTGCGGCTCGAGGATCCGGTCACGGTAAAGCGTGAGGATCTGACCCTGTTCCATCAACCGATCGCTGCGCTGATCAAGGGCGACGGCTATGAGACCACGATCGGCGCATTGCTGCAACGCGCGCTGACCATGAGCGACAATACCGCCAATGACCGCCTGCTTCGCTATGTCGGCGGCCCCAAGGCAGTCCGCGCCTTCATCCTGCGTAAGCAACTCGGCGATATTCGTTTCGGCCCGGGCGAGCGGCTCCTGCAAAGCGGCACTGCCGGCCTGGCGTGGAAGCCTGAATATGCCTTTGGCAATGCCTTTACCCGCGCGCGGGCAAGCCTGCCACAAAGCGATCGCATCGCCGCGTTCGAGCGCTATGTCACCGATCCGCCCGACGGTGCCGCGCCGATGGCGATCGCAGGCGCGCTGGTGAAACTGAAGAAAGGCGAACTGCTGTCGGCCAGTTCGACCGACTATCTGATCAGTACGATGCAATCGTCCAAGACCGGCAAGATGCGCCTGCGCGGCGCCGTGCCGGAGGGGTGGAGCTTCGGCCACAAGACCGGCACCGGCCAGGACCTGGCCGGGCGCACCGCGGGCTATAACGATGTCGGCCTGCTGACCGCACCCGACGGCAAAAGCTATGCGCTCGCGGTGATGATTGGCGACACGCTCAAATCGATCCCGGAGCGCCAGGCACTGATGCAGGCGGTGGTTGCCGCGGTGGTGGTCAACCATCACTGACGGAACGATGGTCGCGGCGAGCGGCCGGGATGCCAGCATCGATCGAGCCAATCGGACTCTGGCGGGCATTCTCCTGCTGGCGCTGGCGCTACGCGTAGCGGTCGCTTTCATCCCGGCGATCGCACATCCCGACGAGCTCTGGCAGTATCTGGAGCCGGCACATTATCTGACCAACGGCACCTGGGTGCGCGCCTGGGAATATCGTGCCGGAATCAGGTCGTGGCTGATCCCGCTGGTGGTGGCCGGCCCGATGGGTATCGGCCATTTCATCGCGCCGGGGACGATGCTTCCGATCCTGTTGCCGCGCTTCCTGTGCGCGCTGGGGTCACTCGCCCTGGTATGGACATGCTACCGCTTCGGCGCGCTGGCCGGGCGCCGCCAAGCGCTGATCGCCGGCATCGTCGCTGCTGTGTGGAGCGAGTTGCTGTTCTACGGCCCACGCACCTTGTCCGAGCCGATCTCGCTATCCCTGTTCCTGCCCGCGGCGTGGCTGTTGATCGGCAAAGGCGCCACCGTCAGCCAACGGCAGCTCGCGCTGGCCGGCCTGTTGCTTGGGCTGGCGGTGTGCGCGCGGCTGCAAATGGCACCGATTGTCGGCGCGCTGGCGATCATCGGCGGCGGTCGCGACATACGCCGCTGGGCGACGATGATCGCCGGCGGCATCGCCGCGCTCGCGATCTCGGCGGGTGTCGACCTGATCACCGGGCAAATGCCATTCCGGTGGATGATCGAGAATTTCCGCATCAACCTGATCGAGCACAAAAGCGCCAGCTTCGGGGTCGAGCCCTGGTATTGGTACCTGACCCAGACGGTGCGGAACTGGAGCATCGCGAGCGTCTTCATCGTACCACTCGCACTGGTTGGTGCGCGCCGTCATCCCGCCTTGCTGATCCTCGCACTGGTCCATCTCGCAGCGCATTCGGTGATTCCGCACAAGGAAATGCGCTTCATCCTGCCCACGCTGGCGCTGTTCGTCCTGCTGGCCAGCCTGGGAAGCGGCGAAGTGCTGGCCCGGGTGACCCGCACGGCGAGCCGGCGCACCGCGACATGGGCGACGATCGGCACGGTTGCGACATGGACCATCCTGTCCGGCATTGCCGCGGTATCGGGAAGCTCGCAGAAACTATGGCAGTCGCATCGCACCATCCTGCTCGCGATCCGTGCAGCCGGTGTCGATCCCGCAGCATGCGGCCTGGCGTTCTTCAGCCCCAAGCCGCCCGCGCCGGCAAATTACAGCTTTTATGATCGCGAGACGCCGATCTACAATTTCTACGGCCCCGACGCGACCAGCGTCGCCGCCCCGTGGCGTGGCGCCTTCAATGTCGCGATCGCCCCGCTTGCCGCCGGCGCGGGTCTCGGCCCGAATTACCGGGCGACCTATTGTGCGCCGGGCCGGAAGGGCGCGCCGCAGGAATTTTGCGTCTTTCGCCGTCCGGGCGCCTGCCCGATCGCCGGGCCGAAGCAGTATGAGATCGAGGCTGTGATGCGGCGCTGGGGCCACTGAACAGGTCCGATGTCCGTAATGATGAGCGCCGCAGCGGACCAGCGATGCTGACGCGACGCCACTTGCCCCTGCGACGCGATCCTGTATTTCGCCGCTGATGGGCGGGCTCAGGCAGAACGACGGGCCGCAAGTCCCCAGTCAATTGGCGGTCTGGTGGCGGGACTGGCGCCCCGCGCTGATCGCGACCCTTGTCTATCTGCTGCTCTGCATGCTGAAATCGGGGCCGGTCGAGCTCTTCACCGGGTCGAGATGGCATGGCTGGTTCGACCAGGGCCAGTATCTGCGCTCCACCCTGGCGTTGGCGCATGGCAACCTGTCGCCCGACAACCACTGGTATCCCCTGCTCTACCCGTTGCTTGCCGTGCCGTTCGTGCCGTTGATGCCGGACAATCCCTATCTGCCGCTTGATCTGATCTGCGTCGCCGTGATGGTGCGCGCGCTGATCCGCGTCGCGGCCCATCTCGGCATCGGCCAGCGGGCGGCGCTCATCATCCTGCTGTTGAGCATCGCCTGGCCACCCCAGCTCTGGCAGGCCTGGGTTCAGCCCTGGACCACCACTCTGTCTGCCGCGCTGATCTGGTGGCTGATGGCACGGGCCGGAGATCTGACCCTCGGCGAAGCCCCGGTGCGGCCGCGCGATGTCGCGGGCTTCGTCTTCGTCGCGGCGCTGGTACCGCTCGCCCGGCCCGCCGATATCGTGGTGCCGGCCACCCTCTGCCTGTTCCTCGCCGCCCTGCTCGCACGACGCGGCGTGCTGAACCGGCGCCATGTCGCAGCAGCGATCATTGCCGCCGCGATGCCAATTCTCGGTTATCTCGCGCTCCACGTCAGCATCTACGGCGCGGCGCTGAGCGATTATACGCAGCTGTCGGTCGCGATCGGCACGCGGTTCGCCGATCTCGGCTGGAAGATGTCGATCCTGTTCGTCGATCCGTCACCCTGGTTTCCGCGCGGCACGGGATTGCTCACCAGGATTCCCTGGATCGTACTCGGGCTGGCAGGATCGCTCTTCGTGCTGTTGCATGGGGCAGGAGAGCCACGGCGCCGGGGCTATGCCGCCTGCCTGCTGTTCGCGGCGGCGAGCTATGTTCTCGTCCTTGCCGCCTATATCGACCTGCTCCCGACCGGACTGTGGCGCTTCAACGGCCTGCATTATTTCAAATGGATCCTGCCGCTGCTTGGCCTGATGGCATGGCTGCTGGTGCGCGATGCGCGCGCGGCGCGCGGATACGCCATCGCCGCCGTGACAGGCGCATTTCTGCTGACCGGGCTGCGCCTTGTCGCCGTGCCCGCCGGGGCGGACGAATCCGCGCGACGGATTGACGTCATTGCACCGCCGCAAGGCGACTGGGCCACGATCTATTTCGCCCGCTCGGCGATCACCGGCCCGACGGGTCCGATGCGCAACGTCTTCGAATATCGCCAGGTGCCGGACGGCGGCCAGATCCGACTGCTTGGGCTGAGACGGGATTTTGCACCCGGCGCCAAATGGGTTCCGAACGGCATTGCGGGCCTTGATTGGCCAGCCGGCGGCCCCGGCACGACCGCGCCCTTCGCGCCGCCCGCTCCCGTCGCGCCCGTCGCCCGCTGGAAGACGCAACTGTCCTGGGGACTGCCCTGCTGGCTCGGCACGTGCCGGGCACAGCCGCTCTAGGGTCAGAACCTTGGTGGTTCGAGCGCAAGCGGCGGAGTGCCATCGAATACCGACGGTGCGATGCAACCGGCATGGATATCACGAACATCGACGCACGGATCGCTGCGCAGGACTGGGCTGAAACACGCACATCGCTCGACGCACGAGGGTCGGCCATCCTGCCGGGGCTGCTCGACGCCGATACCTGTACCACCCTTTCGGCATGGTATGACGACGACACGCTGTTCCGCAGCCGCATCGTGATGGCGCGGCATGGTTTCGGGCGCGGTGCCTATGGCTATTTCGCCTATCCGCTGCCGCCCGCGATCGCCTGCCTGCGCGGGGGCCTCTATCCCCATCTTCAGCCGATCGCCAATACCTGGGCAGAGCGGCTGGGCAGCGCGGTTCGTTTTCCCGTCGACCATGCAGAGTTCATCGACCGCTGCCACGCGGCCGGCCAGAAGCGCCCCACCCCATTGCTGCTGCGCTACGGCGCGGGCGATTATAATTGCCTGCACCAGGACCTGTATGGCGAGCACGCCTTCCCGCTACAGGTCGCCATCCTGCTGTCGCGACCGCAGGCCGATTTCGCCGGTGGCGAATTCGTGCTGACCGAACAGCGCCCGCGCATGCAATCGCGTGTGGAGGTGGTTCCGCTGCAACAAGGCGATGCGGTGATCTTTGCAGTCAATCATCGTCCGGTACGCGGCGGGCGCGGCGATTACCGCGTGACGATGCGTCACGGCGTCAGCACCCTGCACTCAGGCGCACGGCACACTTTGGGGATAATCTTTCACGACTCCGTCTGATCAACATGACGAAGTTATCATCGCCAGAGTCGACCGGTCCAGCTAAGCGACAGCGAATGTTGGCTTTTTCAAATGCGGTTGCGCTGCGGCGTGGCGCGACCGTCATGCTGGTGCTGTTACTGTCATCGCTTGCGCTGGGATTATTGCTGCCGATCTACACCGATGAGGTCGGCTGGCGCTTTCAGCTGTCGCGGTATCTTCAGGATGGCGGGGTCGATCGCTTTCTTGCCGAAACATGCGGCGCGAACACCGACGCGACGCCTGCTTTCTTCATGATGCCGGTACGCTGGTTCAGTTCACTGCTGACCCGTTTCCTGCCCGATCCTGCGCTGATCCGGCTATCCGGCGTGGGATGCGCGATCCTCGGCGTGTTCGGCATCCGCATGCTGATCCGGCGCGCGACCGACGATGTGCGGCGCCGCGCGACCATCGACCTGCTGTGCTTCGCGCTGCTCGGGATCGGTATCCTGCCGCTGCTGCTGGTGTGGAGCCGCCCCGAACAGCCGTTATGGCTGGCGATTCTGGCCGCCATGCTGATCGCCTTCCGGCGCCGGGGCAATCCGGATGCGCTGCCCCTCGCACCGGTCGCTGCCATCCTGTTGCTCGCCCTGCTGGCGATCAGCTATCATTTGAAGGCGCTTTTCTACCTCCCGCTGTTTACACTGGCGATCATCCTGTGCCGCCAGGGCGACCGGCGATTCCTGGTCCGTGGAGTTGCGCTCGCCCTGCTCTTCGCGCTGGCATGGCTCGGCTATCGTTACTGGTCGCAGCGTTTCGCCTGCCCCGACGATCCGGTGCTGGCGGCGAAACTGGCCGGCGAGAATGCGTCGATCCTGCTGCTCGGGGGCGGCTGGCGCGGCACGGTTGCGATCATACCCGACCTGCTCGCCAATATGCTGCCCGGCGACTATGTCGAACTATCGCTGCCGAAGAGGCTCTATATGTCCGACTGGCTGCCGTCGGACCTGATATCGGCAGACGCGCAGCGCATCTGGAAACGCATTGGCCATAGCGCGTGGAATGTCGCGCTTGCGACGGGATTGATTGCGCTGCTCCTCACGGTGATTCGCTCTGACCGGCGCTGGAAGCCGCTGCTGACCGCGCTTGCGCTGATCGGCTGCGCGACGGCCTGGGCCGCGTTGCAGCTCAACAAGGGCGTCTATGAGGCAGCACTGTATATGCCGGTGATCGTCGCGGCACTGGCGCTGATTCTGGCAGCGATGCCGGGCGAAGGACGCTGGCTGGCACCGATCGCATGGGCGATCGCCGCGGTCTCCCTGATCAGCCAGATTGCGCTGATCGGACTCTATGCGCCACGGTTATGGGCGACGAGCGGACAGGGCGGCTATGTCGCGCAACAGCCTTATTCGCTCGGCGCCTATGGCTATGCCGCGCTCCGGCGGCAGATCGTATCGGCTGGAGCGAAATGCGGGATCGGTCCCGAATCGCCCCGTGTGCTGATCGACGATCTGACCTATTTTACTTATTCGGAAGGGTATCGCCCGGTTCACCGGCTGGGCCTGTTGTCGGTGTGGAACGGGTCCGCTGGCGACCCGATGACCTGGATGCGCGCCCATGGATCGAGCGGCGCGGTGATCGGTTGCCACTATCTGCCGCCTGCGATGCGGGCCCGCGCCATCGCGACGGGATCATTCTGCTGCGTAAAGCCGAACTGATTCATCCGATCGTTCAAGCCGGGTCGCATCGCGCCGCAGTCCTTGCTATTCCCTCGCCATGCCTCATCTCTATCTCGTCGACGGCTCCGGTTATATCTTCCGCGCCTATCACCGGTTGCCGCCACTCACCAATGTGCATGGCGAGCCTGTCGGCGCCGTCTATGGCTATACCACCATGTTGTGGAAACTCGCCGACGAGCTGCATAAGGCCGACGGGCCGACGCATATGGCGGTGATTCTCGACAAGTCGAGCCATACCTTCCGCAACGAGCTGTACGACAAGTACAAGGCTCAGCGTCCGCCGCCGCCCGAGGATCTGGTACCGCAATTCCCGATGATCCGCGATGCGACGCGCGCCTTTTCGCTGCCCTGCATCGAAACCGAGGGCCTGGAAGCCGATGACATCATCGCCTGCTATGCCAAAGCCGCGCTGGCGCAGGGCTGGCTGGTGACGATCGTCAGTTCCGACAAGGATCTGATGCAGCTGATCGAGCCCGGGCTCGACATGTACGATACGATGAACAACCGCCGGCTCGGCGCCGAGCATGTGCAGGAGAAGTTCGGCGTCGGACCCGAGCGGCTCGGCGACGTGCTCGCGCTGATGGGCGACAGCGTCGACAATGTGCCTGGTGTGACCGGCGTCGGCCCGAAGACCGCGTCGAAACTGATCAACGAGCATGGCGACCTGGAGGGCGTGCTCGCCGCCGCGCCGTCGATGAAGCCGGGCAAGCTGCGCGACAATCTGATCGAGCAGGCCGATATGGCGCGGCTCAGCCGCGTGCTGGTCGAGCTGAAATGCGACGTGCCGCTGCCCGAACCGCTCGACGATCTCGAACTGAAGGGCATTCCCGAGGCGCCGCTGCGCGCCTTCCTCGCACATCATGGCTTCAAGTCGCTGCTCGCCAAGCTGTCGGCGGTCGCCGATACTCCGGTCGAGGTACCGGTCTCGACCGTGCCGCAGGAGGAAGACCCGCCGTGCGATCATGATGGCTATGAAACCGTGGTCGATGAAGCGGCGCTCGATCGCTGGATCACCATTGCAAAGCATCAGGGCTGGGTGGCGATCGATACCGAAACCACGGGAGTGGATGCGACGCGCGCCGAGCTGGTCGGGGTGAGCATGGCGCTGCACCCCAATCTCGCCTGCTATATCCCGCTGGCGCATGGTGGAACCGACATGTTCGCCGAGGTGCCGGTGCAAATCGACCGCACCACCGCGCTGGCGAAGCTCAAGACGCTGTTCGAGGACCCAAGCGTCCTGAAGATCGGCCATAATCTGAAATACGACATGATCGTGCTTGGCCGCGCCGGACTCGACGTCGCGCCGTTCGACGACACGATCCTGATGAGCTTCGACCTCGATGCCGGGCTGCACGGCCACGGCATGGACGAACTCGCCGCGACGCATCTGTCGCATAGCTGCATTGCCTTCAAGGATGTGGTCGGCACCGGCAAGAATCAGCGCGGGTTCGCCGAAATCGACCTGAAGACCGCGACGCGCTACGCCGCCGAGGACGCTGACGTCACCTTGCGGTTCTGGCGTCGCTTCAAGCCGCGTTTGCCCGCCGAGCAGGTGACGCGGGTCTATGAAATGGTCGACCGGCCGCTCGTGCCGGTGATCGCACAGATGGAGCGGCACGGCATCAAGGTCGATGCCGCAAAGCTGGCACAGCTTTCGACCGAGTTTGCGCACCAGATGGGCGCACTGGAAGTCGAGATTCATGCACTGGCCGGCGGTGCCTTCACCATCGGCAGCCCCAAGCAATTGGGCGATGTGCTGTTCGAGCGCATGGGGATCAAGGGCGGCCGCAAGGGCAAGTCGGGCGTCTACTCGACTGACGTCAACGAGCTCGAACGGATCGCGGCGGACAAGGATTCGCCCGGCAAGGACATTGCGCGCAAAGTGCTCGACTGGCGCCAGCTGTCGAAGCTCAAATCCACCTATACCGATGCGCTGCAGGCACAGATCAACCCGGCGACCGGCCGCGTCCATACCAGCTACTCGCTGACCGGGGCGCAGACCGGGCGCCTCTCCTCGACCGATCCCAATCTGCAGAATATCCCGATCCGCACCGAGGTCGGCCGCCAGATCCGTGACGCGTTTGTGGCGGAGGAGGGCAATGTCCTGCTCGCCGCCGATTATTCACAGATCGAGCTGCGCCTCGCTGCGCATATGGCCGATGTGCCGGCATTGAGGGACGCGTTCGCCCGGGGCGACGACATTCACAGCCTGACCGCGCAGGAATTGTTCGGCGAGGTCAATCGCGACACGCGCGGGCGCGCCAAGACGATCAACTTCGCGATCCTTTACGGCATCAGCCGCTGGGGGCTGGCCGGCCGGCTCGACGTCACCGCGGAAGAGGCTCAGGCAATGATCGACCGCTATTTCGAGCGCTTCCCGGGGATCAACAATTATATCGTCCAGACGATCGAGACAGTGCGCGAGAAGGGCTGTACGACCACATTGTTCGGCCGGAAGACGCATTTCCCGCGCATCAGGTCGAAGATTCAACACGAGCGCCAGGGTGCCGAGCGCGCCGCGATCAACGCGCCGATCCAGGGCACCAGCGCCGACATCATCAAGCGCGCGATGGCGCGGATGGGGCCGGCGCTGATCGAGGCCGGGCTGCCCAATGTCCGCATGCTGCTGCAGGTGCATGACGAACTGGTGTTCGAATTGCCCGAAGGCGATGTCGAGGCGGCCAGGCCGGTGATCGAACGCGTCATGGCCACCGCCGCCGAACCGGCGGTGATGCTCAGCGTGCCGCTTGGCATCGAGATCGGTACGGGGAAGAGCTGGGGCACGGCGCATTGACCTCCGCCGCGGGCGACATCGATGATCTCAACGCGCTCGCGAAGGGTGGCCGGACCAACATCATCGGATTCCTCCTCAGGCTCGCGGCGCGACTGCCGTTCCTGTTCATCGCGGGGCGCGTCTATGGGCCGGAAACGGTCGGCCGCTTCGCGATCGCCGTGGTCGTGGTCGAGCTCGCCGCCCTGCTCGCGACACTCGGGCTGAAGCGCGGGCTCGCCCAGGCCTTGTCGGATACCGATCGGCCGCATGTCCATGTCGTGTGGGATGCGATGGCGGTCGCGTTCGTCGTCTCGCTCGTCGCCAGCGCGATCCTGATTATCTTTCCGGAGGCGATGTACCCCAATTCGCCGATCACCGGCATGGACCGCTGGTTGCCGTGCATCATCTTCGCCACCGCCTGGTCCGACGTCAGCCTGGCCGCGCTCGCCTATCGCCGCAACGTCAAGGCGACGGTGACGGCGCGCGCGATCGTCGAGCCCTGGACGATCAGCGCTGCGGCCTGGGCGCTGTCCTATTATTCGCTCCGCGACGGCCTGGTGCTGTCCTATATCCTGTCGATGGCGGCGGCGCTGATTGCATCGCTGATCCCGTTCGTGCGCAGCTATGGCATCCCTTATGGCTGGAAACCGCGCGTGCGCCCTCTGCTCGCGCTGGCCGGGCGCAACATACCGCTCGCCGGCGCGGACGCGGTCGAATGGGGCACGCGCAACGTCGACCGTTTCATCCTCGGCGTGATGTTCGAGCCCAAGATCGTCGGCATCTATTACATGGCGCAGCAAGTCGCCTCGATCCCGGCCAAGCTCAAGACCAGTTTCGACCCGATCCTCGGCCCGGTCATCACCACTGCGCTCGCCCGCGACGACCGCGAGGCGGTCGCGGCGCAGGTCAAGCAGGTCGGCTTCTGGATCATGGCGGCGCAGGTCGGCCTCGCGCTGATGGGTTCGATCCCGGGCGAAGCGGTGATGGGCGTGGTCGGCCCGCAATTCGTCGCCGGCACCGCAGCACTTGCCTTCCTGTTGTCGGCGGAAGCGGCGGCCTCGACCGGCGCGGTGTGCGAGAGCGCGCTGGTCTATATCGCGCGGATGAAGAACCTGCTGATCTCGCTCGGCATGCTGTGCTTCCAGATCGCGCTGAGCTTCACCCTGATCTTTGCGATCCGCAGCGGCGGATGGCCGGTCAACTACCAGGCGGCGGGGCCGGCAATCGCCCTGCTGCTGTCGGTCGGCCTGACCTCGGTGATCAAGTCCAAGTTCCTCTCGCGCCTGCTCGACGCGGGCGTCGCCGGCTGGCGCTGGCCATTGCTCTGGGCGGCGCTGGCGGCAGGGCTGGTCGGCAGCGCCTTCACCGCTTTGCCCAAAAGCTATGAATGGGCGGAGGCGGCAATCGGCATCCCGGCAATCTGCGGCACCTATTTGTTCGTGCTGTTCAAATGGGCATTCCGCCCCGCCGACCGGGCCTTGTTCGGCAAGATACCCAAGAGTGGCGAGACGACCCTCCCGGTCTAGGTGTGCGTGAACATAGGCTTTGATTCGAAGGCAGTCGGCATCACGATATCATCGCACTACCCCGTCGCCCCCTGTCGATCACCTCTCTAACGGATCGTGCGATAAGCCATGCCGAGCAGATCGCGCTTGTCGCATTCTAGGTGGAAACTCAGCACCGTCCCTTTTAAAATGCTCCGACGATCAATGCCGGAAGTGACGCATGCCGGTGAAGACCATTGCCAGCCCTGCTTCGTCCGCCGCGGCGATGACCTCATCGTCGCGGATCGAGCCGCCGGGCTGGATGATCGCGGTCGCGCCTGCCTCGACCGCGGCAAGCAGGCCGTCGGCGAAGGGAAAGAAAGCGTCGGAGGCAACCGCCGAACCGATCGTGCGCGGCGTTGCCCAGCCGGCCTTGTCCGCCGCGTCCTTTGCTTTCCAGGCGGCGATGCGCGCGGATTCGAGGCGGTTCATCTGGCCTGCGCCGATCCCGGCGGTCGAGCCACCCTTGGCATAGACGATCGCGTTCGACTTGACGTGCTTGGCGACGGTCCAGGCAAAGCGGCAATCGGCTAGCTCAGCCTCGGTCGGGGCGCGTTTTGTAACCACTTTCAGCTCGGGCAGAATACCATTGTCGCGCGTCTGGACCAGCCAGCCACCAGTGATCGACTTGGCCTGCAGCCCGGTGCGTGCGGCATCGGGCAGGTCCCCGGTCAGCAACAGGCGGAGATTCTTCTTTGCCGCGAAGATCGCCAGCGCCGCCTCATCGGCATCGGGCGCGACCACCACTTCGGTGAAGATCCCGGCAATGGCGCGCGCGGTCGCTTCGTCGAGCGTGCGGTTGAGCGCGATGATACCGCCGAACGCCGACACCGTGTCGCACGCGAACGCCGCGGCATAGGCTTCCTCCAGCGTCGCGGCAGTGGCGACGCCGCACGGATTGGCATGCTTGACGATCACCACTGACGGCGCGGCATCGCGGAACTCGGCGACCAGCTCGAGCGCGGCATCGGCATCGTTGAGATTATTGTAGCTCAGTTCCTTGCCCTGCACCTGGCGCGCCTGGCCGATGCCGCGCACGTGCGGGCCGGTGGCGGTGTAGAAAGCGGCGGACTGGTGCGGGTTTTCGCCATAGCGCAGCGACGCGCTGCGCTTGAGCGTGATCGGCAGGGTTTCCGGGAATGCCTCACCCTGGTCGGCAAAGCCGAACCAGCTGGCGATCATACCATCATAGGCCGCGGTCGCGGCAAAGGCGCGCGCGGCAAGGCGCTTGCGCAGGTCGAGCGTGGTCGCACCGTTCGCGGCGTCCATCTCCGCGATCAGCGCGGGATAGTCAGCCGGATCGGTGACGATCGCGACAAAGGCGTGGTTCTTGGCCGCCGAGCGCACCATCGACGGGCCGCCGATATCGATATTCTCGATCACTTCGGGCCGGTCGGCGCCCTTCGCGACAGTCTGTTCGAAGGGGTAGAGATTGACGATGACGAGATCGATCGCGCCGATGTCATGCTCTGCCATCGACGCGACATGCGCCGGATCATCGCGCACCGCGAGCAGCCCGCCATGGACCTTGGGGTGGAGCGTCTTGACCCGTCCGTCCATCATTTCGGGAAAGCCGGTCAGGTCGCTGATGTCGCGCACATCGAGCCCTGCATCGCGCAGCGCCTTGGCGGTGCCGCCGGTCGAGACCAGTTCGACGCCGTGCCGGATCAGCGCATGGCCCAGATCGATGATGCCGGTCTTGTCCGATACCGACAGAAGGGCACGGCGGATGGGAATGCTGGTCATGAAAACTCCGGTATCAGTTGGCGCGCTTCAGGGCCCAGCTCACGCTGCACCCGCCCGCCGGGGATTCGCCCGTAATGACGAGCTGGTAGGTCGATTGCGGACGGCCCTCGGCATCGATCCACAGACTGTCTTCGATCGCCAGCGCGCCCCGCGGCAGCGGAACTGCCATAGCGCACCACCGGGCAGGCGCAGCAGGGCAGCCATGCCGTCGGCCGTCGGCGACACCTGCACACCCTGGCCGAGATGGAAGCGGATGGCGAAAGCAGTGGTGGCGATCTTGCGGCGCCGGCCGACCGGCAGCAGCATATCCTCGCCCCGCAGATCGCGGCCGTCGCTGCCCAATACCAGCTGACGGCGATGGACGAAGCCGAAGCGCCGCGCATAGCCGTCATGGCTCGCCTCGATCCGGCTGCCCGCATCGCTTTCCTGCCGCGCCAGCTCGACCTCGGCGACGCCGCGCCCAAGCGTGCCGTCGGGATGGATCGCGGTCGAATTGCTGTCGCCGACGATCAGGGTCGAATGCGCCGCCGTCGTTCTCAGCCCATCGGCCAGGGCTGCGGGAAGCTGCACGACCGCGGTGCGCGCGCCGCCGCAATTGACCACCAGCCGGTGCGGGCCGTCGGAGAATTCGAACGCGAGGGTCGAGGCGCATCCACCCTCGACCAGCCGTGCGACCGGCGGTGGTGCTGCATCCATGATCAGCACGGCGGGCCCGGCAGCAAGGCGCTGATAGCCCCAGTCGCGCGCCTGGCGCAGCGGCCGTGCGCGTACTCCGGTCGCCTCGAGTATCTGGCCGAGCGCTTCACCCGTTACCGGCCCGCCGCCCTGCCAGCTCGATAGTCCCTTGTCGCCATGACACACGCCGAGCAGTGCCGGCACCATGCGGTTAAGCACTTCGAACAGCGCGGCGGGCGGTTCGAGCCGGCGCGAGTCATAGGTCTCACGCAGCATGGTCAGCAGCATGATGATGTCGAGCTGCGCCAGCGGCGAGCGCGCGACGCTGCCGCCATCGTCGAACACCGATGCCGACAATGCCTTGATCAGTGCGGCTTCGGTCGAGCCGCGCCGTGCGTCGCCACCGGCGATGAGCAGGCCAGCCGCGACCACGCCGCACAAAGCCGCGACACGCGGCGCGCCCGGCGCCATCTTCTCCGCACCGCGATCGATATGCCGGGCGCCCCGCGCCAGCGTGTTGAGCATGCGGCTGCGATAGACGAGGTCGGTCGAGGACAGGATCAGTGGCGCATGCGCAGTCCAGAACAGGATGCGCCGGCCCCACAAATCGGCGCGCCACGCCGGCTCGCTGACCTTGTCGGCATGCGCATCGAGCCAGCGCCGCATCAGATCCTCAGCGATCGGTGTCGCCTGAATGCGCGTCGCGACGGACGACAGATCGCGCAGCCAGGCGAAGCTGTGCAGATAGTCGCCGAACGCTTGGGAATAGTCCGGCTTGGCCAGGTTGATCTCGGCGATCGCCCGCGTCTCGCCGCGAAAGCTGAGATTGCCCTGAAGCAACGCATGCCCGCGCTTGACGTCGCCGAGAAACGGATCGTCGGGTACCGCGGTCAGCTTCAGCGGATGCCGCCCCTTGAGCTTCAACCCATGGATCGGCGTTCGCCAGGTCAGGCGGTGAAGTCGTTCGGAAATGCGTTCGGACAGAGAAAGACCCTTGTCGCCGCCCAGCCGGATCAGCCGCTTGCCTTCATCGATGCTGTCGGGCTCGGTCGGTTCGCTCACTCAACCCCTCAATGCAGCGATGTTATCAGCATAGGCCGACGGGCCGCCGCGGAACGTGGCGGTACCGGCGACCAGCACATCGGCCCCAGCCGCGATCGCGCGCGGCGCGGTACTGCGGTCGATGCCGCCATCGACCTCAAGATCGACCGAAAGGCCGGCCTTGTCGATCATCTTGCGGATCGCCTCGATCTTCCTGAGCTGGCTCTCGATAAAGCTTTGCCCGCCAAACCCCGGATTGACGCTCATCACCAGCACCAGGTCGACCTCTTCGAGCAGATAGTCGAGCGCCTTGGCCGGCGTCTGCGGCGTCAGCACCACGCCGGCGCGCTTGCCGAGGCCCTTGATGCGCTGGATCGTGCGGTGCGTGTGCGCCCCCGCCTCGACATGGACGCTGATCGTGTCGGCGCCGGCTTCGGCGAAATCCTCGAGAAAGGCATCGACCGGCGCAATCATCAGATGCACGTCGAGCGGCTTGGCGGTATGCGGGCGCAACGCCTTCACCACCGCCGGGCCAATCGTGATGTTGGGCACGAAATGGCCGTCCATGACGTCGACATGAATCCAGTCGGCGCCGGCGGCGTCGATCGCGCGCACTTCCTCACCAAGCCGGGCGAAATCGGCGGACAGGATCGAAGGGGCGATACGGACTGGATGTTGCATGAGGCGACCCTCTAGCATGGACGCTCCACCCCGCAAGGGATGGATCAGACAGCGCGCCTCAACCGCGCCATGAAAAACCCGTCACAGCCGCCCTGATCGGCCAGCGTGCCGGGCAGGGTACGCAGATAGCCCCCGGCATGCGCGGCCAGGCCATCGGGCAGTTCTTCCTGGCGGATCGGGTCGATTGCATAGTCGCTGCGCGTGCCGAGGAAGCGTTTGAGCTGCTGCTCGCCCTCGGCCGGCTCAAGCGAGCAGGTCGCATAAACCAGCACTCCGCCGGGGCGCACCCAGTCGGCAGTGCGCGCCAGCATCTTTTCCTGCAGCGCGGCCATTTCCGAGATTTGCGAGGGGCGGACGCGGTGCAGCACATCGGGATGGCGGCGAAAAATGCCGGTCGCGCTGCACGGCGCATCGAGCAGCACCGCATCGGCGGGCGCGGCCGGGGCCCATTTCAGCACATCGGCCGTCACCACATCGGCCGACAGCTTCGTCCGCGCGAGATTGTCGTGAAGTCGCGCCAGACGACTTTGCGCACTGTCGACCGAAGTGACCTGCCAGCCGGCACTGGCCAGTTGCATCGTCTTGCCGCCAGGCGCGGCACACAGGTCGAGCGCGACCCCGGCACCACGACCGATCAGCCGCGCAGGGAGCGATGCGGCAATGTCCTGCACCCACCAGGCGCCCTCCTCGAAGCCGGGCAGCTCCGGGACATGGCCGCCGGGCAGGCGCACATGGCCCGGCATCAGCGACACGCCGCCAAGTTCCTCGACCCAGCGATCGGTCGTGGCGGGATCGGCAATGACCAGGTCGAGCGGCGGCGGTGCGGCGATGGCATGCTCCGCGCCTTCGATCGCATCGTCGCCCCAGGCCGCATGCCAGCGGATCGCGACGGGATCGGGCAAGGTCGGAATCTCGGGCAAGGAAGCGTTCTGACGCGACAGCGTGCCGAACACGCCATGCACCAGCTTGCGCGGGCCGCCATCGACCAGCGGCAGCACCGTGCTGATTGCGGCATGCGCCGGCGTGCCGAGCGCAAGCGTCTGGACCAGAGCGATGCGCAGCGCGGCGCGCGCCTTGGCGTCATCGGGCAGGGGTCGCGCAGTCGCCGAATCGATCAGTGCGTCGAGATCGGGCAAGCGGCGCAGCGTCTCGGCGGCAATGGCATGGGCCAGCGCGCGGTCATCAGCGCGGTCGATGCCCGACGTCGCGCGATCGAGCGCCGCTTCGAGCGGCAGGCCCTGGCGCAGGACCGCATCGAGCAGGCGCAACGCGGCGCGGCGAGCCGGAACGCCGGCGGGCTCGGGCTGGGCGGTGTTGGAATAGGCCAAGATCAGCGACGATCGAGCGGACGGAGCGCGCTGGCACGGCGTCGCGTGCTGGGCACGCTGCCGGAAACGGCGCGCCGCGTCTCGGCCGGCGGCATCATGGCCATGGGCGCGCCCATCTCGATTGCGATCTCCTCCAGCGCGGCAATGCGGTTGCCGGTATCGGGATGAGTCGAGAACATATTGTCGCCGCCGGCAAGCCCCGGAACGATATAGAGCTGCGCCGCCGCCGGAATACGCTGGGCGACGTCGCTCGGTACCGCTGCCGCGCCGCGCGCGAGCTTGGCCAATGCCGAGGCAAGTGCACGCGGATTGCCGGAAATCTCCGCCCCCGCGCGATCGGCGCCATATTCACGCGTGCGGCTGATCGCCATCTGCACGATCATTGCCGCGAACGGCGCGACGAACACCGCGAGCAGGCCGGCGATCCCGGCGCTGCGGCCATCCCCCGAACGGAAGAACAAGCCGAAATTGGCCAGCATCGAGATCGCACCGGCAATCGTCGCGACCATCGTCATGATCAGCGTGTCGCGGTTGCGCACATGGCCAAGCTCATGCGCCATCACGCCGGCGATCTCGTCGCGCGACAGGATGTCGAGCAGGCCGGTGGTCGCGGCGACCGCGGCATGGCTCGGGTCGCGCCCGGTGGCGAATGCGTTGGGATGGGGTGAGTCGATGATATAGACTTTCGGGTTGGGCAGGCCGGCGCGCGCCGCAAGCTGATGCACCAGCCCGACGAAATCGGGCGCGCTCGCCAGATCGACTTCGCGCGCATCATGCATCGCCAGCACGATCCTGTCGGCATTCCAGAACGTGATCAGGTTCATCCCCGCCGCCAGAATCAGCGCGATCACGGCTCCGCCGCTGCCGCCGAGCGTATAGCCCAGCGCCATGAACAGAGCGGTCAGCGCCGCCAGCAACATCATCGTCTTCAGCTGATTCACTTGAACCAACTCCTTTCAGGCCCGATGTGGCGTCGGGAGGGGCACGGTTCAATCGCCCGTATGCAAGGGAGCAGCCCATGGCCCAACGGCCGCCACATGTGAAGCCACCCGCCTATCTGTCGAAGAATCCGCCAGTACCGGCACCCGATCCGAAGGAAAATGCGCAAAGCCGCGCGGATGATCCGCCGGCCGATCCTCTGGGCCTCAACCCGGTGCGCTATGGCGACTGGGAGTTGAAGGGCGTTGCGGTCGATTTCTGACCATAACGGAACGAAACGGCGCCTTTGCGCGTCACAAATAGGTGACTTTCAGGACATTGATCGCCGATCGCCGGCTTCACTGGACCGTCGCCGGCATCGTCGGGCTGATCCTGCTCGCAATGATCGGGCTTGCGGCCTTTCCCTGGGGCAGCCTGAAATCGACCGTCGAGAGCCGGATGACCAGGAGCTTTGGCCGGCCGGTGACGATCGGGCGGATCGACCGGCTCGACGGCTTCTCCCTCGCCCCGACGGTCGCGATCCGCGATGTGCGCATCCCGCAGGCCGACTGGGCCGGGTCCGGCGATCTGGCGACGATCAAGACCGCGACAGTGCGCTTTCCGGTCTTCCCGCTCCTTTTCGGCAAGTTCCGGCCCGAGACAATCGATGTGTCCGGCCTACGCCTCAATCTCGTGCGGGCGAAGGATGGGCGCGAGAATTGGCGCCAGCCGGGATCCGATGACACGGGCTTGCGCCTGACCGGGCTGCGCGTCGCCGACAGCATGGTCCGCTACCGCGACGCCAAGGTCGGGCGCAGCTTCACGATCAAGGTCACGGCGGACAGCACGAAGGGCATCGCGCTGTCCGGCAAAGGCGAAATTCTCGGCGCGCCGGTCACGCTCAGCGCCAAAGGGGCCGCGATCGAAAATGCGGGCGGGAACGCCGCCAGCCGGCCTTGGCCATTCGAAGCGACGATCGACGGGCCCCGGCTGGGCATGACGATCATCGGCAGAATGGATTCGCCGCTTGACGTCACTGCCATGACGATCGACCTGACCGCGCGCGCCGACGATCTGAAGATGATCGATGCGGTGATCGAGGCCGGACTGTTCGGCACGCAGGACGTACGATTGAAGGCGCATGCCCGGCATGACGGTCCGGACTGGACGATCACCAAACTGAGCGGCACGATCGGCCAGTCCGATATTGCCGGCGGCGTGACGGTGCGCAAGCGCGGCGGGCGCACATTGCTCGACGGTGACGTCAGTTCGAACCGATTCGACTTCGACGATTTCGCATCGGATGCCGGACTGGCCAAGGCTGCGGCGCTTGAGCGGGAGATCGGCCCGAGGCTGGTGCCCAATACGAGGATCAATATCGTCAAGATCGACGATACCGACGGCAGCATCCGTTTCAATGTACGGCAAGTGTTCGGTGGGAAACGGCCGTCGTCCGTGACGTCGCTGCGCGGCACGCTGAAGCTCGACCATCAACTGCTCGACATCGCGCCGCTGAGCATCGGCCTGAAACAGGGCGCGATCACCGGGTCGATGCGCGTCGACCAGCGCGGTGGCGTCAAGGTGCCACTGGTGACGATCGACCTGAAACTGACCGGCAGCAATGTCGATGCGCTGGCCGGCGGAGCCGGTGCGGTCGACGGGCGAGTCGATGCGCGCGCAAAGCTCTCCGGTCTTGGCAGCACGATCCGCGAGGCGGTCGGCAACGCCAATGGCAGTATCGGCCTGGTCGCGCGCGATGGCGGCCTGCCCGCCAGGGTCGCGGCGATGATCGGCTTCGACGCGTCGCGCGCGTTGACCACCGACAAGGACACGCGCGCCGGCTTGCGCTGCATCGTCCTGCGCCTCGCCATGCTGCGCGGTGCCGGGCGGGTCGATCCGCTCGTGCTCGACACCACGCTCAGCCAGTCGAACGGCCAGGGCAGCGTTACCTTCCCCACCGAAGCGCTGGCGATCACCCTGACGGGCGCACCCAAACAGAAAAGCGTGCTGCGCCTGCCCGGATCGGTGATCATCGCCGGCACGATCCGCGAGCCTGACGTCACGATCCCGCCCAAGGTGAAGTCGGTCGGCAATGTGCTGAAGGCGATCGGGCGCTCGATTGCCGGCACCCAGGGACCCAAGGCGACCGACGCCGATTGCGGTGCCTTGTCGGCGCGTGCGCTGGGCGGTTGAAGGGCCTCACCGCTGTTATCGGCGAAATAAAAAAAGCCACCCCTGTTAAGTTGGATTTTTCAACCGAAATATCCACCACTTTTCAGTGGCTTGCGTGGCCTTACCGCTGTTATCGGGAACAGCGGTGGAACTGCGGAATAACAGGGGTCGATTTTACCGGAACAGGGGTGAGAATTGCCCCGATACCGCGCGACCATGAGAAAGAGCGGGGAGAAAGAGCCGGGAGCAACAACCAGAAACTGACGTCACATCCGACCCTCACCCTGCCCGATCCGCCGGCAGCAGTGAATCGGCGTCTGCTATGGCTCAAGCAGCGTGGCGAACTTGGTCACCGTGTTCCAGTTACGCGCGGTCGCGACCTTGGGGAATTTCGCCTTGCTCATGCCCTGGAGCAGTTTCGAGTCGCGCATCTGCTGCTTGCCGAGAAAGTCGGTATAGAGTTCGCGCCCAACCGCATGGAGCCGTTCGGGGCCGTCATGGACCTCGGCAAGCCGGGCGATCCGGTCGGACGGAAAGGGATCGCGATGAAAGGTGACCAGCACATGGCTGGGATGGTCGAGCGCGGCGTCCGCAAAGGGATTGGCGGCAATGACCGCGCGAATCTCGGCCAGGTCGCGCACCATGACGTCAGTTTTCAGGCCATGCCGCTCCAGCGCCGCCTCAAGCAGCGCCTCGATCTCGGGCCCGGACTGCTTCGCGTCGAAGATGACATTGCCCGAGGCGAGCAGCGTCTCGACCCGTACAAAGCCCAGTCCCTCCGCGATCGCCTTGAGATCGGTCATCAGCAGCGTGCGGCCGCCGAGATTGACCCCGCGCAGCAACGCCGCCCGGCGCATCAGGCTTCGCGCGTCAATGGCCGGGCGAGCAGCGCCCCGACCACCTCGCGGACATCGGCGCCCGCAAGCAAGGCACAGACCGCATCGACCACCGGCATCGCCACGCCGACTGCGCTGGCCGCCTGACACAGCACCGGTGCGGTGAACGCGCCCTCCGCCACGGTACGGCGATCGGCGAGCATCTCGCTCGCGCTGCGCCCCTGCCCCAGCCCGACGCCAAGCGAGAAATTGCGCGAGCTGGTCGAGGAGCAGGTCAGCACCAGGTCGCCGAGCCCGGACAGGCCGGCCAAGGTCTCGGCGCGCGCACCGCGCGCCAGACCGAAGCGGGTCATTTCGGCAAAACCGCGCGCGATCAGTGCGGCACGGGCATTCTGACCGAGCCCCGCGCCCTCGACCACGCCGCAGGCGATGGCGAGGACATTCTTGACCGCGCCGCCAATCTCCGCGCCGATGACGTCATTCGAGGCGTAAGTGCGGAACGCCGGCCCGGCGAGCCGTTCGGCCAGCGCCGTACCCAGCGCATCGTCCTCGCAGGCGAGCGTCACCGCAGTCGGCTGGCCGGCGGCGACCTCATGCGCGAAGGTCGGCCCGGACAGCACCGCGATCGGCGCCTGGGGATGGACCTGACCGGCGACCTGCCCGACCAGCAATTGCGTGCCGGCCTCGATCCCCTTGGCGCACAGCACCAGCGGCGTCGCCCCGCTGTCGATCTCGCCCAGCACAGAGCGGACATGCTGCGCCGGCGCGACCACCAGCAGCGCGTCGCAGCCCGAGAGGTCGCCAAGCACCCCGGTCGCGCGGATCGTGTCCGGCAGGGTCACGCCGGACAGGAACACCGAATTCTCGCGTCGCGTGTTGATCGACGTCACGACGTCAGCCTCGCGCGCCCAGAGCAGGACAGGCTCACCACCGCGCGCGGCAACCTGCGCCAGCGCAGTGCCCCAGGCGCCGCCGCCGATCACGCCAATCTTCATGCCTTCACCCCCGCGCCACGCACTGCCTCCGCATCCGGGTCGAGCGGCCAGCGTGGCCGTGCGGCGATATCGAGCGGATCGGTGAACCCGGCGGCAAAACGTTCCGCACCGGCCCAGGCGATCATCGCGGCATTATCGGTGCACAACCAAAGCGGCGGCGCCACGAAGCGCAGACCGTTGGCGGTCGCCAAGCCCTCAAGCGCCAAGCGCACCGCCTGATTGGCCGCGACGCCACCCGCGACGACCAGCGCCGTGGCACCCTGCGCCCGGTCGAGCGCCCGAATGGTGCGATCGAGCAGGCAATCGACCACTGCGGCCTGGAACGAGGCGGCGATATCCTCCGCGCGCCAGGTTCCGGCATCGCGCGCGCGCGACACTGCGCTCTTCAGCCCGGCAAAGGAGAAATGCGGCTCGGCCGAGCCCTTTAGCGGTCGCGGCAGCGGTACGGCGTTGGGGTTGCCCGCCAACGCCGCGCGCTCGACCGCCGGGCCGCCGGGAAAGCCGAGGCCAAGCAGTTTGGCGGTCTTGTCGAACGCCTCGCCCGCCGCATCGTCGATCGTGGTGGCAAGCCGGCGATAGGCGCCGACACCCTCGACCAGCAGCAGCTGGCAATGCCCGCCCGAGACGAGCAGCAGCAAATAGGGAAAATCGAGGTCGGGATCGGTCAGCCGCGGGCTGAGCGCATGCCCCTCGAGATGATTGACCGCGACCAGCGGCTTGCCGGCGGCATGGGCCAGCGCCTTGCCGGTCACCAGGCCAACCATGACGCCACCGATCAGCCCCGGCCCGGCGGTCGCGGCAATGGCATCGACCTCGGCCAGGGAGACGCCGGCATCGCCGAGCGCGCCCTCGATCAGCGGCATCAGCGCCTCGACATGCGCGCGCGCAGCGATTTCCGGCACGACGCCGCCATAGGGACGATGCGCCGCTTCCTGCCCGGCGAGGCGATGCGCGAGAATGCGCCGATCGCTCGTCACGAGCGCGGCGGCGGTTTCGTCACAACTGGATTCAAGGCCGAGGATCAGCGCCACGGCTTTCCTCTAACCCCATCGGTCGCTAGCACAACCCCATGCCCTCTCCTTCCCGCACTCCGTTATTCCGTCTCGGCACCCGTGGGTCGCCGCTTGCTTTGACCCAGGCGCGCATGGTGCGCGATGCGCTGTGCGCCGCGCATGGCTGGCAGGCCGATGATGTCGAGATCGTCACCGTGATCACCACCGGCGACCGGGTGCAGGACCGCGCACTGGCCGAGATCGGCGGCAAGGCGCTGTGGACCAAGGAGCTCGACCGCGCGCTGCTCGCCGGTGAAATCGACGGAGCGGTCCATTCGATGAAGGATGTCGAGACGATTCGCCCCGATACGCTGGCGATCGTCGCGATGCTGCCGCGCGCCGATGTGCGCGACCGGCTCATCGGTGCGGCAAGCCTTGCCGATATCCCGCATGGCGGCACCATCGGCACCAGTTCGCCGCGGCGCAGCGCGCAGATCCTGCGTGTGCGCCCGGATGTGAAGACCGTGCTGTTCCGCGGCAATGTCGATACGCGCCTGGCCAAGCTGGCGGCGGGCGATGTCGATGCGACTTTGCTCGCCGCCGCCGGGCTCGACCGGCTGGGGCGCGACGATATCGGCTCTGCGATCCCGACTGACGTCATGTTGCCAGCCCCGGCGCAGGGCGCGGTCGGGATCGAGACCCGCGCCGGCGACACCCGCGCGATCGAGCGGATCGGCGCGATCGACCATGAGGAGACGCATTGCTGCGTGCTGGTCGAACGCGCACTGCTCGCCGCACTGCATGCCGATTGCCATTCGCCGGTCGCGGCGCTCGCGCAGATCGCGGGCGACCAGGTGACATTGCGCGCCGAGCTCCTGTCCGAAGACGGCAGCGAGCATGTGACGGGCGAAGCGAGCGGGCCGGTCGCCGATACCGCGCTGGCCGAGCGGCTCGCGCGCGACCTGCTCGACCGGGCGCCGGCGGCGGTACGGGCGCTGTTCGCGGCATGACCCGCCCGGTGGCGGTGCTGCGGCCCGAACCGGGCAATGCGGCCACCGCCGCGCGCGCCGAGGCGCTGGGACTGCGGGTCCTTCGTTTGCCGCTGTTCGTGGTGACGCCAGTCGCCTGGGCAGTGCCCGATGCGTCGGCTTATGACGCCCTGATCCTGACCAGCGCCAATGCATTGCGGCATGGAGGGGCGGGACTGGCCGCCCTGCGCGCGCTTCCGGTGTTCGCGGTGGGCGAACGCACGGCCGAGTCGGCGCGGGACGCCGGGTTTGACGTCATGACGACCGGGACCGCCGATCTGGCGGCGCTGCTGACCCTGGCCGAGGCGCAAGGCGTCGCAAACGCGCTGCACCTGGGCGGCCGGGACCGTGTCGCAGTGCAGAGCCCGGCGATCCGCAGCACGATCGCCATCTATGCAAGCGATGCCGTGGCGATCGCGCCCGACACTTTGAGGCTGATCGACGGATCGGTCGCGCTGCTCCATTCCGCGCGCGCCGCCCGCCGGCTGGCGGCATTGGCCGGCAACCGGATGAGCATCCGCATCGCAGCGCTGAGCGAGGCCGTCAACGAGGCTGCGGGCCCGGGCTGGGCCGGACACGCCGTCGCCGCCAGGCCCGATGACGACGCTTTGCTCGCCACCGCCCGGATGCTCGCCGATTGACCGGGAGAGCCCGCGCAGGGATAAGGCGGACATGACCGACATGCCGATCAATCCCATTGCCCCGGCACCCGTGACGGCCGCCGCCGGGTTCTCGCCCCGATCCTCACGGCGCAGTCTTGCGATCATCGCCGTGCTGGCGTTCCTCGGCGGGCTGACCGTGACGGCCGCGGTGCTGCATTATCAAAGCCGCTGGTTTCCCGCGCAGAACGTCGCTGCGGTACCCAAGGGGCAATTGCCCGTGGTCGTGGTCCCGGCGGCCGGCGCACCGATCGCGACCGCGCCGGTGATCGACCTTAACGCGCTGTCGTCGCGCGAAACCGACCTTGCCGCCCGGCTCACCGATCTGGAGGCGCGGACGGCACGGGTCAGCAGCGACGCGCAGGCGGCATCGGGCTATGCGACCCGCGCGGAAGGCATGATGATCGCCTTCGCCGCGCGCCGCGCGCTCGATCGCGGCCTGTCGCTCGGCTATGTCGAACAACATCTGCGCGCGCGTTTCGGTACCACCCAGCCGCGCGCGGTGGCGGCGATCCTGCAGGCCGCGCGCGAGCCGGTGACGATCGCCGAACTGCGCGCCGGGCTCGACGGCATCACGCCCGAACTGGTGACCGGCGCGCGAAGCACCGGATGGTGGACCAGTTTCCGCCGCGAACTCGGCAATCTGGTGGTGTTGCACCGCGCGACCACGCCTTCGCCGCTGCCGGTCGACCGGCTCGCCCGCGCCAAGCAGATGCTTGAACAGAATAAGGTCGAGGCGGCGCTGGCCGAAGTGGCGCGGATGCCGGGCGCGGCCCAGGCGACGCGCTGGACCGCCGCCGCGCGGCGCTATATCGGCGCGCGCCGCGCGCTCGACACGATCGAGGCTGCCGCGATCCTCGGCCAGTCGGGCGCCGCCGACCTGCCGGACAATGATCCGGCCGCCCCGGCAGGCTGACGCCACCGCCCCCATTTCGGGCCGACCGGCTCATTACCCGATCCACATCCTTCGGCTCGTCGCTCGGCGAGCCGTTTTCGCATCGGCTGGTCGCGCGCGACTAACATCGTTTACCTTTTGTTAACCATCTCGGCATACCGGTTGTTAACCCGCTGGCACCCCTTCGCTGTGGCGGAGTTTGTACTTTACCGCTGAAGGACCAGCCGACATGAATCGTGCTCTGTTGACGCTTGCCCTTTTCGGATCGCTGACCGCCGGTTGCGCGACGACGCGGGGGCATACGAGCGTCGTCGTCGATGCATCGGCCCAGACTTCAGGTTGGGAATCGGTCGCCACCGCGGCGGATCTGGAGCGGATCAACGCGCTGCCGGAACGTTGGGCCAAGGCCCGCGCCGCCGTGCCGAAACGTCTGGCCGGCAAGCTGGCGGCCGAGGGGCCGCTGGTTCAGCCCGACGCGGCGCTCGACCTGCCCGCGCTGCCACCGGGGCCGTATCGCTGCCGCCTGATCCGGTTCGGCGGACGCGCCGCCTTCACAAGCTTCGCCCCCGATATCTGCTATGTGGAGGGGGACACCAAGAGCCTGTCCTTCACCAAGCAGACGGGCACCATCCTGCCCGGCGGCTGGCTCTATGCCGACACCAGCAAGCGCCAGGTCTTTCTCGGCACGTTCCGCAACGGCAGCGAAAAGATCGCCCCGTCCTATGGCCATGATCCGGCGCGCGACGTCGCCGGCGTGATCGAAAGGGTTGCGCCGTTCCGCTGGCGGCTGGCTCTGACTCAGGCCGGCAAGGGCGCATTGCTCGACGTCTATGAACTCGTGCCGGTGCCGCCGACCGTACCGGGCAGCTCGGCGCGGTAATCCCTGCCCGGACTTTGCGAAGGGGCGCCCGGCCCGTTAGGCTGGTGTGAATGTGCCACTATGTCACCCTGGTTGTCCCCACACAGGATCGCGATGCAGTCGATGCCGTGATGCGCAATCATAACCGCGTCGCGACGCCGATCGACAATCCATCGATCGCCAGACTGCTGGAGGAGGGCGAGTATCAGTTCCTGACCGCGAACGGCACGTGCGATTGCGGCACGGTACTCGCGCGGGTGCCCAGGACGGCGGAAGAGCGGGAAGCGGCACTGCGGAGAGAAGCGGCACTGCGGAGAGAAGCGGCACGGCTGCGGCGCAAGAAATGGTCGGAAACCAAGATCGCGCGAGTGATCGAGGAGCGCCGCAAGGCAACCGAACGGCCGGCGAAACGCGGTCCGGACAGCCTCGATCAATGGGCGGCGATCGTCACCGATCTGAAGGCGCAGCTCGCGCTCCGGCATGTCGGCCTGTTCGTGCGGAGCTATTCGGAGAGACTGGAAAGCGAACGGTTCGTCGCGACCCGGCGCGACGTGCACGGCACTGCACCGATGGTCGAGAAGCTGGCCTCGATCCGACCCGACGAAGTGACGATCTTCGAATAGGGTTGTGCCGGCGGCCGGCCGCTACTCCCTGATCCGATCGATCAGCGCCATCGCGCCGGCCGGGGCGCGGACCTTGGCGCCGTTGATGAAGAAGATGAAGCTGTCGCGCGGCATCGCTTTTGGCGGTGCCGATCCGGTATAGGGCAGGCCATCGGGTTGGCCGCCCGCCGCCCAGGTCCGCGCGGCATCGGCCCAGCGGTCGAGCTCCGCATCGGTATAGCCGGTCGCGACCTCTTCCTGCGCATTTTCGAGCCGGGCATAGACGAAATCCCCGCTGACATCGGCGATCGCCGGATAGTCGGCGGAATCGGCATAGACGATCGCCACCCCGGCGGCGCGGCACAGCTCGATGAATTCGGGCACCGCGAAGCTTTCGTGCCGCACCTGCACCGCATGGCGCAGCGTCACCCCATCCTGGCTGGCCGGCAGCAATTTCAGGAACGCGCCGAAATCGTCGGCGTCGAATTTCTTGGTCGCCATGAACTGCCACAGGATCGGGCCGAGCTTGTCGCCAAGCTCGACAATGCCCTGGCCGGTGAAGCGCGCGATCGACTCGCCCGCCTCGGCCAGGATCTTGCGGTTGGTGCAGAAACGCGACGCCTTCAGCGTGAAGACGAAACCGTCGGGCGCGGCCTTGGCCCAGCCCTCGAACGTCGCCGGCTTGAACCCGCTATAATAAGTGCCGTTGACCTCGATCGCGGTCATCTTGCTCGCGGCATATTCCAGCTCGCGCTTCTGCGGCCACTTGTCGGGAAAGAATGTGCCGCGCCATGGCTCATAGGTCCAGCCGCCGATGCCGGCGCGAATAGATGCTTTGGTCATGGTCCCAGATTAGCGCGAAACCCCGCCGGGTAAACGCCCGACTTGGGCCGTTTACAGGCTCGATCGATTTGGACATCGTCGGCCGGGTTCCCTAGCCGTCATGCCCAGGAAGATCCGAACCATGCGTTATCGAACCGCGATCGTCACCGGTGCAGCTCATGGCATCGGGCTCGGGGTCGCACGACGCCTGAGCGCGGACGGATATGCGGTCGGGCTGATCGACATCGATCCAGAAGGATGCCGGGCAGCGGCGGCGGGGCTGGGCCCGGACGCCAGGGCAGCTGCCGTCGCCGCGGATGTCGCGAATCCCGATGCCGTGGCGGATGCCGTCACTCGCATCACGTCGGAGCTGGGTGCGCCGACCATACTGGTCAACAATGCGGGGTTCGCACGCGACGTGCCGTTCGCCGATATGTCGATCGACGATTGGGACGCCATGCAGAACGTCCATTTGCGCGGCTCCTTCCTGATGACCAAAGCGATGCTGCCGCACATGATCGCTGCCGGATGGGGCCGGGTGGTCAACATCTCGAGCATTTCCGCGCAGGGCCATGCGGGTCGCGCCAATTATTGCGCGGCCAAGGCGGGCACGCACGGCTTCATCAAATCGCTCGCGGTCGAACTGGGGCCATTCGGCATCACCGCCAACGTCGTCGCACCGGGGCTGATCGTGACGGCAATGACCGACGCCACCGCCGCGCGGCGCGGCCTGACGCTGGAGGATCACCTGACCGACGCGGTCTCACGGATCCCGGTGCGCCGGGCCGGAAGCCCCGCCGATATCGCGCATGCCGTATCCTATTTCGTCAGCGAGGCGGCCGGGTTCGTGTCCGGCCAGGTGCTGACCGTGTCGGGCGGCGTCACCGTTTGATGCGGGATGGATGTCGCCGCACGCTTTCATGACGAAAAATTCATTGGCGAATGGCGCTCAGCGGACCGACATCCGGCGCGAGGATGGAGAAATCCCATGGAAGTCGAAGTCACCGCCGAAGCCAAGGACAAGCGCCTGAACCGCTGGGTCGCGATCACCGTCGTGATCCTGTCGGTGTTCATGGGACTGGGCAACATCAAGGATGGCAACATCGTGCAGGCGATGCAGCAGGCCAAGGCGGATTCGGTCGATCGCTGGGGCGAATATCAGGCGACCAAGACCAAGACGCATATCGCCGAGACCGCGCGCAGCGAGATCGCGATCCTGGCCGCCACATTTTCGCCCGCTCTTCCCTCGGCGAAAGTTGCGGCCGCCACGCTTGCCGAGACCGATGCGAAGATCGCCAAATATCACGCCGAGGCGCCGAAGCTCGCGCGGGAGGCACAGGGGTTCGCCGATCAATATGACGCGCTCAACGTCCATGACGATCAATTCGACGCGAGCGAAGCGCTGATCTCGACCGCGATCTCGCTCGCCGCGGTCGCCGCGCTGACCGAGAGTTTCGGCCTGGTCGCCGCGTCATGGGCGTTCGGCGCGTTCGGCATCTTCATGGGCGTGTGCGGTTTTGCCGGATGGGCGTTCCATCCCGACATATTGAGCAATTTCCTCGGCTGATCCGCGTCGGCAGCGGCATAAAAATTCCATAATAACGCCGCGTCCACGCCCGGGTTTAGGTCCACTCGCCAGTTTCAAGGCGAGTAAAGCGTATGATCGACCCTGTTGGACGCCACCGGCGCAACCTGTCCGCAATGTTCCCGGCAAAGAGAGGCTGACATGCGAGCCTCCGCAACCGCCAGGGGTGGAATCGACCTCAGCGCCTATGCCAGGCACCGGCCGGCCAGTTCGAAACTGTTCGATCACGGCGCGGCCTTACCGCGCGGCGCGGAGATCGCCGGGCCAGGTCCCGGCGTGCGCGCGGATGGCTTGCGCGTCGCCTTGTTCTCCGGAAACTATAACTGCGTCCGCGACGGCGCCAACAAGGCGCTCAACCGACTCGTGGCGCACCTGCTCGACCGCGGCGCGGCTGTCCGAATCTATTCGCCGGCGGCGCCGGTACCGGCATTCGCCCCGGCCGGCGACCTTGTCCCGGTCCCGTCGATCGCGATCCCGGGGCGTCCCGAGTATCGGCTGGCGACGGGCCTGCCGGCACGCATCCGCGACGATATCCGGCGCTTCGCCCCCAATATCGTGCATCTCTCGGCGCCGGACCTGCTCAACATGAAGGCGCGCCGATTCGCCCGGTCGATGGGCGTTCCGGTGGTGGCGAGCCTGCATACCCGCTTCGACACCTATTTCGCCTATTATGGCCTGGGGCTGCTGCGCCGCCCGGCGACGGCGTTGCTGTCGCATTTCTATCGCGGCTGCGACATGGTGCTGGCTCCGAACCGGTTCGAAGCCGCCGGCCTTGAAGAGATGGGGGTCGAGCCCGGCGCGATCCGGCTATGGGGGCGCGGCGTCGACACCGAGACATTCACGCCCGCCCTGCGCGATCCGGCTTGGCGCCGGGCGCAGGGTTTCGCCGACGAGGATATGGTCCTGCTCTTCTTCGGCCGGCTGGTCCTGGAAAAGGGTCTGGACGTCTTCGCCGATACGGTCGGCGAGCTGCGCCGGCGCGGACACCGGGCACGCGCGCTGGTGGTCGGGATGGGCCCGGCGGAGCAGCATTTCCGCGACCGGCTCGGCGATGCCGTCTTTGCCGGCCACCTCGAGGGACAGCAGCTCGGCCGCGCGGTCGCCAGTGCCGATATCCTGATCAACCCCAGCGTCACCGAGGCGTTCGGCAACGTCAATCTCGAGGCGATGGCCGCGGGCCTCGCCATTGTCAGCGCCAATGTCGGCAGTGCGCGCGCGCTGATCGACGACCGCATGACCGGCCGGCTCGTCGCCCCGAATCCAGCCGACCTGGCCGATGCGGCGATGGAGCTGATGCTCCGCCGCGGCGAGCGCGCCGCGCTGGGTCGGGCGGCACACCGCGCTGCCTGCGGCTATCGCTGGTCCGACATATTGGACGGCGCGATCGCCTCCTATCATGTCGCCAGCCTGCCGGCCGGTCCGGCGCCAGGGTAGGTCGCGAACCAGACGGTGCGTTACTATAATATTTTTATGCATGGACCCCGCCGCCCGGCGACGACAATCATCACCACGGCCCATCGGGCCGGCCGGGCGCCCCCTCAGGCTCGGGCCGGTTCCGATGGCACCTCACCACGGCGGTGGGTCTATACAGCCCCGACCCGCCGCCGTGGACCAGAGAGTGAATGATGAGAACCGCGACCCCTGCGCGACGCGCGCCCTATCCCAATCTGATCGGCACGATCTCCGCGCTGCCCGATCGCCGCGAATTTCTCTCGACCGTGGCAATCATCGCGGTCACCGCCGCGGGCGCTGCGCTGGTCGGCCATTATTATGGCGAGGTCGCCGCCGCGCTGATCTTCGTGCTCGGCATCACCATTGCCGGGGCCTTTGGCGGCCTGATCTGCGCGCTCGCCGCCGCGGTCGTCGCCTTCCTGACCTATAATTTCTACCTGACCGAACCCGAACTGACCTTTCGTCTCGCCACCGGCCGCGACGTCGCCCCGCTGGTGATCTTCAACCTGTGCGCCGTGGTCACCGGCATCCTGGCGGGGCGGCTGCGCGACCATGCCGAGGCGGCACGCGACAGCAATGAGCGGTTGCGCAGCCTGCTCGACCTGAGCCGCAGCCTGCAGTCCGCACTGCGCCAGCAGGACATCGCCGCGACCCTGTCCGGCTTCGCCGCCCGGACGATGGGCGGCAATGCCGTGCTGCTGCGCCGCGACCAGGGCCAGCTGGCGCCAGTCGGCAGCGACGGCCTGGCCGCCGCGACGCTCGTTACCGCTGAAGCAGCGATCGCCGATGGGGAAACCGTTGAAACGGAAAACGGTCTGATCCATCCGCTGCGGAACGGGGACGACATATTCGGCGCGATCGTGCTGGAACAGGCCCCGGCGCAAAAGGCGCGCCGCAAGGTCGATGACGCGCTGCTCGACGCCAGCGGCAATATCGTCGCGCTCGCCGCCGAGCGCGCCCTGCTGTCCGAACAGATGACCGAACGCCATGCAGCACTGCGCGCAGAGGAACTGAAATCCGCCCTGCTGTCGTCCGTCAGCCATGATTTTCGCACCCCGCTGACCGCGATCAGCGCGTCCGCCTCGAGCCTGATCGAGTATCGCGACAAGCTTGATGCCGAAACGTCGAAGCGGCTGCTCGCCGGCATCGTCGAGGATTGCGAACGGCTCAACCGCTACACTGCGAACCTGCTCGAGATGAGCCGGCTCGAAGCGGGCGGTGTCGCCGCCACATTGCAAGTGCTGAGCGTGGCGGAGATGATCGGCGCGGCGCTGCAGCGCGTCCGCGCGCGCACGCCGGGGCGGCTGATCCTGCGCACCGACTGTTCCGAAGACCTGCTCGTCGCGGCCAATCCCGCCTTGTTCGAACTGGTGCTGATCAACGTCATCGACAATGCCATCCTGTACAGCCCGACCGAGGGGCGGATCGCGATCCGGACCGAGAAGGTCGGTGGCCGCTGCCGTGTCGAGATCGCCGATGAGGGCGAGGGCATTCCGACGACTGAGCTGGAGCGCGTGTTCGAGCGGTTCTACCGCGTCCCGCGTTCGGAAGTGGCGCCGCGCGGCAGCGGCCTTGGCCTCGCCATCGCGCGCGGCTTCGTCGAAGCGCTTGACGGCACGATCGAAGCACTGCGGCCCGGCATCGGCGACAAGGGCAGCTGCATCGTCATCCAGCTACCGCTGTGCAAGGCGACCGGGCCATGAGCCATATCCTGCTGATCGACGATGAACCCTCGCTGGTCGCGGTGCTCCGGCCCGTGCTGGGCGCGGCCGGCTATACCGTCACCATCGCGATGGATGCGCGGTCGGGCATTGCCGCCATGGCCGCGCAGCAGCCCGATATCGTCATCCTCGATCTCGGTCTTCCCGACATGGACGGCCAGCAGGTCATCACCACCATGCGCGCGACCAGCGATGTGCCGATCATCGTCATTTCCGCGCGGCACCAGGAGGGCGAGAAGATCGCAGCACTGGATGGCGGTGCCGACGATTATGTGAACAAGCCGTTCGAGATTGGCGAGCTGATGGCCCGCATCCGTGCCGCACTGCGGCGGCATGGTGCAGGCGGCGAAGCACGCAGCGCCTATCGCCATGGCGAGCTCACGGTCGATCTCGCCACCCGCCATGTCGCGCTGGCCGGCGATCCGGTGCGATTGTCGCCCAAGGAATTCGCGCTGCTCGAGACATTGGTCGGCAGCGCCGGCCAGGTCGTCACCCACAAAAGGCTGCTGATCGCCGGCTGGGGATCGGAGGCGGCGGACAGCCAGTATCTGCGCGTCTATGTCGGCCTGCTGCGTCAGAAGATCGAGGAGGATCCCGGCGCGCCGCGCCTGATCCTGACCGAACCCGGTGTCGGGTACCGGCTGGTCGCGCCGCAATGACGGACCCGAGCCACCGATCATGATTGAACTGCGCCCGCTCGACTCACATGGCCGCACCCGCAACGAGCGGATCGATGCGGTGCATCATCTCGCCTTCAGCGCTTTCCAGGATCTGCGCCGGATCGACTGGGGCGACCTGGTGACGCTCAATCACAATCTGCTGCCGCCGCGCGGCGAGATCCGCGCTCAGCCGATCGACGGGGTCGACAGTCTTGCCATCGTGCGCAACGGGGTGATCGCGCATAGTGGCATTTTCGGACCGAAATGCCGTGCGGTGACCGGCGAGGTGATGCTCGTTTCGCCGGGGCGCGGCATGGAACATGGCTATTTCAATCCCGGAATCCGGGCGGCCGATTATTTCGAACTGCGCATTCGCGCCGATGCGCTGCCGGACCGACCGATGCATCGGACTGCCCTGTTCCCGACACGGTCGCAGGTCGACGAGGCGGTGGTCATCGCCAGCCCCTGGCCGGAAGACCGCGGCGCGCTGCGACTCCACGGCTCCACCCGCGTCCATGCGGCGCGGATCCGGCGACGGTCGGAGGTGTCGTTCCGGTTCGACCCGGGCGCGATGGCCTATGCCGTGGTGCTCGCCGGCCGGTTGCGCGTCGGCGACCTCACGCTTGGGCCCGGCGATGGCTGCGCCATGCGCCATGAGCGGGCGCTGACTCTGCGCGCGCTCGATGCGGCGCATATCCTGGTGGTCGAGACGGTATCGCTATGAAAATCGATTGCTGCGCCGCCACGCTGCTTCTCATGCTGACCGCCGCGTGCGACCGCGCCCCTCAATCCGCCGATCAAGCCGAGGAAGCGCGTCACAAGCTTGGACTCGAGCGAATCGATCGCGCAGCGCATTGCGCGGCCGTGACAAAAGCCGTTTCCAGCCTGGGCACGCCCACACTGCGACGTCAGGCGGAAGCACTCGGCCTGGATGACGTCACCGCTCAATTCGCCACCCGCTGGAAAACGGTGCTGAAGCAGCAGGCCCGGTTTGCCCGGGCCGATGCCGATGAGATCTCGGCGGCGATCGATCGTAATCAGGTGGTCATTCGCACCGCGGCCGATTTGAAGGCAGTCGCCGACGATGCCTTTACCTGTGCCGGCGAAATCGAGCGATCCGGCAACGATTGACCGGGCGCTGACTCCCGGCATCGATTCAGAACCACGCCCGATCCGGGCAATAAGGCGCGATGCGGGGCCAGCGATGGTTTCGCGGCGCTCTTTCTCATGATGAAGACTGGACGACCTCCCTGTTCGGGCGGGAACAGGAAGCGATATTGCCCCGGCGGCGGAAAGCGGCGACAAACCGGCATGGCCGAGATCGTCAACAACACCGCCAAGCAGCGCTACGAACTCCACCAGGATGATGCGCTGGCGATCGCCGCCTATGAACGGCGCGGCGATGTGGTGGTCTTCACCCATACCGTGGTGCCGGGCGCGCTGCAGGGCAAAGGTATCGCCAGCCGGTTGATCAAGCACGCGCTGGACGATGTTCGCGCGCAGGGGCTGAAGATCGATCCACGGTGCGAGTTCGTTACGGCCTATCTCGAGCGGCATCCCGAAGAACGCGACCTGCTCGCGGACGCCGGGTGAGCACATCGCTGCCCGCACCGTGCGACCAGGCCGAAACTGGCCCGGGCGGTACGACCGGGCATCCCAACTGGACGCTTGCCGCGACGATCCTGGCGTCGAGCCTCGCCTTTATCGACGGCTCGGTGGTCAATGTCGCGCTGCCGGCGATCGGGCAGAGCTACGGCGGCGGCGCGGCCGATTTGCAATGGACGGTCAACGCCTATCTGCTGCCCTTGTCGGCGCTGCTGCTGCTCGGCGGCGCGGCCGGCGATCATTTCGGCCGGCGGCGGATGCTGATCGCGGGCACTGCCTTGTTCGCCGCCGCCTCGATCGCCTGCGCGGTGGCGCCGTCGCTTGCGATATTGCTCGCGGCGCGCGCGGTGCAGGGAATCGGCGCGGCGATGCTGATGCCGAACAGCCTGGCGATCCTCGGCAACGCCTTTTCCGGCGAAGCGCGCGGGCGGGCAATCGGCACCTGGGCGGCGGCGGGTGCAATCGCCAGTGCGGCCGGACCACCGCTCGGCGGCTGGCTGGTCGATGGGTTGGGCTGGCGCTTCATCTTCCTGCTCAACCTGCCGGTCGCGGCGGGCGCGATGCTGATCGCGTGGCGCTATATCGGCGAGAGCGCGGAGGGTGAACAACCGCTCGACTGGCCCGGCGCGCTGCTTGCCACCGCCGCACTCGGCACACTGACCTGGGCGCTGACCCTGTGGTCGAGCCATCACGAAGCGAGCGCGATGGTATGGATCGGCACCGGCGCCGGCATCGTACTGCTCGGCCTGTTCCTGCTCACCGAGCACCGCCGCGGCGACCGCGCGATGATGCCGCTATCGCTGTTCGGCTCGCGCGCCTTTGTCGGCCTGACTGCGCTGACCTTCCTGCTGTATGGCGCGCTCGGCGGGCTGCTCGTGCTGTTGCCTTATCTGCTGATCGTCGGCGGCGGCTACACCCCGTTTCAGGCCGGCATGGCATTGCTGCCCTTTTCGATCGTGATCGGCGGCGCGTCACGGCTGATGGGCCGGACCACCGAGCGGATCGGCCCGCGCTGGCCGTTGACCATCGGCCCGGTCGTTACCGGCATCGGCTTCGCCTTGATGGTGCGGGTCGATCCGCAGGCAAGCTACTGGACCAGCGTGCTGCCCGGCATGGTGGTGATCGCGCTTGGCATGGCGGGCGCTGTCGCCCCGCTGACTACCGCAGTCCTCTCCTCGGTCGATGAGCGGCATACTGGCACCGCTTCCGGCTTCAACAGCGCAATCGCCCGCACCGGCGGGCTGATCGCCACGGCATTGACCGGCGCCGTGATCGCGCAGGTCGGCGCGGCGCTGACCTCCGCGTTCCAGGCGGCGGCGTTGATCTGCGCAGTGCTCGCGGTGGCGTCGGGCGGCATTGCCTTCCTGACCCTGGACGGCGCGAGGCGGCAAGACTGACGTCAGGCCGGAGTTGCGCGGCGCAACTTCACCGGTTGATCAGCCCCAGTCCCAACTTCGCAAAGCGCTCACCGATCAGGCGGTGAGTCGCGGCATCGGGATGAAGCCGATCGGGCAAGGGCAATGCCGCCTGGTCGGCAACGCCATACAGGTCGCGCCCATCGAGATAGTGAATGTTGCGATCACTTGCCGCGCGCTGTTCCACGATCTGCGCCAATGCGTCGCGGATGACGGCGAGCGTCAGCTTGCCGCTTGCCACATCCGCCGGATCGCCCGTCGCGCGAAAGCGAAGCTGCCCTTCGGCAAAATCGGGTGCGACTGGCCCGGGGGTGTCTTCGTGAATCGGACAGAGGATCGGTGACACCACCAGCAAAGGCGTCACCGGATGCCCATCGCGGATCCTATCCAGAAAGCCATGAACCGCAGGGCCAAAGGCGCGCAGCCGCATCAGATCGGCATTCACCAGGTTGATGCCGATCTTCACGCTGATCAGGTCCGCCGGCGTGTCGCGCATGACGCGCGCGACGAAGGGATCAAGCAAGGCGCCCCCGCCAAAGCCCAGATTGACCAGCTCGACGCCGGCAAGCGTCGCGGCGATGACCGGCCAGATGCCGGTCGGGCTGGCGGCGTCGGAACCATGGCTGATCGAACTGCCATGATGCAGCCACAGCGGCGCGCGGCGCGCGGCACTGGCCTCAACCGGGGCATTGGTGCGCAGTGCGATGAGTTCACTGACTTCGTTATGCGGCAGCCAGAGCTCGATCTGCTTCATGCCCGCGGGAAGGTCCGCGAAGCGCAACGTTCCGGCAGGCCCGGTTTCGATCGAGGTGGCGCCGGTCGCCATATCGATATGCAGGATGTTGCCGCCATCCAGGCTGGTCTGCGCCGCCAGCCGGCCATCGATGCACAGGTCATAGATGCCGGGCGGTCGCGGCGGCACGCCCGCATAGACGCGGCGGGTGGCAAGCGCGTCGAGTTCGATCATCGTCGCACCGGTACGGAAGACGAGCCGAACCCCCGAAGGCTGGACTTCGACCATCGCCAGTTGCGGGTCGGCGCACTGCGCCCGCGCCCAGGCCGGCAGGCGGTGCGGCAGCACGCCATGGCCGGTATGCTCCAGCTCGATCGCGCCGCGCACCATGTCCGGTGTGATCGGTGTGGCGATCCAGCTCACCCTGACACCTGTGGCCAATGCCGCAGAACAGCGTCCAGCGCGTCCAGCGTCCGCCCCCAGGACTCCTGTGGTTCCGGCGCGCTGTGGCTGAAGCTTCCGCCAAGCTCCAGCGTTACAAAGCCGAGGAATACGCTGCCCAGCAACCGGACGGCGTGAGTCTGTTCCGGCTCGGCCAGGTCATAGCCGCGCAGAACGGCACGGATCATCTGCGCAAGCCGGACGCCACCGCTGGCCGCGGCAGTTTCGCTGTCGAGCGGAAACCGGGTTGCGGCGAAGAGACCGGGATGGTCGCGGGCGAAGTCGCGATGGACATTGGCCAGCGCGACCAGCGCGCCCTTGCCGGACCGGCCGGCCACCGCATCCGCAGCAAGGCCAGCGAGTTCGTCGAGCGCCAGCAGCGCGACGCGCCTCTTCAGGTCGTGCGCACCGGCCACATGCGAGTAGAGGCTGGCGACCTTGACGTCGAACCGCTTCGCCAGCGTCGATGGCGTCACGGCGTCAAACCCCGCTTCGTCGGCCAATGCCGCGCCGGCGAGAACCAGCCGCTCCGTTGTCAGTCCCGCACGTACCATGAAATATCTTACTCCTAAAGCTATTAGCCAATATGGCTAATAGCTTTAGGTTGGTCAACAATCTCAGGAACTGAACGCCTCGACCGCCTGTGCGATGGCGGCATGGATCGCGCCGAGATCGGCATCGTCGATGCAATAGGGCGGCATGACATAGACGGTGTTGCCGAGTGGCCGGAGCAGCAAGTCGCGTTCACGGAAGAAGCCAAGCAAGCGCGGGCCGAGATCGGAGAGATAGCCGTCCTCGCCCTCGATCTCGATTGCCGCGATCGTCCCGAGCACGCGCGCACCGCGAACGCCGCGTTGCCCGGCAAGGCTGTCGATCCAGCCCTGCTGGCGGCGAGCGAGATCGGCGATACGCTCGCGCACCGGCTCGTCGCGCCAGATGGCAAGATTGGCATTGGCGGCAGCGCAGGCGATCGGATTGGCGGTGTAGCTTGATGAGTGGAAGAACATTCGCGCGCGGTCGGTGGCATAATGCGCCTGGAATATCGGTTCGCTCGCCATGGTCACGGCAAGCGGCAGCGCGCCGCCGGTCAACCCCTTCGACAGGCACACTATATCGGGCACCACATCCGCCTGCTCGCACGCCAGCAAGGTACCGGTGCGGCCCCAGCCGGTCATCACCTCATCGGCGATGAACAGCACATTATGGTGCGCGCAGATGCGCCGCATCTCGGCCAGCACGGTCGAGGAATAGAAAAGCATGCCGCCAGCGCCGAGCACCAGCGGCTCGACGATGAACGCCGCCGGCCCGGTCCGGCAGACCACCTCCAGCGCATCAAGCGTGCGCTGTTCCGCCCCGGCGACGGGAAAGGGGATCGTCGCGACATCGAACAGCAATGGCTCATAGGCCTGGTTGAACACACCGCGCGCGCCGACCGACATCGCGCCGATCGTGTCGCCATGATAGCTGTGCTGCATCACCACGATGCGGTCGCGCCGTTCACCCCGGCTGAGCCAATAGCCAAGCGCCATTTTCAGCGCGACCTCGACGCTGGTCGATCCCGAATCGGAGAAGAAGACGCGGGTGAGCGCCGCCGGCATGACCTCGCACAGCCCGCGCGCGAGCGATTCGGCCGGCTCATGCGTCCAGCCGGCGAAGATGATCTGGTCGAGCTTTCCCGCTTGCTCGGCGATCGCCGCCATGATGCGCGGATGGCGGTGACCATGCGTGGTGACCCACCAGGACGAAATCGCGTCGATGATCCGCCGGCCATCGGCGGTGTACAGCGCAGCACCTTCGCCATGCGTAACCAGCGGTATCGGCTCGCCCAGTCCGTGCTGAGTGAAGGGATGCCAGACGGGCGAATCGCTCACTGGAAGTCCTTGAGAGTGAAATGGGCCTGGAATGCCGCCACCAGGGTCGTGACGTCGAGCTGGGGCAGATGCGGCAGGCGTCCGAGGCGGCGCACCCCGCCGAGGCGGGCAATGGTCGCTTCGCTGTCCTCGACCGGATCGCCGATAAAGGCAATGCCGAGGATCGGCACGTCGCGCCGCCGCAGCGCTTCGATCGACAACAGGCTATGGTTGATCGTGCCGAGCCCGGTGCGCGCGACCAGCACCACCGGATGCTGCCAGCGCGCGAACAGGTCGGCGAACAACAGGTCCGGCGTCACCGGCACGAGCACACCGCCCGCCCCCTCGATGATCAGCGGCCCTTCGACCGCCGGAACCCTCAACCTCCCGGTATCGATCGCGACGCCGTCGATCTGCGCGGCACGATGCGGCGAGCAGGGCGTGGTCAGGCGATATGCTTCGGGCAGAATGCGCTCGGGTGGAAGACCACCGAGCCGCGCAACGGTCGAGGTATCGCCGCCTTCCTCCAGCCCGGCCTGGACCGGCTTCCAGTAGGATGCGCCAAGCGCGGCGGTCAGCGCCGCCGCGAACACCGTCTTGCCGACATCGGTATCGGTCCCGGTGACGATGATCGTCCGATGGACCACTGTCCTGTTCATTGCAGTGCGTCCCGAAGCGCGTCGGCCAGCGCATCGATCTGCGCCGGCGTCACATTGAGCGTCAGCGAGATACGCAGCCGCGCAGTGTTTGCCGGGACAGTCGGCGGGCGGATGCCGCGGACGTCGAATCCGGCGGCCTGCACCGCACCGGCCACGCGCATCGTCGTCGCATCGTCGCCCAGCACCAGCGGCAGGATCTGCGACCCGGTAGGCGCGACACCGACCGGCGCGAGCCCTCGTTCCGCATAGTCAATCAGCGAGCGGAGCCGGTCCCGGCGCTCGGGCTCATCGGCTAGGATATCCAGACTCGCGCGCACCGCCCGCGCCATCAGCGGCGATGGCGCAGTGGAGAAGATGAAGCCGCGCCCGCGATTGACCAGAAAGTCGCGCAGCACGGCGGGTCCGCACAGCAAGGCCCCCTCGCAACCCAGCGCCTTGCCGCAGGTGCGCAGAGTCAGGACATTTTCGCGTCCCTCAAACGCCTCCGCCAGGCCGCGCCCCATCGTGCCGAACACGCCGGTCGCATGCGCCTCATCGATCAGCAGGAACGCATCATGCCGGTCCGCCAGGTCGGCCAACGCCGCGAGCGGCGCGCGGTCGCCGTCCATGCTGTACAGGCTCTCGACCGCGATCCATGCCCGGCCGGCTCCACCGGCATGCCGCCAGCGCGAGATCGCGTCCTCGAAGGCATCGACATCGTTGTGAGGAACGGAGACATGCTCGGCGCGGCTGAGCCGCATGCCTTCGTGCGCACTGGCATGGACGAGCGCGTCATGCACGACAAGGTCGCCGCGTTGCGGCAGCGTCGCGAATAGCGCGGCGTTGGCGACATAGCCGCTGGAAAAGAATAGCGCCGTCTCCGCGCCGAAGAAACGCGCGGCCTCCTGCTCAAGCGCTTCATGCTCCGGGTCGTTACCACGCAACAGCCGCGATCCACCCGATCCGATCGACACGCCTTCGCTCAGCGCCTTGGCAACGGCATCGCGAAGTCGCGACGACGACGCGAGCGCAAGATAGTCGTTGGAGGCGAAATCGACGCCATGGCGCGGGACGAGCGACCGCAACCGGCCCTGCGCCGCAAGCTGGGCGAGATTTTCCTGATGAACCGACAGCATCGACATCGCCGCTCGGTAGCGGCGCGATTCGCCGCTGGCGAGCCCCGGCGTGGATCGGCATCATGGTGATTCCGGACGGTATCGTCGCGATTGCGACGAACGGCAGTTTTCGATCCTGAAAACTGGAGCGGGCGAAGGGATTCGAACCCTCGACCCCAACCTTGGCAAGGTTGTGCTCTACCCCTGAGCTACGCCCGCTCTGGCGCCTGACCGGTCACGGACCGGGCGGGTAAGGCGGTGGCCTCTAGCAGCGGCTTTCCGGTCCGGCAAGCCCCAACTCGGCCGTATCCGCATTCCCCATGAAAAGGGTTGGCTTGAGCGCCCAAGCGCCCACATAAGGCCCCATACCCCGACAGCTGCGATATTGGAGTGTGACTTGGCTACCCTTGGAATGAGCGCCACCGACCGCGAAGCCGTTGAGGCTTTCCGCCGCGACGTGGTCGAGCCGTCGATGACGAGCCTCGTGATTATCGATTTCTGGGCCGAATGGTGCGGGCCATGCAAGGCGCTGACCCCGATCCTGGAAAAGGTCGCCGACGCCTATGCCGACAAGGGCGTGGTGCTGGCCAAGGTCGATACCGACAAGAATCAGTTCATCTCGGCCCAGTTCCAGATCAAGTCGATCCCGACCGTCTATGCGATGTTCCAGGGGCAGCTGGTCGCCGACCTGACCCCGGCGCGAACCGAATCGCAGCTGCGCGTGATGCTCGACCAGATCCTCAAGCAATTGCCGATCCAGAGCGAGGCCGCGAGCCTTGAGGCCGAGCTCGAGCCGCTGATTGCGATGGGCGAGCAAGTACTGGCCGAGGGTGATGCCGAACGTGCGCTGTCGGTGTTCGACCAGCTGGCCGAGATGGCGCCCGATCACCCGGCGGTGCTGTCCGGCCGGTTACGCGCGCTGGTCGCGGCGAATCGGGTCGATGAAGCGGATGCCGCGATCGCCGCGCTGCCCGAAGAGATGGCCAAGCTGCCCGAAATCGAGCGTGCCAAATCGGCGCTGGCGCTGGCGCGCGACGCCAAGCCGGTCGACGATCTGGCCGGGCTGGCGGCGGAGGTCGCGGCCAATCCCGACGATCATGCCAAGCGTTTCGAGCTGGCGGGCGGGCAGATGGCGGCGGGCGATCGCGATGCGGCGGCCGAGTCGCTGCTCGCGATCATCGCGGCCGATCGCGACTGGAACGAAGGCGCAGCACGCACGCAATTGCTCAAATTGTTCGACGTGGTCGGGCTCGAAGATCCCTGGGTGTCGGCGCAGCGCCGCCGTTTGTCCGCGGTCCTGTTCGGATGAACGACGCGCCCCGAAACACGCGCCTGTCCGTCTTTCCGCTGGCGGGCGCGCTGCTGTTTCCGGGGATGCATTTGCCGCTGCACATCTTCGAACCGCGCTACCGCGCGATGATCTCCGATTCGATGGCGCGTGACCGGCGCATCGGCATGATCCAGCCTCGCCCGAATATCGGCCCCCATATGGGCGCACGCGGCGAGCCGCCCGCGCTGTTCGATATCGGCTGTGTCGGCAAGATCGGCGAGTTCGAGGCGATCGAGGACGGGCGCTACAACCTTGTGCTCGAAGGCCTGTCACTGTTCCGGATCGTCCGCGAACTCGACGTCACGACGGCCTTTCGCCAGGTCGAGGCTGAGTTGCTGCCAGCTTCGGCAGAAGTCGAGATATTGTCGCTTTCGCGCCGCTCCTCGCTGGAAATGGAATCGCGCCGTTTCGCCGATTCGCAGGGCTATGCGGTCGATTGGGAAGCGGTCACACGGCTCGACGACGAGGCGCTGGTCAACGGCATCGCCCAGATCGCGCCGTTCGACGTCGCGGCAAAACAGGCCCTGCTCGAAGCCCAGGACATCGAGGACCGCGCTGAGCTGATCATCCAGCTGATGCAATTCTTCGGCCGACATGACGGCGAGGATTCGGTGACGCTGCAGTGAGCGATTAGCGTATCAACTTGATATGTCGGCTTAAACGGAATTCAGGGCGCAACCTTGTAGCCATCGGTCGGCGCCACCCAGATGAGTTTCTGATCCATCGCTGGAGAAGCGACCCCATCAATCGTGACTTTCGCCGTGAGCATCGCCCCATCGGTGACATAAGTCGTGCAGATTGGGTGATCGATCAGCCCGGACATGGCGATTGCGATTTTTGCCCGGATCGGCGCGACCTGATCTTCACCCAGCCTGTTACCCCCGACTGAAATGACAGCGACATCGATGTCCTGCTTCCGGATCGTTCCGCACACCGCACCCGATACGACACGAACCGGTGTAACCGTCTCCATAACGAGAAGGGGCGACGGTGAGAGCATCACGATCGCTGTATTGTCAAAACTCTCATCCGCCCGTTTGCGATAAGCCGCCAATGATCTGCAGGTCCGCCTGACGGTATCGGGCTGATGGCACTGAAGCATGCCTGATGCTGCCGGCTCGAGCGGGTTGCTATTCGGCGCTGGCTGGCCGGACAGGAGAGCGGCGGCCAAGAAGAATATGCTCATCAGACCAGCAGTCCCTGCAGCAGTTTCGGCACTTCGCCACTTTCTCCGCGCGCCTCGGCCATGAAGCGGTCCTTGAGCGGCGGCAGCTTCTGCACCGCCGACAGGCCGAAGCGGCGCGCGGCATTGGCGGTTCTGCCGGGGATGCCGAATAGCCGCGTCAGGCCGTCGGTGGCGATCGACACCATCAGTGTGTCGAGGCTGCGCCAGCGCTGATAGCGTGCAAGCAGCGCCGGGTCGCCGAGATCAAGCCCGATCCGTTTCCCCTCGACCAGCACCTCGACCAGAGTCGCGACGTCGCGAAAGCCGACATTGACGCCCTGACCGGCGATCGGGTGGATGCCGTGCGCCGCGTCGCCGACGAGGGCGAGCCGGTCCGAGACGATCTGCGCGGCATGGTGGAAACCAAGCGGATAGCTTGAGCGCCCGCCCAGCGGCCCGAGCGTGCCGAGAAAGCCGCCCATCTTCTTTTCCGCCTCGGCGAGAAAGCCGCGATCGGACAGCTTCATCATGCCCGGCGCCTCATGCCGCTTGACCGACCAGACGATCGCCGAACGGTGGCCTTGCTGGTCGTCGTTGAGCGGCAGGATCGCGAACGGTCCCTGCGGATAGAAGATCTCGAACGCGACATTCTCGTGGCTGTGCTCATGATGGAGCGAGGTGACGATCGCGGCGTGATCATAGCTCCAGCGCGCAACGCGGATGCCGGCGGCATCGCGGGTCGGCGAATTGCGCCCCTCGGCGGCGATCAGCAGCGGCGCTGAAATGGTTGCGCCCGAATCGAGTGTCGCGGTGACGCCGTGCGGACCGCGATCGACCGCTACCGCACGGGTCTTCATGCGTAGATCGACGCCCGCCGCCGCCTGGGCCGCGGCGTAAAGAGCGCCGCGCAGCAGCCGGTTTTCGAACATATGGCCGAGCGCGCCGTCATCGGCTTCGGGTTCGAAGTCGAGCGCGCCGGGTTCCAGCCCGTCGCTGACGCGGATGCCCTGGATCGGGCAGCCCTGCCCGACGAGCCGGTCGACCACGCCGATCGCGCCGAGCATGCGATAGGGCGCGCTGGCGATCGCCGAAGCGCGACCGTCGAACCCGGCGGCGAGGATCACGTCCGGATCGGCGATATCGACGACGATCGAGGTCAGCCCATGGGTATCGAGCGCCACCGCAAGTGCGCTGCCGACCAGCCCACCGCCCAGGATTATCACATCGGCTTTTTCCATTGCGATGCTGTAACGCCCGGCCGAGCCGCTGCCAATGCGCTCCGGGGTGGTCCGCCCCGACGCTCTCCATCTGACGTCATCCATCTGACGCCACAGCTTGACGGGGGAGTCGACAAGCGCGATCATTGCGGAACAGATAGCGGACAGACGAGGACGATACATGGCGAGCCGGGCGCAGCCACCGCTTTGGCGCGAAACGATGAAGGCAAGCGCGGTGCGCAGCGGTGCGCTGCTCAGCGCCATCACTCTGTTCACACTGACCATTTTGATGATCATTGCGCTCGCCAGCTATCATTCGGGCGATCCTTCGCTCAGCACCGCCTCGGGAACCCCGGCGCAGAACTGGCTCGGCCTGCCCGGCGCCTGGTTCGCCGACCTGGCCTATACGCTGTTCGGCAAACCGGTCCTTCTTCTCCTGCCGGTCGCACCGATCCTCGCCTCGCGCCTGTGGCGCGGCGGCCCGGTCGGACGCTGGCGCTGGATGCTGGCAAGCAGCGTGATCGGCGTCACGCTGATCGGTACGGCGATCTCATTCGTCTGGCCCCAAGCCAAGCTGACACTGCCTGCCGGCAATGGCGGTCTGCTTGGCCTCGTGCTCGCCGACCTGCTCCGCTGGGGCATCGATTTCATCGGTGATCCGGCCGTAATCCTGTGGACCGGGCGCAGCGTCGGCCTGCTGGCCGGGGTTGTCGGCGTGGTGGTCTATGTGCGTGCGCTGCAAATTGGCTTCGCCGAGCGAAACTGGCAGCAACTCTTGCCGTTCAAGGCTGATTTGAGCATTCCCGACCAGCAGGTGCTGGCGCCCGAATCGCCCCGCACGCCATCGCGCAAACCCGAGCCGCGGCCGATCGCCATGCCCGATCCCCGGCCCGGCCCGGTGATCGCCGAACGCTCGCTCGCCCCGTCGGTCGCCAAGCCCAAGACCAAACAGGCGTCGTTCGACCTGGGCGACAATTCGCAATTGCCGCCGCTCGACCTGCTCAAGCCCGCGCCGCCGGCGCCCGGCGGGCCGATCGACAAGGCCGCGCTGGAACGCAATGCCCGGCTGCTCGAATCGGTGCTCGACGATTTCCACGTCAAGGGATCGATCATCAACATCCGCCCCGGCCCGGTGGTGACGATGTATGAGCTGGAACCGGCATCGGGGATCAAGGCGAGCCGGGTGATCCAGCTCGCCGACGATATCGCGCGCAACATGTCGGCGATTTCAGCACGCGTCGCGACGATTCCCGGGCGAACCGTGATCGGCATCGAATTGCCCAATGCGCGGCGTGAAACCGTCGGACTGCACGAGTTGATCGGATCGCAGACCTTCGAGGATCAGTCCGCCTCGCTGCCGCTGGTGCTGGGCAAGAATATCGCCGGCGACCCGGTGATCGCCGATCTCGCGCCGATGCCGCATCTGCTCGTCGCCGGCACTACGGGATCGGGCAAGTCGGTCGGGCTCAACTGCATGATCCTGTCGCTGCTCTACCGGCTGCGGCCCGACCAGTGCCGGATGATCATGATCGATCCGAAGATGCTCGAACTGAGCATGTACGAAGACATCCCGCATCTCCTCGCTCCCGTTGTCACCGATCCCGCCAAGGCGGTACGCGCGCTGAAATGGGCGGTCGAGCAGATGGAGGACCGCTACCGGCAGATGTCGTCGGTCGGCGTGCGCAGTCTCGCCAGCTTCAACGAGAAGGTCCGCGCCGCCCGCGCCAAGGGCCAGCCGCTAGGCCGCCGCGTACAGACCGGTTACGACCCCGACACGCGCCAGCCGGTCTATGAGGAGGAGACACTCGACTTCCAGCCGCTGCCGCAGATCGTCGTCATCGTCGACGAGCTTGCCGATCTGATGATGACCGCGGGCAAGGAAGTCGAATTCCTCATCCAGCGGCTCGCGCAAAAGGCGCGGGCAGCGGGTATCCATCTGATCATGGCGACGCAGCGCCCTTCGGTTGACGTCATCACCGGCGTGATCAAGGCGAACCTGCCGACGCGAATCAGCTTCCATGTCACGTCCAAGATCGATTCCCGCACCATCCTGGGCGAACAGGGCGCCGAACAGCTGCTCGGCAAGGGCGACATGCTCTATATGCCCGGTGGCAAGGGCGTGGTCCGCGTCCACGGCCCGTTCGTGTCCGACGACGAGGTGCGCTCGGTCGCCGACCATTGGCGCGCCCAGGGGCGGCCCGATTATATTCAGTCGGTCACCGAGGAACCTGAAGACGGTTTCGTTCTCGACGGCGCTCCGACAGGCGAGGATTCGGCCGAGGATCAACAATATCGCTCGGCGATCCAGTTGGTGGTCGAAAGCCAGAAGGCATCGACTTCCTGGCTGCAGCGCCAGCTGCGCATCGGGTACAATTCCGCCGCGCGACTGATCGAGCGGATGGAGAAGGACGGTATCGTCTCGCGTCCCGACCATGTCGGCCGTCGCGACGTGCTGCGCGACCGCGACGGGAACCCGCTGTAGCGCGAACGGTTCAGAGCGGGTTCAAGGCCGAGTCTTTAGCGCTTGCGGCCTGTATCGGGAGAATTTCGTGAATTTCCGCCTGTTATCCGCGCTCGCCGCGGTCCCCGCCCTCGTCGCTGCGGCTCCGGCCCCGGCGCCAGCCCGCGCGCCAGGTGACCTTGGTCTGGTCCAGACACATCTGCAATCGGTGCAGAGCATGACCGCGACCTTCACCCAGACCGACCGAGTCGGCAAGGTACTGACCGGCGAGCTGACCCTGAAAAAGCCGGGCAAGATCCGCTTCCAATATGAAAAGGGTGTGCCGATCCTGATCGTGGGCGACGGCAAGGCGCTGACCTTCATCGATTATTCGGTGAAACAGGTGCAGCGCTGGCCGATCGGCAATTCGCCGCTGTCGATCCTGCTCAACCCCGAGCGCGACATGACACGGTTCGCCAAGGTGATTGCGGGCAATGACCCGCGAATCATCTCGGTAGAGGCCAACGACCCCAAGCATCCGGAATATGGCCGCATCACTTTGGTCTTCGTGCGCAACGAGTCGGCGCCGGGCGGATTAATGCTGCAGGGCTGGGTCGCGCTCGACAGCCAGAATAATCGCACCACCATCCGGCTGACGAATCAGCGCTTCAATGCATCAATCAGCGACGGGGCGTTCCGCTGGAACGATCCACGACGTATTTCCGGGCCGCGATAGGTTTTCATTCATATTGGCGACAGGTTTGCTTCACTATTACGACCCTCGCGGATGCGGGGCAGTTCGGGATTTTCCCCCTGTTGCTCGAATAAGGTCCCCATCCTGCCTGCGTGACGAACGCTAGGTCGGCCCTCGCTCCATGCCCCCGGAGCGGGGGCCTTTCCTTGTCTGGGACAATGCTTGTCCAGCACATGTCCCGTTCCGGCGCAGCGCACTGGCGCTATTGTGACGGCATGGCTACATCGCCGGGATGACGGACACGCTCAAAATCGTTTCCTGGAACATCAACTCGGTGCGGTTCCGCATCGAGATCGTCGAACAATTCCTGCGCGAGGTCGCGCCGGATATTTTGTGCCTGCAGGAAACCAAGGTGATCGACGGCGATTTTCCAGCCGCGCCGTTCCGGGCGCTCGGCTATGACCATATCCTGCTCCATGGGCAGAAGATGCATCACGGCGTCGCGATCATCAGCCGCGTGCCACTGGTCGAAGACGACAGGTTCGACTGGCAGGCCAATCGCGAGGCGCGGCATATCGGCGTGCGTCTGCCTAACGGCCTGCGCGTCGAAAATGTCTATGTGCCCGCCGGCGGTGACGTGCCCGACCGCGAGGTGAATCCCAAATTCGGCCAGAAGCTCGATTTCGTCGAACGCATGACGCGCTGGTCGGAGGGGTTGAGCGTACCGACCCTGCTGGTCGGCGATTTCAACATCGCGCCACTCGAATGCGATGTGTGGAGCCACAAGCAACTGCTTGATGTGGTCAGCCATACGCCGATCGAGGTCGCAGCACTCGACGGGTTGAAAGCATCGAACGATTGGGTCGATCTCGGGCGGCATTTCCACCCCGATCCCGCACGGCTGTTCACCTGGTGGAGCTATCGCGCCAAGGACTGGCTGGCGTCGGATCGCGGGCGGCGGCTCGACCATATGTGGGCCACCGCCGATGTCGCGAAGACCGCGATCGGCCACACCGTGTTCGAGGGTTGCCGCAGCTGGCTGAAGCCGTCCGACCATGTCCCGATCATGACCGAATTCGCCCTGTGAATAGTGGGGTGAGCGATGCCGGGGCCGCCGCGCGCGCGATCGATGCGCTGCGCCGTGGCTGGCCGGTCGCCATTGCGGGCAGCGACGGCACGCTTGCGTTGCTGCCGATCGAAACCGGCGATCCGGTACGGCTGGCGGCGTTCGACCCCGATGAGCGCGCCCCGATCCTGCTGTCCGCCGGTCGTGCCGCAACGCTGAAGCTCGCCAATCAGGTCGATGCGGCGGTGCCCGACGCGCCAGTCCTGGTCGAGCGCGCATCCTGGCTCGATTTCGCCACCGCGACCGCGCTGGCCGACCCGCAATTCGATCTGCGGACACCGCTGAAGGGCCCGTTCCACGCCATCCCGCTCGCCGCACATGATGCAGGCGCGGCAGCGCTGCGGCTGGCGCGGATCAGCGGGATGCTGCCCGCATATTTCGTCATTCCCGGCGGCCAGGCCGATCTGGGCATCACCGTCGCCGATATCGATGCACATGAGGACGCCATCAGGCTGACCATTGCGGCGCGGGCGAAGCTGCCGGTATCGGGTGCGGAGAATGCCGAGATCGTCGCATTCCGCACACCCGAGTCGCCGGGCGAGCATATCGCGCTGCTGATCGGCGCTCCCAATGGCCAGCCTCCACTGGTGCGTCTGCACAGCGAATGCCTCACCGGCGATGTGCTCGGCAGCCTCAAATGCGATTGCGGACCACAGCTTGACGCGGCGATTGCCGCGATTGCCGCGAGCGGCTGGGGCATCCTGCTCTATCTGCGCCAGGAAGGGCGCGGGATCGGTCTGATCAACAAATTGCGCGCTTATGCCTTGCAGGATCAGGGATTCGATACGGTCGATGCCAATACCCGGCTGGGCTTCGCGATCGACGCGCGCGATTTCTCGGTCGCGGCACGCATGCTGACGCTGCTCGGGCAGCGGTCGGTGCGCCTGCTGACCAACAATCCACAGAAAGTCGCGCAGCTCGAGGCGGCGGGAATCAATGTGATCGAACGCGTGCCGCACTTCCTGCCGACCAATCCGCATAATGAGCGCTACCTGGCGACCAAGCGCGACCGTACCGGTCATCAGCTTTAGGCGATCAGCGCGGCAACCTCGTCGAAACTACCCGCAATGTCGCGCACGCCGATCGCGCGCAGCCGATCGCCATGGTCGGGCGCACAGTGGCTGCCGCCGACAAAGCCGATGACATGCGCTCCCGACACCACCGCGCCGGTCGCGCCGACGGGCGAATCCTCAATGATCACGCAGCGCGCAATATCGATGCCGAGCGCATGCGCCGCGTAAAGATAAAGATCGGGTTCGGGCTTGCCGCGCGCGACATGCTCGCGGCCGCTGAAAATCATTGGCTCGAACCGGTCGCGCAGGCCGATATGGTCGAGATGACGCCTGATCCAACGGCAGGAACTCGACGAAGCGATGGCGATGGGCAGATCGGCCGGCAAGCCCTGGACGAAGGTGATCGCGCCAGCCACCGCATCGATCCCCTCGGCCATCACGCGCTCATCCTCGGCCTTGCGCGTCGTGTGAAAATCGTCGGGCAGGACTCGACCGATCCAGCGTTCGACCGCCCCGATGAAATCGCCGCCCGCCAGACCCATGAAATTGGCCATCGACTCTTCGGTCGTGGTTGGATGGCCGATTCCGGTCAGGTAACGGGCAATCTGGCGGTTGCCGACCCATTCGCTTTCGATCAGCACGCCATCAAAGTCGAAGATGATGGCATCATACTTCATGTCCGTGCCCCGAACAGCGCAGTTCCGACGCGCACATGCGTCGCGCCGATCGTGACCGCGGTTTCAAAGTCGCCAGACATGCCCATGCTGAGCCCGGCCAGGCCATGGTCGCGTGCGATCTTCGCCAGCAGCGCGAAATAAGGCGCGGCGTCGACTCCGGCCGGGGGAATCGCCATCAGGCCGGCAACCGGAAGGCTGGCCGTACGTGCTTCACTCAGCAACGCGGCGAGATCGCCGATCGCGCACCCACCCTTCTGTTCCTCATCGCCGATATTGACCTGGATGAAGCAGGGCGGCCGGCGACCAACCTTGTCCATCGCCCGGGCGAGCGCCACGATCAGGGACGACCGGTCGACCGAATGGATCGCATCGAACAGGACCACCGCCTCTTCTGCCTTGTTCGATTGGAGCTGACCGATCAGGTGCAGGACGGTATCCGGATAGGCCTCGCGCAAGGCCGGCCATTTGGCCTGCGCTTCCTGTACCCGGTTCTCGCCGAAATCGCGCTGGCCGGCAGCGAGCAACGGGAGAATCGCCGCTGCCTCCTGCGTCTTGGACACGGCGATCAGCGTCACATCGGCAGCCTTGCGCTTCGCCAAGGCGGCAGCGCGAGCGATCGACTCATTGACAGTGGCGAGGCGGTCCGGGGCGAGGCGGTCCGGAGTGGAGCGGGTTGCGGGATCGTGCGGAGACATTGGCGCTGCTATAGGCAGGGCCGTGCCCGCTCGCCACCCCGCCCCGCCGATTCCGTTGCCCGACCGATGGCTGATGTCCGATGAACGCATCGGCGACGATCTGTGGCAATCGCTGGAAGCCCTGCCGCGGGGCGCCGGCGTGGTGTTTCGCCATTTCGATACAGCCCTGCCGGCGCGACGCATGCTGTTTGCACGACTCCTGCGACTCGCCCGACGCAAAGGGCTGATCCTGGTGCGCGCCGGATCCGAGCGGATGGCCGGCGAAATGGGCGTGCACGGGCCCGGCCGGATGCCGGGCGGGGGGATCAGGACCTGGCCGGCGCACTCGCGGCGCGAAGCCATGGCCGGCGTCAGCGCAGGAGCGGATCTGATCTTCGTCTCGCCGATTTTCCCGACGCGGACTCACCCCGGCGCTGTATCATTGGGTCCGGTGCGCGCCGCGCTCATGACAAAAGGACTTGGCCCGCGGCGGATCGCGCTTGGCGGCATGAATGCGTCACGCGGCCGGCGAATGGTGCGACTGGGATTCTATGGCTGGGCGGCGATCGACGCGTGGCAGCCGAACCGCAAGGATCAGAAGCGGAACGCTGTCCCGATATAGACTGCCTGGCTGTCGCGGCGTTCTTCAGCGAGGCGCGGCAGGCGCTCCGCTTCGGACTTGTAGCGCACGCCCGCGGTCACATCGAGATTGCGGGTCAGCGAATAGGAGCCGCCGACGTCCAGTGCATAGGACGGGGCATCCTCGACCAGCTTGGGCGAATTGGCCAGCGGACGATCGGCAATCGCCTTCACCCGGCCACTGAACTTGCGCCCGGTATAGCTGATTCCAAGATCGACACTCTGCCGGCTGCCCGGCAATGCGGCGAGATCGACACGGGCAAGATCGCCCGACAGCGCGAAACGCTTCCAGCCGACGGAGACACCGAGATTATAGGCGATCGGCGCAAGGCTGACCGTTGATGCGACCGGCGCGACGATCGACCGCTCGGCGTCGATTGCGCTGCGCGTCGAGCGGGCGCGAACCGCAACGGTCACCGCGCGATTGAGGTTGCGGCGCGTTTCAGAAGGCGTGAAGCGGAAGCCCGTGGTGTCCAGGCCGCCACGTGCAAACACCGCCGCAAGCCGCGGATCGGCTGATGCTGGCGTAAAGGTGCCGACACTGCGGACCGCGACGGGGCGCTTGTCGATGCGGTTGGAAACCTCCGAAGCGCCGATCGCAGGCGCAACAGCGAGGCCGGCGGCGACCAGCGCCCCCAAAGCAACCCCGACAATCGTGCGACCAACGACCACGTGCAACCCCACTCCCGACGAGAATCCTCACCAGGTTCCATAACGCGCCTATCACGATTCCGACGAGAGTCACTACCGTTCGGAGTCGCTTTATTGGGAAGTGTTGCAAACCGCCCACAGGAAGACGCGAAAGGCGCTGCAGCCCGCCCGCGCTTGCGGCGGGCGCGAGACCATCTATAGATGCACGCTCAGTGTTCAAATTACGCCCAGGAAACCGCCAATGATCCGCCGTCCGGCCCCCGCGCTTCTGGCTTTGCTCGCCCTCGCTCCCGCCCTTGCGCTCGGGGCATGCGGCGGCGGCAAGGATCGCCCCAAGGCCGATCTCGCCGCGTCGAAGATCACCACCATCGGCGTGAACAGCTATTTGTGGCGCGCCAGCCTCGACACGCTGAGCTTCATGCCGCTGCTGCAGACGGATTCGAACGGCGGGGTGATCGTGACCGACTGGTACATCAATCCGTCGGCGCCGACCGAACGGGTCAAGGTGACCGTGACGATCCTTGATCAGGATCTGCGCGCCGATGGCCTGCGCGTCGCGGCCCTGCGCGAAGTCAACCAGAACGGCCAATGGGTCGCCGCGCCGGTCAAGGCGGCCACGGTCCAGAAGCTGGAAGACGCCATTCTGACGCGCGCCCGCGATCTGCGCCGCGCGTCTCTCGCTGGATAAGGTAATTACTTAATGGCCTCGCGCTTCAACGCGCTGAAGGCGGACGCGGCATGGCAGGCGGTGTGGGACGAACGCCGCACCTTCGCCGCGCGCGACGATTCAGCGAAGCCCCGTTCCTATGTGCTCGAAATGTTTCCGTACCCATCGGGGCGGATCCATATGGGCCATGTCCGTAACTATACGATGGGTGATGTGCTCGCGCGCTATCGCCGGATGATCGGACATGAAGTGCTCCACCCGATGGGGTGGGACGCGTTTGGCATGCCGGCCGAAAATGCCGCGATGGAAAAAGGTGTCCATCCGGGCGGCTGGACCCGCGCCAATATCGCGACGATGAAGGCGCAGCTGAAGCGGCTTGGCTTCGCGCTCGACTGGACGCGCGAGCTGGCGACGTGCGAGCCCGATTATTACGGGCACGAACAGGCTTTGTTCCTCGACCTGTTCGCGCACGATCTGGTCTATCGCAAGGAATCGGCGGTCAATTGGGACCCGGTCGACATGACCGTGCTGGCCAATGAACAAGTGATCGACGGGCGCGGCTGGCGTTCCGGCGCGCTGGTCGAACGGCGCAAGCTGAGCCAGTGGTTCCTGAAGATCACCGATTTCGCCGACGAACTGATCGACGGGCTCGGCGCGCTCGAGCATTGGCCCGACAAGGTCAAGCTGATGCAGGAAAACTGGATTGGCCGCAGCCAGGGCCTGACGTTCAACTTCGCACTCGAGGGCGAGCAAGGGGGGCGGACAAAAGGTCGAGGTCTTCACCACCCGGCCGGATACGATCTTCGGCGCAAGCTTCGTCGCGGTCGCGGCGGACCATCCGATCGCGCGAGCGGCGGCTGAGACGAACCCGGAAGCGGCAGAGTTCATCGAGCTGTGCAAGCGCGGCGGGACCACCGCGGCGGAGCTGGAGACACAGGAGAAGCTCGGTTTCGACACCGGGCTTCGGGCAACACATCCCTTTGATTCAGCTTGGCAATTGCCGGTCTATATCGCCAATTTCGTGCTCATGGATTATGGTTCGGGCGCCGTATTCGGCGTGCCGGCGCATGACCAGCGCGATCTGGATTTCGCGCGCAAATACGATCTGCCGGTGCGACGTGTCGTCTCCGATGGCGATGTCGAGGATCCGGTGTTCGCGGGCAACGAAGCCTATACCGGGCCCGGCACGCTGGTGAATTCGCATTTCCTCGACGGCATGGATGTCGAGGATGCCAAGCGCACCGTGATTCGCCGCGCCGAGGATGACGGCTGGGGCAAGGGTTCGACCGTGTTCCGGCTGCGCGACTGGGGCGTATCGCGCCAGCGTTACTGGGGCACACCGATCCCGATCATCCATTGCGATGCCTGCGGCGCAGTGCCGGTGCCGCGTGAGCAATTGCCGGTGGTGCTGCCTGAGGATGTCAGCTTCGACATTCCCGGCAATCCACTCGACCGCCATCCGACCTGGAAACATGTCGATTGCCCGAGCTGTGGGGGTGCCGCACGACGCGAGACCGACACGCTCGACACGTTCGTCGATTCATCCTGGTATTTCATCCGCTTCGCCAGCCAGCCCAAGGACAAGCCGTTCGATCGCGACGTGGCCGAGAAATGGCTGCCGGTCGGGCAGTATATCGGCGGGGTCGAGCATGCGATCCTGCATCTGCTCTATGCGCGTTTCTGGACCCGCGCGCTGAAGCATATCGGGCGGCTCGATGTGGCCGAGCCATTCGCGGGCCTGTTCACGCAAGGCATGGTGACGCACGAAACCTATAGCCGGATCGTGCAGGAGGTCGGCACCGACGGCGTCGATACGATCAGCAAGCCGCTCTGGCTATCGCCCGACGATATCGAGCGGCGCGACAATGGCGTGTTCGAAAAGGCTACCGGCCAAACCGTCACGGTCGGCCGCGTCGAGAAGATGTCCAAGTCGAAGAAGAACACGGTCGATCCCGAACCAATCGTCGATCAATACGGCGCGGACGCGGTGCGCTGGTTCATGCTTTCGGACTCCCCGCCGGAACGCGACCTGCCGTGGAGCGAGGCCGGAATCGAAGGCTCGTGGCGCTTCACGCAGCGGCTGTGGCGGCTATTCGACGGGCTTGAAGCGGCCGAGGGCCGCGATGTGGCGATCGACCGCAAACTGCACCAGACGATCGCCGGGATCGCGATCGATATCGAGGCGCTGGCCTTCAACAAGGCAGTCGCCAAGCTGTACGAACTGGTCAATGCAATCGAACGCGCCGCCCCGTCCGCCTCGCGCACCGACGCGATTCGTACGTTGATGCGGCTTGTCGCGCCGATGGCGCCGCATCTTGCCGAGGAAGCCTGGGCCGTAGCCGGCGGTGAGGGCCTGATCGCCGACGCCGCCTGGCCCCAGGTCGATCCGGCGCTGCTGGTCGAGGATGAAGTGACCATCGCGGTGCAGGTCAATGGCAAGCTGCGCGATACGCTGACCATGCCCAAGGGCAGTCCACGTGAGACGGTGGAGCCAATCGCGCTGGCCAATGCCAATGTTCAGCGCATCCTTGAAGGCGGGACGCCGAAAAAGATCATCTATGTTCCCGATCGTCTGATAAACATCGTCGCATGAAGCGCATCGCCAGCCTCGCCGCCCCGCTCGCCCTCACAGTCCTCGGTCTGTCGGGCTGCGGCCTGAAGCCGCTTTATACCGGTGGCGGCTCGGGCGTAGTGGCAACGACGCTGACCCGGATTCAGGTCGCGCCGATCGAGGGCAAGGCGGGCTGGCTGATGACCAATGCGCTCAACGACCGGCTGGCGGCCGGTGGCGCGACACCGCTGTACCGGCTCGAAGTCCGGCTCGACGACAAGATCACCGGGCTTGGTGTACGGCGTGACGACAGCGTCGCGCGCGAGCAGCGGACGCTGCGCGCGCGCTATCAGCTGATCGACCTCACCAAGGGCACGGTGCTGCTCGATGCAACGGCGGGATCGGACGCCGGCATCGACGTGGTCGGATCCGAATATGCGACCATCGCGGCGGAGAATACCGCGCTCGAGCGGCTGTCGGACATCGTCGCGGACCAGATCGTCTCACGTGTTGCGCTCTACGCCCAGCGGACGCAAACCTCGAAAGCACCATGAAGACCCTGACGGTGATGGGGCGGTGAAGGCAAACGCCAACCAGTTGCGCGGGGCGATCGACGCCGCCAATCCCGATATCCGCCTCTACCTGTTCCATGGCCCCGACGAGGCTGGAGCGCAGGAATGGGCGCTGCGGCTCGCGCGTGCGATGGGTCCGGAGGCTGAACGGGTCGATATCGAGCCCTCGACCCTGAAGTCCAACCCAGGCAGGCTTGCGGACGAGGCTGCATCCATGTCGCTGTTCGGCGGCGCGCGGCATATCCGAATTACTGGTGCGGGCGAGGAATGCCTCGAGGCGGCGACCCTGCTGCTCGACGGCGAGCGGGCGGGAAATCCGGTGGTTGCGATCGCCCCGTCGCTCAAATCCTCCGCAAAGCTGGTCAAACTCGCCCTGGCCTCGCCGCGGGCGATGGCGTTCGCCTGTTACGTGCCCGAAGGCGCCGACGCCGAGAAACTGGCCGTGACGATCGCGCGCGAACAGGGCCTGCGCACCACCGGGGACACGGCGATGCGGCTCGCGACCGCCAGCGGTGGCGATCGATCGGTCATGACGCGCGAGTTGGAGAAGATCGCGCTCTATCTCGACGCAGCGCCCGACCGCCCGCGCGAAATCGACGACGCCGCGCTCGACGCGATCGGCGCCGATCTGGGCGATGCCGAAATGGGTCGTGCGATCGATGCCGCCATCGACGGGCAGCCCGGCACGCTCGGAACCGAATTGGCGCGCCTGGACGAGGCCGGTGTTTCGCCGATCCCGGTACTGCGCCAGCTTGCCCGCCGGCTGATGACGTTGGCCGAGTTGCGCGCGCAGGTCGACGCGGGCGCGGGCGTCGCCCAGGTATCCGAAGGTGTTTTCTTCCGTGAGAAGGCAATCACCGCGCGCGCCTTGCGGCATTGGCGCAGCGACCGGATTGCCGCCGCGATCGATCGTATCCGGCTCGCCGAACGCGGCATGATGGGATCGGCCAGCGCCGGGACCGTGCTGGCGCAATCGGCCATTCTCGCAGTTGCCCGAATGGCGGCGCGCCAGCGATAGAGCCTTTTCGATCTGAGTTGATCGATCAATGCCACAGGCTTTCGCCCCTGTTATCCCCTGTTTTCGACATTGTATTTTCTCGCCCCTGTTATGTTGGATCGGAGCGCCGGATTACGCGTTTGTTTTCAGCAGTATGGCTGGTTCCGCCCCTGTTATGGAAACAGGGGTGGAACAGGGGCAATAACAGGGGCCGGTTCAGTCAAAACAGGGGGGATCGCCCAGCGCTTCGCGGCCATATGAAAGAGCGGGACAAGAAACGCCTGACCGGCTTTCGTCCGACCGTCACCCGATGCGACATCCGACGGCTTTATTGAATCGCCGGTTGTTGCGGTGCGCCTCTTGAGGCGATCCTCAGATCCGTTCCCCGCGCTCTTTAGATCCGCTCCCCGCTCAGGCGCTGGCAGATCATGTCGAGCTGATCCAGCGTAGCGTAGCTGAGCGTCAGGGTGCCGCCCTTGGGGCTGTGCGCAATGCGCACCGACAGGCCAAGCAGATCGCCCAGCTGATGTTCGAGCGCAGCAAGATCGGCGTCACGTCCACCATCGCCGCCGCGCCGCGCACGTTGTGCATCCGGTTTGGCGGCGCGCGCCAAGCGCTCGGTCTCGCGTACTGAAAGACCCTTGGCAACGACTTGATCGGCAAGGCTTTCAACATCTGTGGCACCGATCAGCGCGCGGGCGTGCCCCATGGTCAGTTCGCCGGTGACGACGCGCTCCTGCACGGGTTGCGGCAAGTCGAGCAGCCGCAGCAGGTTGGCGATATGGCTGCGCGATTTATGGACCAGCTTGCCCAGTTCGTCCTGGGTATGTCCGAAATCGTCGATCAGCCGGTGATAGGCCTCCGCCTCTTCGATCGCATTGAGGTCCTGACGCTGGATATTCTCGACCAGCGCAACTTCCAGCGTCTCTGCGTCGCTGAAATCCCTAACGATTACAGGGACTTCGTGCAATCGAGCGCGTTGCGCGGCACGCCAGCGGCGTTCGCCGGCGACGATCTGATAGCCCTTGCCATGGGGCCGCACCACGATGGGCTGGATCAGGCCGCGCGCCGCGATCGAGGTGGCGAGTTCCTCGAGCGCCGTTTCCTCGAAATGCCGCCGCGGCTGACCCGGGTGCGGACTGAGCGACCCGACCGGCAAGGTGCGCACGCCAGTCGACTTCGCGCTGCCTTCTGCGACCGGCTCTTCGCGCGCAACGTCACCGAGCAAGGCGTTGAGGCCACGGCCAAGCCCGGAACGGGGTTTGATGCGGCTAACGCCGCCGGGGTCCTGATCTGTCATGCGGCTCTACTGGCGGTGTCTGATTCGGGGGCTGGTTTGGGCAGTCGAGCGATCAGCTCACGGGCCAGGGCCATATAGGCCTCCGAACCGGAGCAGCGATAATCATAGATCAGCGCCGGAACGCCGTGGCTCGGAGCCTCCGACAATCGCACATTGCGCGGGATGACGGTTTCAAACACGACGCGGCCGAGCACGGCGCGGACATCGGCGGAAACCTGGTCGGTCAGCCGGTTACGACGATCATACATGGTCAGCGCGACGCCAAGAATGGTCAGGCCAGGATTGAAGCGCTCGCGAATCCGCTCGACCGTGCCGAGCAACTGGCTGAGGCCCTCCAGTGCGAAGAACTCGCATTGGAGCGGCACCAGCAGCGAGTTGGCGGCAACCATCGCGTTGAGCGTCAAGAGCCCGAGCGATGGCGGGCAATCGATCAGCACGACATCCCAGCGGGATTCGCAACGCCCAAGCGCCCGGCTCAACCGATGCGTGCGCTCTTCATAGTCGACCAGCTCGATCTCAGCCCCCGAAAGATCAGCCGTGGCGGCAACAATGTCGAGCTTCGGCACGCAAGTCGGCATCGCCGCCTCGGTAATGGGCATTTCGCCGAGCAGGATATCATAGGTCGATTTATCGCGATCGGCACGATTGATACCGAGTCCGGTCGAGGCGTTCCCTTGCGGATCCAGATCAATGATCAGCACTCGCATCCCGGTCGCAGCCAGCGCGGTGCCGAGGTTGATCGCAGTGGTCGTCTTGCCGACCCCGCCCTTTTGATTGGCAACAGCAATGACATTCATCGACGAGACACCTTGCTGGCGATTACGATGAGCGAATTCGGATCGGTGACGCTGTGTTCCACGTGAAACATACCATGCCATGTCTCCCGCGCCTGCGCCACCTCTTCGCGCGCCCGAAGCCCCTTTGGCAATAGCCAGCGGGTTTCCGGTGTCGCTACATGGGCTGCCGAGGTCAACAAAGCCTCTACAGGGGCCACCGCCCGCGCCGAAATAGTCTTGGCTGTAACTTTCGCCGTCTCGACCCTGGACGCGATGACGGTAACGATCCTGGACAGACCGAGCGCTCCGGCTGCGACGGTCAGGAAATCTGCACGACGGCGACGCGGCTCGACCAAGATCATCGGATGATTACGCAGTGCTGCCACCACCAAGCCAGGAAAGCCTGCGCCGGTACCGATATCAAGCCACGGCCCCTCCTCATCCTCAGCAAAGCGAATCAGCTGAGCCGAGTCGACGACGTGGCGAGCCCAAAGCGAATCGAGCGTGGAGGCAGAAACGAGATTCTGATTTGCCGCTTCCGCGCGCACCAGCGCCACCAGATGGGCCAGTCGCGAATGTCCCTCTTCTCCGAATCGATCCCGAACCCATTGCTGCGCTTCGTCTTCAGTCATGCCGCACGCCGACGGACATGGAGCAGGATGGCCGTCAGAGCGGCAGGCGTAATGCCTCTGATCCGACCCGCCGCCCCCAGGGAATTGGGTGCTGCTGCGACCAGGCGTTCGACCATCTCGTGCGACAGGCCAGGGATGGCGGCAAAGTCCAGGTCGATGGGAAGGGCTACCGCGTCATTTCCGCGCAAGCGGGCTACGTCATTTTCCTGACGAGCAATATAAGGGGCATAGCGTGCGTCCTCGACGGCTTCCGCGATCAAGGCATGATCGTACCGGTCGATCAGATCCGGAGCGATATGGGCAAGATCGATGCCCGCAAGCCTTAGCCAATCGGCCCCGGAGCGCGACGGGCCTTCGATATCCACACCACCGCGCTGCACGATATCCGCTGCCGAAACGCGTTGATCGAGCACCGCGACAATTCCAGCCAGAGCTTCACGACGTAAGGTCAACCGGCTGCGTCGCTCATTTCCAAGCGCTCCGGCAGCCTCGGCCGCTTCTCCGAGCCGGGTTTCCGCATTGTCAGCCCGTAAACGAAGGCGATACTCCGCCCGCGCCGTCAGCATGCGATAGGGCTCGGTAATGCCCTGCAACACGAGATCGTCGATCATGACGCCGAGATAGCTGCTTGCCCGATCGAGCACGACCGGGGCGGTTCCGAGCGCGAGCGCCGCAGCGTTCAGGCCGGCAATCAGCCCCTGCCCCGCCGCCTCTTCATAACCGGTCGTGCCGTTGATCTGGCCCGCACAGAACAGCCCCGGAATGGCACGAACCTCAAGCGTCGGTGCGAGTGCGCGCGGATCAATATGATCATATTCGACCGCATAGCCCGGTACCATGATCTCGGCTTTCTCCAGCCCGGGAATCGAGGCGATCATCGCGGCCTGAACATCGGTCGGCAGCGACGTGGAAATGCCGTTGGGATAGATCGCCGAATCGTCGAGCCCTTCCGGCTCGAGAAAGATCTGATGCCCGTCCCGATCGCCGAAGCGATGGATCTTGTCTTCGATCGACGGGCAATAGCGCGGCCCCGTCCCGGCAATCGCTCCGCCAAACAAGGGAGAGCGATCAAGCGAGGCTCGGATGATATCGTGCGTGCGCTCGGTCGTCCGGGTGATCGCGCAGAAGAGCTGCGGCAAGCGACGGCCCTGTGACACCGGCGACATGGTCCATAATTCAGCGTCGCTGGGTTGCTCGACAAGCATCGACCAGTCGATTGTACGGCCGTCGAGGCGCGGGGGTGTGCCGGTCTTCAATCGCGCCATGGGCAGTTTCGCGTCGCGCAACTGCACCGCGAGACGAGTCGCCGCAGCTTCCCCTACTCGGCCGCCAGCCAGGCGCTCCTCACCCCGAAACATTCGTCCGCCCAGGAAAGTGCCCGTTGCCAGAATCACCGAACGCGCCGGCACGGTGCGGCCATCGGCCAACGCTATGCCGCCCACAGCACCTGAAGGATCGAACGACAGCGCCGCCGCCTCGCCTTCGATAATGGTGAGATCGTCCTGCTCCCGAAGCATTCGCTGAATCGCCGCAGCATAAAGGCGCCGGTCTGCCTGGACGCGTGGTCCCTGTACCGCACTCCCCTTGCTACGATTGAGCATGCGATAATGGATGCCGGCAGCATCGGTCGCACGCGCGATCAAGCCATCGAACGCGTCGACCTCGCGCACGAGATGGCCCTTTCCAAGGCCCCCGATCGCCGGATTGCAGGACATGGCGCCGATCTTTTTCGCATCGAAGCTGATCAGCGCGGTGCGGGCGCCACAACGCGCGGCCGCCGCAGCAGCCTCTGTGCCGGCATGTCCTCCACCAATGACGATGACATCGAACGCGATCATGGCTGTGCGCTAGGTCGCCACAGGCGCGCTGTCAAAATTGTTCGCCATATCGGCTGCAAGCTGTTCCACGTGGAACATCATTTGCCGATACAGAATTGCCCGAACAGGGTGTCGAGCATGGCTTCGGTGTCACTGTGCCCGGTGATCCGGTCGAGCGCCGCCAGCCCCAATCGAAACTGTTCGGCAACGATCAACATATCCGACGCATGCGACGCCTCGGTGAGCAATGTCCCGCACTCCGCAGCAAGCAATCGTTGCCGTCGATTGAGGACGACATCATCGAGGCGCGGCAGCAAGGTGGCGGTCCGGGCGTCGATGAGCTGCCACAGCTCGACGATCCCCATACCGTTCGCCGCCGACACGGCAAGCACTCGGCCCTCCGGCAGCATTTCCCGACCCAGGCGATCCGCCCGGGCATGGATCCACAGGCTGTTCGTTACAGTCGGCACTTCCTCCCCCAGCCACAGAATAATATCGGCAGCGGCCATGGCTGCTTCCGCGCGCTCGATACCGATCGCCTCGATCGGATCCGATGTGCTCCCGGCCAATCCTGCGGTATCGGTCAGCACATAGGCGACTCCTCCATGACTGACCGGCACTTCGATCCGATCCCGCGTCGTGCCGGCAATTGGCGAGACGATCGCCACGTCGCGATCGGCCAGCGCGTTGATCAGCGTCGACTTGCCGCTATTGGGCGGACCCGCCAGCACCACGCGAACGCCATCGCGCAGCCGCTCGATCGGTGGCGCAGCAACAATGGCGGCAATATCGTCGGCCAGCGCGCGCGCGGCGGCCGTGATATCCCCCGCCTCTTCCGGCGCGACATCATCCTCATCGGCAAAATCGAGCTGTGCTTCGGCTCGCGCCGCCAGGCCGAGCAACCGCGCCGACCATGTTTCCACCCGGCGACGCACGCCGCCTTGTGCCGCCGTCATTGCCGCACGACGCTGGGTTTCCGTCTCCGCGCTGAGAAGATCGCCCAACCCTTCCGCCTCGGTCAGGTCGATTCTGCCCGCCATCAGCGCTCGGCGAGTGAACTCGCCCGGTTCGGCCCGACGCAGTCCCGCCATATTTTCGAGCGCGTGTTCGACCGCCGCGACAACCGCGCGTCCGCCATGAAGATGAAGCTCCGCCAGATCTTCTCCCGTCGCGCTTGCAGGACCTGGAAAGATCAGCAGCAATGCATGATCGAGAATATCGCCATCCGCCGTGCGCAGTTTGCGGAGCGTGGCGATACGCGCCGGCGGCAAGGCTCCGGCGAGCGCCGCTGTCGCAGTAAAAGCCTCTGGTCCGCTGACCCGCAGCACCGCGATCGCCGCGGGCGGCGCGCCGCTCGATACCGCGAAGATCGTCTCCATTCGGTCAGTCGCCGGACTTGGTCGGGGACTCAAACATCTTGCGCCAGAAGCTCATGCCGGCATCACCCATCGGCGCCCAGCTCTTCATCACATTTTCAAGCATGTCGGGGGCGACCACACCGTCCATCGAATCCTTGAGCATCGCGATGTATTTTTCATGGACCGGGGTGAAATCAGGCAACCCCATCACGCGGCGCGCCTCTTCAGGGGTGCAGTCCACCTCGACATTGATCTTCATCGCGTCATCTCCGCTTGAGCGATTATCGAGCGCTCGGCATAATCCTGCCCATGTATGCGCGCGACTTTGCCCTGATCGCAACGCCCATCGGCATGGTGCGCGTTTCAGGCACGGTTTCGAGCGTCGAGTCGATTGCGATCGAGCCGGGCGACCGCGATTCCGTCGCCGGAAAAGCAACCGCGGTGATCGCTGCGGCCGCCCAGCTCGGTGAGTGGTTCGCCGGCACGCGCAACAGTTTCGACCTTCCCCTCTCGCCGGCGGCGACGCCACGCGGCAATATGCTGCGCCAGGCGATGATCGGCATCCCGTTCGGCGAAACGATGAGCTATGGTGATCTGTCGCGGTCGATCGGCTCGAGCGCGCGCGCGATCGGCCAAGTCTGCGCGCGTAATCCGTTTCCGATTATCGTACCCTGCCACCGCGTGCTCAATGCCGATGGTGGACTCGGGGCCTATTCAGCAGGCGACGGGCCTGCCACCAAATCATGGTTGCTCGATCATGAGCGCCGCTACGCTGGAAAGACGCTGTTATGACCAAGACGATCAGCATCGACACACTCGACCATGACGGCAACTTCAGCGCCTATGTCGCCGAGCCGGCGGAAACGCCGCGGGCCGCGATCGTCGTCATCCAGGAAATTTTCGGCGTGAATGCCGGTATTCGCCGTAAATGCGACCGCCTGGCCGAAGATGGCTATCTTGCCATCGCGCCGGACCTGTTCTGGAGAATCGCGCCGGGCATTGAGCTGGATCCCGACATCAAGCCGGAATTCGAACGTGGATTGGGGTTGTTCGGTGAATTCGATCAGCAACTCGGCGTCACCGATATCGAAGCGACGATCCGTGCGGCGCGCGCTTTGGTCGATGGCGGAAAGGTCGGCGCGGTCGGCTATTGCCTGGGCGGCCGCCTCGCCTTCATGACCGCCACGCGCACCGATGTAGATGCCAGCATCGGCTATTATGGCGTCGGCATCGACGGCCTGCTCGGTGAGAAGCATGCGATCGCGCATCCGGTGCTGCTGCACATTCCGCAGGAGGATCATTTCGTCGACAAGGCTGCCCAGGCCCGGATGCACGAGGGACTGGACGATCATCCCAAGGTCACGCTGCACGATTATCCCGGCGAGGATCATGGCTTTGCGACCGAAATCGGTGAGCGTCGTTCAGCGGACGCTGCCAATCTCGCGGATCGCCGCAGTGCAGCATTTTTCGCCGAGCATCTCGGTTAGGGAAAAACGGACCAATCGTGATATTATCGCGATTGGTCCGTATGTTAGCCAGTGACGCTACTGATAAAGGGCTGCATGTCGTGCCAGCCCTCGAAGATCATCTTGCCCGCAACATACAGGATGATGACCAGGCCGACCCAGGCGATCCAGCGATAGCGTTCGATATATTTGGCGATCACATTGGCCGCGATGCCCATCAGCGCGACCGAAAGAATCAGGCCGATCACCATGATACCGGGATGCGCGCGTGCCGCACCGGCCACGGCGAGCACATTGTCGAGGCTCATCGACACATCGGCGACCGCGACCGCCCAGGCAGCGGAAATGAAGCTCTTGGCCGGTCTGATCCCGCTATGCTCGTCGCCATCCACCTCGGCAGACCCGCCGGGGGCACCGCGCGGGCGCAGTTCGCGGTACATTTTCCATGCGACCCAGAGCAGCAACAGGCCGCCGCCAAGCACCAGGCCATAATGTTTGAAGCTTTCCAGGCCGTAGAGCACGGCCACGGCAAACACGATGCGCAACAGCAAGGCGGCGAGAATGCCGATCGCGATCACCTTCTTGCGCTGATCGGCCGGCAATCCCGCGGCCAGTGCGCCGACGATGATCGCATTATCCCCGGCCAGCGCGACATCGAGCAGCACGACGGTCGCGAACGCCGTCATCGCCGAGGCCGTGCCGATATTGGCGAAATCGCTGACGATATGATCCCATAGCCAGCTCAGCGACATGGGTTCGACCGTATGGGCAGCGGCGGACAATAAGGCGATGACGCTCAAAGGATCGACTCCGCTAATGGATCTTGGGCTAATGGATCTTGGGCAAACAGATTTTGATCGAAATAAGCGATGACCGGCATCGGCTTATAGAAGCCATGCAGCAGCGCGCGCCACTGCGCATATCGATCCGAGGTACGGAATCCGTCGCGGTGCGCAGCGATATCGGTCCAGCCAACGATCAGCAGGTATAAATCTGCCTGTTCGGACGCGCGGCGGACCTCGATCGAGATGAATCCGGGCGACGCCGCGATCAACGGGCGCGCCGCCAGGATCGCTTCCTCGAACGCCGCGCCCTGCCCCGGTCTGACCTGCAGCAGCGCGTGTTCGAGGATCATCCTACTGATTCATCGAATCGAAGAAATCTTCATTGGTCTTCGAATTCTTCATCTTGTCGAGCAGGAACTCCATCGCGTCGATCGTGCCCATCTGCATGAGGATACGGCGCAGCACCCACATCTTCGACAGCTTGCCCTGGTCGACCAGCAACTCTTCCTTGCGGGTGCCGGACTTGCCGACGTCGAGCGCCGGGAAGATGCGCTTGTCGGCGACCTTGCGGTCGAGCACGATTTCCGAGTTACCCGTGCCCTTGAACTCTTCGAAGATGACTTCATCCATGCGGCTGCCGGTATCGATCAGCGCAGTGGCGATGATCGAGAGCGAGCCGCCCTCCTCGATATTACGCGCAGCGCCGAAGAAGCGCTTCGGGCGCTGCAGAGCGTTTGCATCGACACCGCCGGTCAGCACCTTGCCGGATGACGGCACGACGGTGTTGTAGGCGCGGCCGAGACGCGTGATCGAATCGAGCAGGATCACGACATCCTTTTTATGCTCGACCAGGCGCTTAGCCTTTTCGATCACCATTTCAGCGACCTGGACGTGGCGCTGTGCGGGTTCGTCGAAGGTCGAGGAAATGACTTCGCCCTTCACCGAGCGCTGCATGTCGGTCACTTCCTCAGGCCGCTCGTCGATCAGCAGGACGATCAGAAACACCTCGGGGTGATTGTCGGTGATCGCCTTGGCCATGTTCTGCAGCAAGACGGTCTTCCCGACGCGCGGCGGTGCGACGATCAGCGCGCGCTGACCCTTGCCCTGCGGCGATACGATGTCGATGACCCGCGCCGACTTGTCCTTGATCGTCGGATCCTGCGGATCGAGCGTCAGCTTCTCGTCGGGGTAGAGCGGGGTGAGATTGTCGAAATTGACGCGGTGACGGACCGCATCGGGATCGTCGAAATTGACCGCGGTGAGCTTGACCAGAGCGAAATAGCGTTCGCCGTCCTTGGGTCCGCGAATTTCGCCCTCGACCGTATCGCCGGTACGCAGGCCGAACTTACGGACCTGGTTGGGCGAGATATAGATATCGTCGGGACCGGCGAGATAATTCGCTTCCGGGGAGCGCAGGAAACCGAAACCGTCGGGTAGCACCTCGATCGTGCCGAGACCCATAATCTGTTCGCCGTTCTCGGCCTGGACCTTGAGGATCGCGAACATCAGATCCTGCTTGCGCAGCGTCGATGCCCCCTCGATGCCAAGCTCCTCGGCCATTTCGACCAGTTCGGCGGGTTTTTTGTTTTTCAGGTCTTTGAGATGCATTTGGGGCGTCCGGCGTCACGGGGCTGGTCGGGGAGCGTCAGTCTGCAAAGAATATGCGACGATGCTGGAGGAAGGACCAGCACGGCAGGAGCGCGTACTGGCTATCTGCGAACTAGGTGCGCACCCCGCCCAAGTCAAGCCGTTCAGAACGGGCGAACGATCACCAGCACGACGATCAGCGTCACGAGAATCGCCGGCAGCTCATTGAGCATCCGCAATTGCCTGCCGGCGAGGGTCGGCTTTCCGGCAGCAAGCTTCTTCGCATAGCCTATTGCCCAGCCATGATAGCCGCTGAGCACGATCACCAGAAACAGCTTGGCGTGGAGCCAGCCGAGCCCCGGCGTACCCGAAAAAAGCCCGAGATTGGCGGCGAGGGTCAGACCAAGCAGCCAGACGAGGATCATCGACGGCGTCAGGATCATCTTGCGCAGCTTGTTCTCGCGCTCGACCCACAGTTGCGCCTCAGCCGATCCGGCGCCCGTCTTTTCCAGGGCTTCCTGATGATAAACGAGATAACGCGGCAACATGAACATGCCCGCCATCCAGAAGATCACGAAGATGATGTGCGCTGCCTTGATCCAGGGATAGGCACTGCCGAGCATAGCGATCATCACGACCTCCGAACAAAGGCGAGCAGCCGCTCGACATGGGCAATCGGCGTATCCTGCAGGATGCCGTGGCCGAGATTGAAGATATGCGGCCGATCGGCAAACGCTTCAAGAATGCGCGAGGCTGCTGCATCCTGAGCGGGCCCACCGGCGATCAGCACCAGTGGATCAAGATTGCCCTGCACAGGCAGGTCACGCGGCAACGACGCTGCCGCCCAAAGCGGGTCGACCGTCTCGTCGAGCCCGAGCGCATCGACGCCGGTCTCCCGCGCATAAGCCGGCAGTTTCCCGCCCGCGCCCTTGGGAAAGCCGATCACCGGCGTGCCGGGATGACGATCATGCAGCGCCGCGACAATCCGTGCGGTCGGCGCGATAACCCAGCGTTCGAATTGCGCCGGCGACAGGCTGCCGGACCAACTGTCGAACAGCTGCACGGCATCGACTCCTGCCATGATCTGGCGCGAGAGATACTCGACCGTCATATCGGCGATCGCATCGATGATCGTGCCGAATGCGGCTTCATCGCCGTAGGCGAAGCGGCGCGTCTCGCCTTGATCGCGGCTGCCATGACCGGCGACCATATACGTGGCAACGGTCCAGGGGCTGCCGGCAAAACCCAGAAAGGTCGTTTCCGGTGAAAGCGCCGCGGCCACCTGGGCTACCGTCGCATAGATCGGTTCGAGGCGCTCTGGGGCGGTTTGCAGCCCCGTCAGCGCATGATCGACCAGCGCCGGCTCCAATCGGGGCCCCTCGCCGACTCCGAAGCTCAGATCCTGCCCCAGCGCCCAGGGGATCATGAGAATGTCGGAAAACAGGATCGCACCGTCGAACCCGAAGCGGCGGATCGGCTGCAGCGTTACCTCGGCGGCCGATTCCGGATCGGTCGCCAGTGTCAGAAAGCCGCCTTTCTCAGCCCGCAGCGCGCGATATTCGGGCAGATACCGCCCTGCTTGGCGCATCAGCCAGACCGGCGGGACCGGAAATTTCGCGCCCTTCAGCGTGGCGAGCAGAGGTTTGGAAACCGGGGCATCGGTCAACGCCGAGCATTCCTTCTTCTATATAGATTTAAGAATCTAAGAGGTGATTGAAGTGATTGGCAGGTGGATGCCGGGGCTTATGCGGTCATCCCGATAATGCCAACAGCTTGACGGCACGAGTCTCGCGCTCCTGCGCTGAGTCGGACAATTTGTCCTCCTTATCCACAGGCTGTGGGCGGAATCGTCGCCTGTCGACGAGATTGTGGACAAAGTGCGACTTATCCGCAGACCAACGCCGCCTTTTCGCATCGGCGAAGTTCCGCTACCGATTCGAGTCATGTTGTCCACAGACTTGCCCAGCTGATGCGGTTGCACCTCCATCTCCTCTCCGATTCCACCGGCGAGACGCTGGAGAACATCGCCAAGGCGGCGCTGGCGCAATATGACGATGTCGAGACGATCCGTCATTTCTGGCCGATGGTACGGACCGAGGCGCATCTTGAACGCATCCTGCAGGAAATCGCGCAGAATCCGGGGCTGGTGATCTTCACCCTGGTCAACAGCACCACCAGGCGAACACTCGAGGCGCGATGCCGCGCGCTGGGCCTCCCGGCGGTGGCCCCGCTTGATTCGGTCAATGACGCCCTGTCCGGACTGCTCGGCCAGCAGGCCAAGGCGCGGCCGGGCCGGCAACATGCACTCGACGCCGCCTATTTCGCGCGCGTCGATGCGATCCAGTTCACCATGGCACATGATGACGGCATCGGCTGGGAGAATTGGGAGGAAGCCGATATCGTGCTTGCCGGCGTCTCGCGGTCTTCCAAGACGCCGACCTCAATCTATCTCGCCAATCGCGGATTCAAGACTGCCAATATCCCGATCGTGGTGGAATCGCCGCCGCCGGACGCGCTTTACTCGCTGAAGCATCCACTGGTGGTTGGCCTGACCACCAGTGCCGACCGGTTGATTCAGGTGCGGCGCAATCGCCTGTTGTCGCTCAACCAGGTGCCCGAGACCGATTATGTAAACCAGGAAGCGGTGACTCGCGAGGTAGCTTTTGCGCGGCGCATGTTCGCTGACAATGGGTGGCCGGTGATCGACGTTACGCGACGTTCGATCGAGGAGACGGCTGCGGCAATCATAGCATTGGTGAGCGAACGGGACGATGCGGCATGAGACTGGTTCTTGCTTCGCAGAGTGCTTCGCGTCGGGCGATGCTGACCGCCGCCGGCGTGCCGTTCGAGGCGCTCGCGGCCGGCGTTGATGAGGAGAGCGCCAAGGCGGCTTTCGCTGGCGAAGGCCTGGCCGCGCGTGACATGGCCGACGCGCTCGCCGAGCTGAAGGCGCTGAAAGTATCGCAGCGTGATGGCGAAGCCCTGGTGCTGGGCAGCGATTCGATCGTCGCGCTTGAGGACGGCACGATGCTCGACAAACCAATTGATCGTGCTCAAGCGGCCGAGCATCTCCGCCGCCTGTCGGGCAAACGGCACGAACTGGTCAGCGCCGCAGTGATGGCCGAACAGGGCCGGGCAATCTGGCGTATCGTCGACCGCGCGAAAATGCATGTCCGGCCTTTGTCCGATGCGTTCATCGACACCTATCTCGATGCCGAATGGCCGGCGATTTCGGGCTGTGTCGGCTGTTACCGGATCGAGGGGCCAGGTGCGCAATTGTTCAGCCGGATCGAGGGCAGCCAGTTCACCGTTCTCGGTATGCCATTGCTACCGGTACTCGATTATCTGCGCGTCAGGGGAGTGTTGCCGGCATGAGCAGGCCTTATGCCGAGGTGATCGGCGATCCGATCATCCAGTCCAAATCACCGTTGATTCACGGCTTCTGGATCAAGGCGCTCGGCATCGATGCCGAGTATCGCGCCTACCGGGTCGCGCCCGGGGATCTGCCGGACTATTTTGCCGCACGCCGCGCCGATCCGCTCTGGCGGGGGTGCAACATCACCCTGCCGCACAAACAGGCAGCGCTTGAGCTGATCGAAGATCGCGGCGGGGTGCGCGGCACGATCGGTGCAATCAATCTTGCACTGCGGGTCGAGGATGGCGCGGTGATCGGGACCAATACCGATGCCGGCGGATTCTATGCACCGATTGCCGATCTCGATCTGGCCGGAAAGCCGGTGATCGTGATCGGTGCTGGCGGGGCGGCACGGGCCGTCCTGTTTGCCTTGTCCCGGGTCGGGGTCGGGCCGGTGACGATCCTCAATCGCAATGTGCTGAAGGCTGCAGCTTTGTTGTCCTCCTTTGGGTTGAAGGGCCAGGCGCTGTCGCTGAGTGCCGCGCTGCCGTCCGCGATGCTACTGGTCAACACCAGCGCGCTGGGCATGATCGGGCAACCGCCGCTCGAGATCGACCTGGCGCCGTTACCCGATAACGCTCTGGTCTATGATATCGTCTATGCGCCGCTCGAAACGCCGTTACTTGCCGCGGCGCGAGATCGTGACCTCGATACCGTCGATGGACTCGACATGCTGATCGGCCAGGCCGCGCTTGCGTTCGAGCTGCTGTTCGGCGCTGAGCCCCCGCGTGACCGCGATGACGAGCTGCGAGATCTGCTGACATCATGATCGTGATCGGGCTGACCGGGTCGATCGGCATGGGCAAATCGACCGTGGCGGCGATGTTCGCGGATCGCGGCATACCGGTGTTCGATGCCGACGCCGCGGTCCATCAACTGCAGGGCGAGGGCGGGCGGCTGGTCGCGGCGATCGAGGCGATGTTTCCCGGCAGCACCGGTGTGGAGGGTGTCGATCGGGCCCGGCTTGGCGAAGCCGTGCTGGGCGATCCGGCGGCGCTCAAGCGACTCGAAGCGCTGGTTCATCCCGCAGTCGGGGAAGATCGCGCCGCTTTTCTGGCTGAAAACAAGGCCGCTCCGCTGGTCGTGTTCGATATCCCGCTGCTGTTCGAAACCGGCGGCGAAGCCAGAGTCGACAAGGTGGTGGTGGTCAGCGCACCGGTCGATGTGCAGCGCTCCCGGGTCCTCGCTCGGCCCGGCATGCACGCCGACCGACTCGATGCGATTCTCGCGCGCCAGCTGCCGGATGCGGAGAAGCGGGCGCGCGCCGATTTTATCATTCCGACGGGCGGTTCTCTCGGCGAGACACGTGCGGCGGTTGATGCTGTGATCGCTTGCTTGATCGGCTCCGAAGGCAGATAATCACACTCATGCGCGAAATCGTCTTCGACACCGAAACCACCGGCTTCAGCTTCGACAATGGCGACCGGATGGTCGAGATCGGCTGCGTCGAGATCGTCAACCGGGTCGAGACCGGCCGCACCTTCCACGCCTACTTCAACCCCGAGCGCCAGATGCCGCCCGAGGCGCAGCGGATTCACGGGCTGGGCGATACCTTCCTTGCCGACAAGCCGCTCTTCTCGCACCAGGCCGAAGCGCTGATCGAGTTTCTTGGCGACTGTCCGCTCATCGCGCACAATGCCGGGTTCGACTTCGGCTTCCTCAACGGCGAGCTGGCACGGGCCGGACGGGCCCCGATCGATATGGGACGGATGATCGATACCGTTGCGATGGCGCGTACGCGGCATCCCGGCGCGAAGCACAGCCTGGATGCGCTATGCAGCCGCTATGGCATCGACCGCAGCCACCGTGTGCTGCACGGGGCGCTGCTCGATGCGCAATTGCTGTCGCAAGTCTATGTCGAACTGACCGGCGGTCGTCAGATCGGGCTGACCCTGGTGACCGAGACAGTCGAGGAACAGACCAGCTTCGCACCCGTCGCGGCGCCGGCCGTGGTACGTCCGCCGCGCATTTTCGAACCCAGCGAAGCGGAACTTGCGCGCCACGCGGCGTTTATTGAGAAGATCGCCAATCCCCTTTGGCGGCTTGAGGCGTCAGGTTGACGCGATGACGGGGCCTACCCAGATCGGTGGTCCCCAATAAGGAGAATGCTCATGGAAATCCGGGTATCGGGCCATCAGGTCGACACCGGCAAGGCACTGAAAAGCCATGTCGAAGATCGACTCCAGGGCATTGCCACGAAGTATTTCGCACGCGCGATTTCGGCGCATGTCACCTTCGGCAAGGGTCCGCACGATAATGGCTTCACCTGCGACATCGTCGCGCATGTGATGCATGGTCTGGTGCTCAAGGGAACGAACAACGGCAAGGACGCCCATGTCTCGTTCGATGGCGCGGCCGACAAGATCGAAAAGCAGCTGCGCCGCTATATGCGCCGCCTGAAGGATCGTCATTCCGCCGGTGCGGCGAATGGCGCGGTGGAAAACGGTGCCTATGACAATGCCGGCTATACCGTGTTCCGCGAAACCGAGGATGAAGAGGCGGCGGACTTTCCGCTGATCGTCGCGGAAACGCGCGTGGATGTTCCCGACGCAAGCGTTTCCGATGCGGTGATGATGCTCGACCTGCGCAACACCACTGCCTTGCTGTTCAAGAACAGCGGATCGGGCGCCTATAATATGGTCTATCGCCGCGGCGACGGGACGATCGGCTGGGTCGAGCCGCACCGCTCGGCCTGAGCGGCTTTCACGAACCCGCGTTCGGCGCTATGGGCGCCCGAACGCGGGGGCGATTACGCAAGAGCGTTTCAGGGACGATGATGACCGATTTCAGCGATCTGCTGCTGCCCGAGGCCGTGGTTCAAGGGCTGGTCGCGGGGACCAAAAAGGCGTTGCTGCAGCAAGTTGCGGCTATGCTTGCCGATATCCACGGGCTTGATGCCAAGATCATCGCCGATGCGTTGACGGCGCGCGAGAAGCTCGGGTCGACCGGTTTTGGCGGCGGCGTGGCCATTCCGCACGGCAAGCTTGCGGGCCTGCCGCAGGTGATCGGTCTGTTTGCCCGGCTGGCACAGCCGGTCGAATTCCAGGCGATCGATGATTTGCCGGTCGATCTGGTTTTCGTGCTGCTCTCGCCGCCTGATGCGGGTGCGGCGCATCTGAAGGCTTTGGCACGCGTGTCGCGGCGGCTGCGCGATCGCGGCTTTCTCGCCAAGCTGCGCGGCGCGGGGTCGCCCGACGCGCTGTATGCCTTGTTTACGCAAGACGAAGCACGCGATGCCGCCTGAGCCCGCGAGCGGGGCCGAAGCGCATTTTCGCGCGCTCGAAGCGCTTTATGCTGCGGCCCCGATCAACCAGCTGTTCGACTCGACGCTGGAGATTCCCGCAAGCGGCTTTGCTCGAATCCATTTCCTGATCGACGAACGTTATTATCATGCCGCGGGCGCTGCCCATGGGACGAGCTATTTCAAGATGCTCGACGATGCGGCTTTCTACGCCGTGAACAGCCTGGTCACCGACCGTTTCCTGCTCACCACTGCGTTCAACTTGTTGTTCACGCGTCCGCTCAAAGCCGGACCGGTAACTGCGGAAGGCCGCTGGGTCAGTGGTCAGCGGCGTGTATTCGTTGCCGAAGCACGGCTGATCGATGCCGATGGCGAGGAAGCGGCGCGGGGAACCGGCACCTTCATGCGGTCCCGGGTCGCGTTGGCCAGCCTGCCCGGATATCGCGCCGTTACATGAGCGGGCGGTTGCCCAGCGGGATCCTGGTCAGCGCGTTGCTGCGGCGGGTGAACGATGCGGGTGGAATGGGCATGATGCTCGCCCGGGGCGATGCTCAGGCCGGCGCGATACTGATCATCGCGTTGGAAAATGGGCAAAATCCGCGTGCGCTGGAACGCGGTATCGGGCCGGATGGCGCTGTCGCGTTGATCGAATCGTCTCGTCAAATAGTTGATAATCCATCGGAAATTACGGCGTATTGGCAGCGCCGGCGATCACGCGATCCGGATTTGTGGGTGGTCGAACTGGACATCCCGTTCGCGGAACGGTTCGCCGCTGAAACGATCCTCGGCGATTGACATTGTGCGCTGCACAAAGATAGCAGGCTGCACTGTCAAATGCGTTGTGTCGATGCGGGTGCGATCCGTTCGATTACGCAGTCGGGGGGCAGCCCGGGCGATCGCTCCTTCTGAGCCGGCCGTTCCGCGCACCAACCGCATAGTTCGAAGATTGAATGTCGTTTTTTCAACGCGCCGCAACACTCGCGGCGATGTCGCTCGGAATCGCCGGACTTATCGGCGTCAGCACACCGGGCTTCGCCTTCGAACTGGATCGCGCGATTAACGCATCGACGCTGATTCCGGTTCCACTGCCCACGCAGATTCCGGCTGTTGTGCCCCAGTCTGCGCCTCAGCCTTCCACGCCTGCCATCGATACCGAAGAGCCTGCGCCGGTCGTCACCACTGACGATGTGGAATATGCGAGCCTCGACGCCGCCGTTGCCGACCAGGACGCGCCCGCATCGGTAGATGGCGATCTGCGTTGCATGGCCAGCGCCATCTATTTCGAATCCAAGAGCGAGCCGCTCACCGGCCAGCTCGCGGTTGCTGAGGTCATCCTCAACCGGACCAAATCCGGCCGCTTTCCGAAATCGGTCTGCTCGGTCGTGACCCAGCGCGGCCAGTTCTCGTTCGTGCGCGGCGGCCATATCCCGACCATCGCCAACAACAAGCAGTTCCGCACCGCGGTTGCCGTGGCACAGGTCGCAATGGCCGATCATTGGGATAGCCCCGCCGCCAACGCGCTGTATTTCCATGCGCGTCGCGTCGCGCCGGGCTGGCGGATGAGCAAGGTCGCATCGATCGGAAACCATGTTTTCTATCGCTGATCCGGTATAACCAAAAGCCTTTGGGCTTTATTCCGTTCGCTTAATGTTCTAGATCGGGAGGATGCTTCAGCGTCCTCCCGTTTCTGCGTTGACCGATACCGCTTCGGCCGATTCGTGCGTCGAGGATCCCGGATCCGCGCTGTGCGCAGCCGATGTCGCACGTGGCACGACTCGGATGCTGTTGCGGCATGATCTTGTCGCGATGGCCGAGGTATCGCTCGATGGTGGCAGGCGGGCCGATCTGATGGCGATCGATTCGCGTGGCCAGATCATCATCGTCGAGATCAAGGTGTCGCGCCCCGACCTGCTCGGCGATGGTAAATGGACCGACTATCTCGGCTGCTGCGACCGGTTCTATTGGGCGTTGCCGGCCGGCTTCGATGCCGCGCCGCTCGATGGGGCGGCGTTTCTGCCCGAACGCACCGGTATCATCATCGCCGACCGCTATGATGCGGTGATCGTCCGCGAAGCTCATAGCGATCCGCTTTCTGCCGCGACGCGCAAGCGCTGCACGCTGGCATTTGCCCGTCGTGCGGGCCGTCGCCTGATCGGAATGCTCGATCCCGAGGCCGAAGTCGGAACCCCCTATTGAGGTCGACGTCGGGAGGGCGTTTCAAATCCGCCCGACTTTTTCCGAATCAGAGTTTGGGGCCGGAAACTGCCCGACGTGGTTTTTTCGGTGTCTCATCGATCAGCTTGGCCATGATCGACGACCGTTTGTCGTCATGCGCATAGTCACGCGCCGACATGCCGGCGAGCAAGTCAGGCTGATCGGGGTCCGCACCGGCGGCGAGCAATGTACGGGCCAGGCCCACGTCGCGACGTTGAACCGCGAGAATCAACGGGGTCTCACCACGCGAATTGCCGAGATTCACATTGGCCTTGGCCGTGATCAGGATATCGACCAATGCGGCCTGGCCACCATTCACGGCAAGCGCCAACGGGGTATTTCCGTCTCCATCGCGTAAATTCGGATCAGCCTGTTGCTGCAGCAAGAAGCGTAGATAGGTCGCATCGCCGCGCTTGACGACGATGTGCAGCGCGCCTTCCCGAGTCCCGATATCCCGCGTGTTGATGATGCGGCTGCCGGGCTGATTCAGCATCTTCAGCACGTCGTCGCCCTTGCTGTCGCGTACCGCCTGCAGGAACTTGTAGCTTTCGGACTGCTGCTGCGCCTGTGCGACGCCAGAGGACATCATGAGCGCGGCAGCAGCCACCGCGATCTGCTTCAAACGAACGGTCATCGTGTCGTGCCGACCCTTGTTATGCTGTGGTGACGTATCAACGCAACTTGCGCGCTCCGCCTTAACAGATCATGGCTGGCCACGCTATGAAACTGATCGCCCGCGCTATTGCCGCACTCCTGGTCGCGGCCATGCCTGTCGCTTGCTCCGCACCTTCCGCGCCGGCGCGGCCGCCGCTCGAAGGGGCGACGATCGGCGGGCCTTTCACGCTGACCGATCAGGATGGGCATCTGGTCAGCGACACGGCGTTCAAGGGCAAATATCGCATCGTCTATTTCGGCTACACTTTCTGTCCCGACGTCTGCCCGGTGGATGTGCAGAATCTCGGCGCCGGCTTGCGCGCGCTGGAAAAGAGCGATCCCGCGCTGGGCGCCAAGGTGGTGCCGATCTTCATTTCGGTCGATCCCGAACGTGATACGCCGCCGGTCCTCAAGCAGTTCGTCAGCGCCTTTCACCCGCGCATGATCGGCCTGACCGGGACCCCTGACGCGATCGCCAAGGTCGCAAAGGCATTTGCGATCTATTACAAGAAGGGCGATCCGGCACCGGGCGGCGGCTATCTGATGGATCATGCGCGGGTCGCCTATCTGATGGATCCGGACGGCAAGCCGCTCGCCTTGCTGCCCCAGGACGGTAAACCGGAGGCGATCGCCGCCGAACTCAAGCGCTGGGTGCGATGAGCTGGGTCATATGAGCGGCGCCTTCTGGGAAGATACGCCGCTCGAGCAGCTTGACCGGGGGCAATGGGAAGCGTTGTGCGATGGATGCGGCAAATGCTGTATCCACAAGCTCGAGGATGAGGAAACCGGCGAGCTGATCCCGACCAATGTCGCTTGCCGCCTGCTCGACCGGTCGAGCGGGCAATGCTCCAATTATCGCCATCGTCATGCATACGTCAGCGAATGCGTGCGGCTGACGCGTGACAATGTTCATGACATCGACTGGTTGCCGGAAACCTGTGCTTATCGCCTGCGTGCCGCCGGCGAGCCGCTGCCACGCTGGCACTATCTGGTTTGTGGCGATCGCGATGCGGTGCACCGCGCGGGCGAGTCGGTTCGTGGATGGACCATTTCAGAGGTCGATGCCGGCGAGCTGGAGCATCATATCGTCGACCGGCGCCTGTGACGGAGGGGGTGTGACGGCACCGGTCGAAGTCGTCCGTAACGCCCGCGCCCGCCGCGCCAAGCTGTCGGTCGATCCGGCAAGCGGGCGCGTCCGCCTGACGCTGCCGCCGCGCGCGCCCTTGAAAGAAGCGCTGCGCTGGGCCGAAGAACAGCGCGGCTGGGTCGAGGCGCAGCGCGCGAAACTGCCGCGGGCGCGCCCTTTCGTGCCCGGCGCCGAGATACCGGTCGATGATGCGACGCTGACCATCGACTGGCATGCCGACACCTCCCGCCGGGTGATGCGCGATGGAGCGCTGTTGCGTTGCGGCGGCTCGCTCGATGGCTTGTCGCGGCGGATCGAACTCTGGCTGAAGCGGGAAGCGCTGCGCATCCTGAGTGCGGAAACCGCCGAATTTGCCGCGCGGGCCGGGGTCGGCGTGACCCGGGTGGCGATCGGCGATCCGCGGGCGCGCTGGGGCAGTTGCGCTTCGACCGGGGTCATTCGCTACAGCTGGCGGCTGATCCTCGCGCCTGCGTTTGTGCGCCGATCGACCGTGGCGCATGAGGTCGCGCACCGGGTGCATATGCACCATGGGCCGGAATTCCACGCGCTGGCCGATGCGTTGACCGAAGGCGATCCGGCCGCATCGCGTGCCTGGCTGCGCGCCAACGGCGCAGCGCTTCACTGGTTCGGACGGGTTTCCTGAGGCCGCGCACGCGGCACTTCCGGTGGAGGCACTGCGGAAGGCGCTTTGTTCGGGGCAGAGTTCGGTCTTGGCGGGGGCGACTGATTGCGGTCGAGCACGCGGTCGATCCAGTCCTGATCGAGCCGTTCGGGCTTTGCTTCGGAGCCCTGAGCCGGGGGCAGAGGCTGGCCATCGGCATCGACCTGCGCGTCGCTACCCGGATTTGCCGTGGTGCCCGGCTCGACCGGGTTGCCGTCCGCATCGACGAACAGGCTGTTATCGGCCTCGCCGAAATAGGATTCCTCGTCGGGTTCCAGCTGCCATTCGGGCAGAGTGACCTGGGTATCGAACTGCTCGACCGGCCGATTGGCAACGGCAACCTTCATGAAGGCGGCAAAGGCGCGTGCTGGCGCGGTGCCACCCTGCAGGCCGGGCACGACCTTGGCGTCGTCGCGGCCCATCCACACACCGGTGGTGAGCCCGCTGGAGAATCCGACGAACCAGCCATCCTTGTTCGACGTTGTCGTGCCGGTCTTGCCGGCGACGGGACGGCCGATCTGGGCGGCCTTGCCGGTACCGGTATTGACCGCGGTCTGTAGCAGATCGGTCATCTGTGCTGCGACATAGGGCGCGACCAGCACCTGACTGCGATCGACTTCCTGCGCGTAGATCGTCACGCCCTGCGCGGTCACCTTGGTGATACCGTATGGCGTGACCGCGACACCCTTGTTGGCGACACTGGCAAAGGCACGGGTCATGTCGAGCAGGCGAACGTCTGACGTGCCCAGCACCATGGCCGGATGGGTATCGACCGGCGTCGTGATGCCGAAGCGGCGCGCCATGTCGGCGATCGTGGCGAAGCCGACCTCCAGCCCCAGCTTGGCGGCGATGGTGTTGACCGAATAGGCAAAGGCGGTGCGCAGGGTCATTTCGCCGCGGTTGGCGCCGGATGAGTTGCGCGGGGTCCAGCCCTTGATCGTGACGGGCTCGTCGACCAGCGTGTCTTCCGGCTTGTGACCGGCTTCGAGCGCGGCGAGATAGACGAACAGCTTGAACGCCGATCCCGGCTGCCGCACCGCCTGGGTCGCGCGATTATAGTTGGACGAGACATAATCGGTACCGCCGACCATCGACCGTACCGCGCCGTCGCGGTCGATCGTGACGAGCGCACCCTGCGCGTTCTTCGGTGCATTGGCGCGGATCGCGGCATCGGCGGCGCGCTGCATGTTCAGGTCCAGCGTCGTCCACACTTCCAGCGGGCGTTGCGTCTCGTCGATCAGCACTTCGAGCTGCGGCAATGCCCAGTCAGTGAAATAGCGGACACTGTTCTGCTTCGGCTCGGGCGCGAGCGAGACCGAGGAGGGATTGGCACCGGCCGCCTGGGCGGCGCTGATCTTGCCGGTTTCCTGCATCAGCTTGATCACCACGCCGGCACGGCCGATCGCGGCTTCCGCATCCGCGGTCGGTGAGTAGCGTGACGGGGCCTTGACCAGGCCGGCGATGACTGCCGCCTCGTTGAGGTTCAGCGTGTCGGCGCCATGACCGAAGAAGCGACGCGACGCGGCATCGATGCCGTATGCGCCGCCGCCGAAATAGACCTTGTTGAGATAAAGTTCGAGGATCTGGTCCTTGGAGAATTTTCGCTCGATCGCCAGGGCGAGGATCGCCTCGCGGATCTTGCGGCCGAAATCATATTTGTTCGACAGGAAGATGGTGCGCGCGACCTGCTGGGTGATGGTCGATGCGCCCTGCAGCCTTTTATCGGTACCGCGATTGTTGAAGGCGAGCTTGACCGCACGCAGCACGCCGATCGGATCGACGCCGGGGTGCGACCGGAAGCGGCGATCCTCGACGGAGACCATCGCATCGCGCATCACTCCCGGAATCTTGTCGTAGGGCAGCCATTCGCCATAGCTCGGCCCGAGCGACACAATGACCGTACCGTCCGCGGCATGGACGCGAATCATCTGCCCGTTGGGCGACGATTTGAGCTCCTCGTAACTGGGCAGCTGGGAACGCGCGACATAGACAGCGATGACCAGCGCTATCAGCGCGAGAAAGCCGAGCACGCCCAACACCTGCAGCGTACGGATAAACCGACGACGCCAGGGCGAGGACAATTTGGTCTTGGATCTGGTGGCCATGAAGCTGCCCGAGATTACGCGTTAATCATGCGGCTCACAAGCCGCCACAGGCTGCCCGATCCGTCAGGTTAGTCTTTCCACGCCCAGTAGAGCTGGGCGGGCGGCAGGTTCCACCACTCCATCGTATGTTCGACCCGCGGGATGTAGGGCACGATGAAATCATAGCATTTGGGCGAATATTGATAGACCAGAAAAGCGCCGCCCGGGCGAAGCACATCGGCGGTCGCGGCGCCGATCGCGTCGCCGACACCGGCCGGCAGAGTCGAGAAAGGCAGGCCCGACAGGACGTAATCGGCCTGTTCGAAACCATGATCGGTGATGATCTGGCGCACATCGGCAGCTGAGCCATTCACCACGGTGAACCGCGGATCGGTGATTTCATGGCGCAGATAGCGTACGAAATCGGGATTGGTGTCGATCGCGATATATTTTGCATCGGGACCGAGCTTTTCGAGCACCGACGGGCAGAACGTGCCGACGCCGGGGCCATATTCGACGAACAATTTCGTGTTCTGCCAATCGACCTTGGACAGGACCTTGCGCACCAGCTTGGCCGAGGAGGGGAAGATTGCCCCCACCATGACCGGATGCTTGAGAAAGCCTTTCAGGAACATCCCCATGGGCGAAGGGACGCCTGCGGCGCGAAGGCGCCGACGGCGTTGAGCGGCGGTGGATGCTGGCATCATGGTCCTGTCGTAAAGGAAAAACGGTGTGTTGGGATCACCCGTCGCAAACTTGTAACGAACATTCAAGCGATCGGGTTGCGTGTCGTGCCCAACCGGGGTTGCACGACCCCCCGATTCGCTTAAGCGAGGCACATGCACGACGACCGGACCGGGCAGATCGCAGTCATCTTCCTGTCGCACCGCACCGATGCGGACGATGCGGGATATGGCGAAGCGGCGGAAGCGATGGGAAAGCTGGCGTCTCGCCAGCCGGGCTATCGTGGCATCGATAGCACACGTGGCCCGGACGGGCTGGGTATCACGATCAGCTATTGGATGGACGAGGAGAGCGCGCTGGCATGGCGCGCCAACCCGGAACACAGCGCGATCCGCAATACCGGGCGCGAAATCTGGTACGAAAATTATGAAGTGATCGTCGCCCGCATCGCGCGCAATTATGCCTGGGCGCGATCGTGAAGGCGGCCCCGAAAACTTCAGCACCGGTCAATCGCGACTTCATCCTTCTCTTCCTCGTCATGCTGACCATCGCGGCCGGCAATACCGCGCTGCAATCGGTCCTGCCGGCGCTGGGGCGGTCGTTGAAAGTGCCCGACAGCGCGGTTGCCGCCGCGTTCTCGGTCTCGGCGCTGCTCTGGGTGATCTCGGCGCCGTTCTGGGCAAATCGTTCCGACCGGCACGGGCGGCGGGCGATGATCCTGCTCGGTGTCGGCGGATTCACCATCTCGCTGCTATTGTGCGGGATCGTGCTGACCGCGGGCATCAATGGCTGGATCGGTGGAACGGCGGCGTTTCTCAGCTTCATCGTCGGGCGGCTGATTTATGGCAGCTTCGGATCGGCCGCCCCACCCGCGGTCCAGGCATTGGTCGCCGGACGCACGACCCGCGAGGAGCGGACACGCGCGCTGACTCTGCTCGGATCGGCGTTCGGCCTCGGCACGATCCTGGGGCCGGCGATCGCGCCCTATCTCACGCTTGGCCATATCGGCGGCCTCGATATCGGGCTGGCCGGCCCGGCCTATTTCGGTGCAGCGTTCGGCGCCTGCATCTTCCTGGCCGTGCGTCACATGCTGCCCAACGACCTGATCGCCGAACCCGGCACCCATGGCGCGGCAAATGCCTATCCCTCGATCGGCGGGCAGGCGAGCGGCGCGAGCGTTACCGCTGCCACCCACACCCATAGCGAACGGGTCGGTTATAATGATCCGCGCATTCGCGCCTGGATGGTGATGGGGCTGGTGATGGGCCATGCCCAGGCAATGACCGGTCAGGCGATCGGATTCCTGGTGATCGACCGACTGAAGGTTGCGCCGATCGAGGCCCTGCAGCCGACCGGCATCGTGCTGATGATGGGTGCGGGGTCTTCGCTCCTGGTGCAATGGGGGCTGATCCCCTTGCTCAATTTGACTCCGCGACGGCTGGTGCTCGCGGGGCTGGTGATCGCGGCCGTCGGCACCGCGCTGACCGGCATTGCCACCTCGCTCTATGGCATCGCGCTGGCCTATGCGATCGCCTCGGCCGGGTTCGGCCTGATCCGGCCCGGCTTCACTGCCGGATCGTCACTCGCGGTCGGGCCGGAGGCACAGGGGTCGGTCGCGGGCAAGGTCACCTCGGTCAATGGCGCATCGTTCGTGCTTGGCCCGTCGATCGGCGTCGGCCTCTACGAAGCGCAGCATTCGCTGCCCTATCTGACCGCGAGTGCTGCGCTGCTGATCCTGATCTTCTATGCCTGGCGCAGCCTCAAGACCCCGGCGATGTCCGACGACGATCCGGCTTAGGCCCCGATCGATCGTCAGCCCGTTGCCGCGACGCGAGTCGCGCGACCTTTCCGCTGTTCCGGCGACAATAAAAAAACCCACCCCTGTTAAGTTGGCATCGAAATGGTGGTTTCTTCTTTATTTTCAGTATCTTGAGTCATATTTCGCTGTTTTCGATAACAGGGGTGAACTGCGCAGGAACAGGGGTGAGCGACCCCTGTTCCTGTCGAAACAGCGGTCGCGGGGGCGCGATATTTTTCCGGTCATGTCAAAGAGCGGGGCGGAACGCCGGCTGGCGTCCCGTCCGCCACCACCTTGTCACGGCCATCGGCACAGTTGAATCGATGTGCACCATCCGGTGCCGATCCATTCTAATCAGGCACGACCATGGCCGACCGCCGCGCGCTGATCGAGGCCCCGACGGCATAAATGGCCAGCGCGATCCAGATCGTGATGAAGGCGCCGATCTGAGCGGGATGCAATTTCTCTCCATAGACGAACACCGCAAGCACCAGTTGCAGCGTCGGTGCGAGATATTGCAGCAGCCCGAGATCGGAATATCGAACGCGCTTTGCCGCTGCAGCGAAGAGCAGCAAGGGGAGCGCGGTCACGACACCGCTTGCAGCGAGCAAGGGCCAGCCCGGCCCGGCCGACCCCAGCGTCGTACCTGCCAGCATCAGCCAGGCGAACGCGGCCGGCGCAAGAATCAACGTCTCGATCAACAGCCCGTCAAGCGCGTCGACCGGCGTCATCTTGCGGATCAGGCCATAGAAAGCGAACGAGAACGCCAGGGTCAGCGGGATATAGGGGATACTGCCCTGCCAGATTGCCAGAAAGGCTACAGCGGCCGTGGCAAGCAACACTGCCACCGCCTCGATCCGGCCAAGCCGCTCGCGCAGAATCACCACGCCGAGCACGACATTGACCAGCGGGTTGATGAAATAGCCCAGGCTGGCCTGGGCGACATGGCCGCTATTGATCGCGATGATATAGACGAGCCAGTTGATGCCGATGAGCGACGCCGATGCCGTCAGTGCGATCAGCAGGCGGGGTGTCCGCACGATTCCGAGCAGCGCCGGCCCATGGCGCAGAGCCACCGCCAGGATCAGCAGCAGCAGTAGCGACCACAGGATACGGTGCGCCAGAATGTCCGGCGCCGGCAGCGGATGGAGCAGCTTGATGAAGCTCGGCAACAGGCCCCAGATCGTATAGGCGGCGACGCCGAATACGATCCCGGGGTTGATCTTCCTGCTGCCTGTCATCGATCCCGTGGCGGCGGCATGCGGAGGTTCGGTCAATCCGCTCCCTTCGGCCCGCGCGGGCGCAACTGACCGGGCGAGATGAAGCCGATCGGCTGCAGCGCCGCCGCATCCTGCTTCAGGCGCGATGCCATCTGCTCATAATCGCGTTCCATGTCCGGCGTGACCGAGGCGCGCGATTCGTCCAGTGCTTCCTCGAAATGCGCCATCGACACCTGCGCGACGCTGAGCGACTGACGCAACGCCACCAGGCCGGCCCGGCGCACCAGATCCTCAAGATCGGCGCCGGTGAAGCGATCGGTCCGCTCGGCGAGCGAATCGAGATCGACATCATCGGCCAGCGGCATCTTGCCGGTCTGGATCGCCAGGATGCGGCGGCGGCCATCCTTGTCGGGCACGCCGACATAGATGAGTTCGTCGAAGCGGCCGGGACGAAGCAGCGCCGGATCGATCAGGTTCGGCCGGTTGGTCGCGCCGATCACGACGACCGACTGCAACTCCTCAAGCCCATCCATCTCGGCGAGGATGGTGTTGACCACCCGTTCGGTGACTTGCGGTTCGCCAAGACCACCACCGCGTGCGGGGACGAGCGAATCGAGTTCGTCGATGAAGATCACGCACGGCGCGACCTGGCGGGCGCGGCTGAACAATTTGGCGATCTGCTGCTCGCTTTCGCCATACCATTTGCTCAGCAGGTCGGACGATTTGGTGGCGATGAAATTCGCCTCCGCCTCGCGCGCGACCGCCTTGGCGAGCAGCGTCTTGCCGGTGCCGGGCGGGCCGTAGAGCAGGAAGCCCTTGGCCGGTCGGATGCCCAGGCGGCGGAACGCATCCGGATCCTTGAGCGGCAGTTCCACGCCTTCCTTCAGCCGCATCTGCGCCTTGTCGAGCCCGCCGACATCCTCCCATCGCACGCGTGGCGCCTCGACCATCACCTCGCGCATCGCGCTCGGCTGGACGCGTTTCAGCGCATCGAGGAAATCCTCGCGCGTCACCGCCAGCGTATCGAGCACTTCAGGCGGAATCGTGCCTTCAGCAAGGTTGAGCCGCGGCATGATCTTGCGCACAGCCTCGATCGCCGCTTCGCGCGCCAGGGCAGCGAGATCGGCACCGACAAAGCCATAGGTGGTCCGGGCAAGTTCGCCGAGATCGACCTTGTCGCCGAGCGGCATGCCACGCGTATGGATGCCGAGGATCTCGCGGCGGCCGCGTTCGTCCGGCACGCCGACAATGATTTCGCGGTCGAACCGGCCGGGCCGGCGCAGCGCCTCGTCGATTGCCTCGGGCCGGTTGGTCGCGGCGATCACCACGACATTGGCGCGTGCCTCCAGCCCGTCCATCAGCGTCAGCAGCTGAGCGACCAGGCGCTTCTCCGCCTCGCCCGACACCTGGCCGCGCTTGGGTGCGATCGAATCGATCTCGTCGATGAACACGATCGACGGTGATGCCTTGGCCGCTTCCTCGAATACCTGGCGCAGCTTGCTTTCGGATTCGCCGTAAGCCGATCCCATGATCTCGGGACCGTTGATCAGGAAGAATTCGGCCGCGCTTTCATTGGCGACCGCGCGCGCCAGGCGCGTCTTGCCGGTTCCGGGCGGCCCATGCAGCAACACGCCCTTGGGCGGATCGACGCCGAGCCGCTGGAACAGTTCAGGGTAGCGCAGCGGCAGCTCGACCATTTCGCGCAACTGGTCGATCGTCGGGCCCATGCCGCCGATATCGTCATAGGTGACGTCGGCGCGGCGTGCTTCCTTGGGCTCCTCATATTCGGGACGCAGTTCGATCTCGGTATTTTCGTCGACATGGACCACGCCCTTGGGGCTGGTCGCGATCACCGACAGGCGGATCTCCTGCAGAGCATAGGCCGGCGCACGGAGGAATTGCTGGACGCCCGGAGGCATATTGTCGACGCGCTGCTGGCCAGCGGTGGCGACGACATCGCCCTGGCACAGCGGTCGACCGAAAAAGGTTCGCTTCAGCGCGTTGGATGACCCTTCGAGCCGGAGATTCTGTTGCGCGGGCGCAAAAACGACGCGGGTCGCCGGTTTGGATTCGACCTTGCGCACTTCGACGAAATCGCCGGCGCCGGCGCCGGCATTGGCGCGCTGCAGCCCGTCGATGCGGATGATCTCGAGCCCCTCATCCTCCTGGTAAGGCGAGACGGCGCGGGCTGGGGTGGTGGATTTTCCGACGATCTCGATCACATCGCCCTCGGCGAGGCCGAGGGCCGCCATCAGGGCGCGGGGGATATGCGCCAGGCCACGGCCGCTGTCTTCGGGCCGGGCATTGGCGACTTGCAATTTGTGGACCGGTGATTCGCTATCGGCCATGAGATTCCCCTCGCAAACACGCTGTTCAGCGCGTGAGATAGGGAGCAGGTTCCGGCAATGCGAGAGTTAAGGCGGGATCGCCGCATGGGGGCCCGGCGCTTTTCGCGGAGCGTGACTGGTCAAGCCGTTGAAAAGACAAAAAAAGGGCCGACCCCGGAGGATCGGCCTTGAAAGTTTTAGGAGAGGATGCCTGAAAGGCACCGTCTTTGTGCACCGGCACAGTTTATTGTGCAAGTGCGAAAAGAGAAGTGATAGATGCGTTTCATGCAACTACTGCTGGCCAAACTACGAGGAGGGATGTTAGGTTTCGAGTATGGGGTATATGGTGCAACGCACAATAGAGCAGAATTTTCATGCGTAGATTGCCACCCCTGACCGCGATCGAGGCCTTTGTTCAGGTCGCGCGGCTGGGATCGATCAAGGCCGCTTCGGCCGAATTGGCGCTGTCGCCACCGGCACTGAGCCGGCGCGTACAGGCGCTCGAGCGGTTCATCGACAAGCCCCTGTTCGACCGTCGCCATCAGGCGGTGGTGCTCAATGCCGATGGCGAAAGGCTGCTCGCGCAGATCGCCCCGGCGATCGACAGCCTGTCGGATGCGGTCGAGGCGATGATGAGCGATAGCGAGGTGCTGCGGCTGCGGCTCGGCATCCTGCCCTTGTTCGCATCGCAACGGCTGTTTCCGAAACTCGGCGACCTGCGCGCACGGCATCCCGAACTGCATCTCGATATCGACACTGCCGGGCATGGCGTGCTGCGGCTCGGCGACGGGCTCGATGCGGTGATTGCCCTGGCACGCGATATCGACCCCGGGCTTTATGCCAAGCGACTCGATCGCAACTCGGTCTATGTGATCGGCGCGCGGGCGCTGATCGAGGGCGATCATCCGGTTACCGATCCGGCGCAGCTCAAATCGCTGACCGCGCTGGTCCATCGCGACATGCCCGATACGTTCAGCGCCTGGCGGCAGGCGGCCGGGCTCGGCGACCTCGAACCGCTGGCGATCGACCATTTCGATTCCGGGCCGTTGATGCTCGAGGCCGCGGCGCAGGGGCTGGGCATCGCCTTCATGCATGAAAGCCATTTCGAGGACGCGCATGATGACCGGCTGGTCAGGCTGTTCGATATCGAGGTCGAGAGTCCGTACAGCTATTGGTTCGTGTGCCGTCCGCGCGCGCTTGCGTTGCGTCCGGTCAAGCTGTTCCACGACTGGCTGATCGAGGCGGTCGCGGAGAAATAAAGGGTAACGGGCCGGTCAGGGTCTGTTTGAAAATTCGCGAAAGAGCGAATTTTAGAGGCGGTACCGGCCCGCTCCCCCTCCCGGCCACCCATTCAGGATACGCTGTGGGTGGCCGGGAGGGGGAGCGGGCCGGTACCGCCAAATGCGCCTTCAGCGCATTTTCAAACAACCGGTCAGACGACCGGCCCCTTCACAGTTGATTATTCGGCGCGCATCGACACGATCTTGCCGGGCGCGCGCGGTGGCTCACCCTTGGGCAGCGCGTCGACATGCTCCATGCCTTCGGTCACTTCGCCCCATACGGTGTACTGGCCGTCGAGGAAGCGGGCATCGTCGAAGCAGATGAAAAACTGGCTGTTGGCCGAATTGGGGCTCTGCGCGCGCGCCATCGAGCAGGTGCCGCGAACATGCGGCTCCTTGGAGAACTCGGCCGGCAGGTTCGGCTTGTCCGACCCATGCATGCCGGTGCCGGTGGGGTCGCCGCCCTGCGCCATGAACCCCGGAATCACGCGGTGGAACACGACGCCGTCGTAAAAGCCGTCATTGGCGAGTTCGGCGATTCGTGCGACATGCTGCGGCGCAAGGTCGGGGCGAAGCTTGATCGTCACGGTGCCGCTGTCGAGGGTCAGCGTCAGGGTTTCGGGGGTATCGGCCATGAGGGGCTCCTGAAAGGGGAAACCCGCGCCCTAGCGACCTGAGGCACGGCTGGCAAATTGGCACGCTTGTCGTGGCGCGATCGGAATGGGCTGAACGTCCAGCCCGGATTGGCATTGTCGCACGGCAGCGTTAGACGGCAATGACGCCGGGCGCGCCGTTTCGGCCAGGCCATTTCCAAAAAAGGCCAGAAAGGGAGGTCCAGCATGAACGAGACCGACCTGACATCCGTCGGAGACGAGGTCGAAACCGGCCAGCTCGACGAGGACGACCGGCTCAAACCCGAATTCGTGCGTGCGGTGCTCGACGCGGTCGAAGCGGGCGACGACGAAGCCGCGCGGTCGCTGGTCGAACCGCTCCACCCCGCCGACATCGCCGATCTGTTCGAGCTGACCCCGAACGAGCGCCGTGGCGACCTGGCCAAGGCGATCACCGACCTGCTCGACGGCGACGTGTTCGCCGAGATGAACGATTATGTCCGCGAGGATCTGATCGATTCGCTCAGTGCGACCCAGGTCGCCGATATCGCCTCCGAACTCGATACCGACGATGCCGTCGCGATCATCGAGGACATGGAGGAAGACGACCAGCGTGCCGTGCTCCGCGCGCTCGACCCCGACGATCGCGCCGCGATCGAGGAGGCTTTGTCCTATCCGGAGGAATCGGCCGGCCGATTGATGCAGCGCGAGCTGATCGCGGTCCCCGAACATTGGACGGTCGGCGACGCGATCGATTATCTGCGCGGCCATGAGGAGCTGACGACCGATTTCTGGGAGATCTTCGTCGTCGATCCCGGGCACAAGCCGGTCGGGACATGCCAGCTGTCATGGATATTGCGCACGCCGCGCACCGTATCGATCGGCGATGTGATGAAGCGCGAACAAACCCTGATCCCGGTCGATATGGACCAGGAAGAGGTCGCGCTGCGCTTCCAGAAATACGCGCTGATTTCGGCCGCTGTGATCGATGCGGGCGGGCGGCTGGTCGGCATGATCACGGTCGACGATATCGTCCATATCATTTCCGAGGAAGCCGGCGAGGATATCCTTCGTCTCTCCGGTGCCGGCGAAGGCGACATCAACGAGCCGATCGCGTTGACCGTGCGCACTCGCATAACTTGGCTGGTGGTCAATCTCGGCACTGCCATGCTCGCGGCATCCGTGGTTGGACTGTTCCAGGGCGAAATCGCGAAGTTCGCGCTGCTTGCGGTACTGATGCCGATCGTCTCGGGCATGGGCGGCAATGCCGGCACTCAGACCCTGGCCGTGGTGGTGCGCGCGCTTGCCACCAATCAGCTGACCAGTTCGAACACCGCACGGATGATCCTGCGCGAATTCCGCATCGCCGCCGCCAATGGCGCGATGCTCGGCATATTGATCGGCATGGGTACCTGGCTGATCTTCGGCAATTCCGACCTGGCGATCGTCATCGCCATGGCGATGGTCATGAACAATCTCGTCGCCGGCCTGTCCGGCGTGCTGATTCCGGTCAGCCTCGAACGCGCCGGAGTCGATCCTGCCGTATCGTCGGCCGTGTTCGTGACGATGATGACCGATGTGATGGGATTTTTCTGTTTCCTCGGCCTTGCCTCGCTTTGGGGGCTTGGCGGCTAGCCGCTTCGCGCCCATTTCGAACGGATGCCGCTTCATCTCACCAAGGTCGCGTTCGGCGCCACCGGTATCGAGGATCTTGCCGAGCGCCTGCTGGCGCGTGCCGAGGCTGGGCCGGTCTTCCTCACCACGCGCTACCTTCCCAAACGGCATGAGGAAGTCGCCGGCCAGGGGTCGCTGTTCTGGATCATCAAGCATCAGCTCGTTGCGCGCTCGCCGATCCTGCAGTTCGGCGAAGCGGAGGGCGGCAGAGTGGCGATCCATATCGATCCCCACCTCATCCTGACTCATGCTCGGCCCAAACGCGCGCATCAGGGCTGGCGCTATCTGGAAGATGCCGATGCGCCGGTCGATCTGGGCGTGGATGAAGTGGCCGGCGATGTCATGCCCGCGGCGCTGATGGGCAAGCTGTCGGGTCTGGGCCTCATCTAGGCGGTTTGGGTTTTCCGCATGAGACCGGTCCGCCGGCCATCGCCTTGATCACACAGGCGGGTTCGCCGCCGACGGTCACGCGCCCCAGTCCGGTGGTGGTCACCGCCGCCGTATAGCGGGCTGCGGCGCGCGTCTCGCCGGTGCCGTCGAGCCGTATGATCAGGTCGCTGACATCGAGTGCACTGGCGTCGATCGTACCGGGGCCATTGGTCATCAGCCGCGTTTTCGCCGCACGGCCGCTCAGCGTGACGGTCCCGCTGCCGATCACTGTGGCATTGAGCTGATCCGCGGCAATTCCGTTGACGCTCAGCACGCCGGATCCGTTGACGGCGAGATCGAGCCGCTGCCCGGCCATTCCGCCGACGGTCAGCCGCGCGCCGGCATTGACGTTGATTGAGCGCAGCGTCGGCGTGGACAGGGTAATGACCGGTGATGTGCCGGCCGTCGTCGGCGTCTCGCCCCAGCCATCATTGCCCATGCGAATGATCAAAGTGCTGCCTTCGACGCGGATCGCAAGCCGGTCGAGCGTCCGGGAATCGGCATCGGCCCGCGCACTCGGAGCCTTGCCGGTATCGAGCCGGACGTCGAACGGGCCGTCGATACGGATACGGTCGAAGCTGCCGATGGAATAGGTCCGGTCGGCGGCCTCTGCGCCGACGGGAAGGAACAACAGGCTGGCGGCGATCAGGTGACGGATCATGCGGCCTGCATCGCATTGATCCGTCACGGTGCCAAGCGTATCCGCGGACTGGCTGCGAATCCGGCCTGACTCGCGGACCCGTTCGTCAGGGGATCAGCCGCAATGGACCTCGCCCGATCCCATCTTCGATGTGGTGCATTTCGCGCCCTTGCCGAGATCGACGTCGCCCGAACCGACAACGGAGACATCGGCGGGACCGTTCACCTCGGCGGTGGCGCTGCCCGACCCGGCGATCGAGACGCTCGCCCCTTCCGCTTTGACGCCGCCGGCATCGATGTCGCCGGATCCGGCGATCTTCATCGACAATTGTTTCGCGGTGCCCGCAACGCTCATGTCGCCTGAGCCAGCGATCGAGAATTTGCCGGTCTGCACATTCAGTGCGGCGATCGTCATGTTGCCCGATCCGGCGGTTTCGCCGGCGAAATTCTGCCCATCGATACGATCGATCGTCATATCGCCCGATCCCGCGATTCCCGCCCCGGCAATGCGCGGCATGGTCACGAAAATCTTCACGCCCTTCTGGTCGTCGCCCCAGTTGAAGCCGGCGCTGTTGATCCGGCCGACCTTCAGCGTGTTGCCGATCTTCTCGATCTTGAGCTTGTCGAGTTCCTTGGACGGGCCTTCGGCGCGAACCGAGAAACCGGTGCCGACGCGGATATCGATATCGTCCGATCCGCGCAGGTCGACCTGGTCAAAACCGGCCGCAGCGAAGGTACGCGTCGTGCCGCTGCCCGACCCGGGAAGCCCCTGTTTCGCATCTGCAGACTCCGAACCGAAGGAGCAGGCGGCGAGCGGAAGGACGGCGATGGTGGCGAACAGGCGCATGAAACTCTCTCCACTGTGTATTGGTTCGATAACACACCAAGAGACGAAGGCGCAAGCAAAAAGGGCGACCATCGCTGGCCGCCCTCTTCGTTCATCCGGTCAGGTCCCGATCAGGCGGGAACCTTGTCCTTGTTGTGGATCGCTGCGGCCTTGCGCAGAATCTCCAGGATCTTTTCCTGTGCGGTCGGTTCATCGACCTGCTCCATCGCCGCGAGTTCGCGGGCGAGGCGGCTGGTCGCGCCTTCGAAGATCTGACGCTCCGAATAGCTCTGCTCGGGCTGGTCGTCGGCACGGAACAGATCGCGGACCACTTCGGCGATCGACACCAGGTCGCCCGAATTGATCTTCGCTTCATATTCCTGCGCGCGGCGCGACCACATGGTGCGCTTGACGCGAGGCTTGCCGGTCAGCGTATCGAGCGCCTCACGCAGCGTCTTGTCCGAGGAAAGCTTGCGCATCCCGACCGACTCGGCCTTGTTGGTGGGCACGCGAAGCGTCATGCGCTCTTTCTCGAAGCGCAGCACATAGAGTTCGAGTTGCATGCCGGCGATTTCCTGCCGTTGCAGCTCGATGACACGGCCAACGCCGTGCTTGGGGTAAACGACATAATCGCCGACGTCGAAGGACAGCGCCTTGGCAGCCATTCCGTTGAGCCTTTCTGTGGACCGATGCCCCCGGAGAAGCGCGACGGCAGCGGTGCCGGGTCACGCGATGGGGAGTGTTGATTTCAGTACGTCTCCAGACCGGAAGAACGCGCAACCGTGCCTTCCGTCTCCGGCTATTTAACATAGTCGTAATAAAATTACCAGCCAAACATGGCTGGACACAGGCAATTAACGCTGAAACCGACCCAGATCGGGCAACATCGAACCTTGATTAGTCCCCCGCGCCGGGCTCGGGCGAGAAGTACTTGTCGTACTTGCCCTCTTCGCCCTTGTGCTCGTCGGCGTCGGCCGGGGTCTGATCGGACTTGCGCGTGACATTGGGCCATTGCGCGGAAAAGCTGTTGTTGAGCTCCATCCACTGCTCGAGACCGGATTCGGTATCGGGCAGGATCGCCTCGGCCGGGCATTCGGGCTCGCATACGCCGCAATCGATGCATTCGCTCGGATTGATGACGAGCATGTTCTCGCCTTCGTAGAAACAGTCGACGGGGCAGACCTCGACGCAGTCCATATACTTGCACTTGATGCAGGCGTCGGTGACGACGTAGGTCATGGCGGTATCCCGAATAGGCCCCGAAAAGGGCAGATAACCCGCTTCTGCTATGCGCCGCTTCCGGCCTCGTCAATCGGATGCGGCTTGCTGCGAGACGTTCTCAGATTCGGCATCGGCAAAATACGCCTCCGGCGCATTTGCGAACGAACTCTCAATGAGCTCGGTGTAGCAGGCTCTGGCTTCCGGTGCCGGGCCGCGGCGAGGCGGTAGTGCCTCGACCCGGATCACGCGCACACCGCCATGACCAAGGAAGGTCAGCACATTGCCGATCCGGACCGGGACATGCGCCCGGTCGATCGGCCGTCCATCGATGCGCAGCCGGCTGCTGGCGGCGATCGCCTGAGCCGCACTGCGGCTCTTGGCCAGCCGGGCGAACCACAGAAAGCGGTCGAGCCGCATCGCCGCGCCGTCAGGAACCTCAGCCACCAGGCCTATCCACGAAACAGGGCGAGATCGGCGAGCGCCGAGAATGCATTGTCGCGCGGCGGCGGCAAGATTTTGGCGCGAGTCTGGCCGCGCCAGACCCAGCGCGCCTGATCATTTTCGGGCGGTGCGGCACGGAAGCCCAGTCCGGCCATCAACCGTTCGAGTGTCGCGGGCGCGACGCCGATCGAGGTGGCGAGTGCGGGATCGGGGGTAAAGGGACGGCGCCCCGCCCGCGCATCATGGGCCGCGCGGGCGATCCGCTCGACCAGATCGACACGCACCGCCTGGGTGGCGATCTGGCGATACCCGGATTCGAGCGTTGCGCCGGGCGTATTCCGTGCCAATACCGTCGCGCCATCGGGTGGCCCCTCGGCGATCACCGTGCCGGCACGTGCGGCCAGCAATACGCGCCGCCACTGTGCGGCGGCGGGCTTCAGCAGGCGCGGGTCGAACAGGTCGAGCGCGCCGATCGTGATGCCGATCATGCGCAACCGCTTGCGCGCCGCCGGGTCGAGACCATCGACCGCTACCTGCAGGTCGATGCGCGCGGCAAGACCGGCGCGATCGACCAAAGCGGCGGAAACGGCGCGCAGTGCCGGGCCGGCGGTCGCATCGCGAGCGGCCGCGTCCAGCGCAACCAGGGCGGGCAATCGCCGTGCGGCCTGATCGGCAATCCAGCGGTCCAGCCGTGCCGCGATCCCGGTGCGCATCGCCGTATCGAGGCAATCGAGCGCGGGGTCGAGCTTCACGCGCGGCCGGACGAGCGACGGCCCCGCCGCCAGCGTTGCAACCGGCAATCCGTTCCAGATGAGCCAGGGCTTGCTCCCGATATCGGTGACGAGCGCCAGTGCCGTATCGTCCGCGCCGGCCAGCGCCGCGCCGCGCCGGGCGCGCTCGGCGCCCAGCCGGCGTTCGGCGGCCGCGAGCAGGAGGCGCTTGTCGCCATGACGTGCATCCGGCGCAACGATGAAGCGGAACCCGTCGAGCCGGCCGATCGGATGATCCTCGACCATCACTTCGCCCTGTTCGCCGATCACCACCGGCAGGGTTCGCGTGTCCGCCCCGATCTGCCGCAGCAGCATGGTGGTGCGTTTGTCGACGAAGCGCTGCGTCAGGCCGAGATGCAGGGCATCCGACAACCGCTCTTCGACTTCGCCTGCCCGTCCGGCCCAATGTGCGGGGTCGGCGAGCCAGTCGGGCCGGTTGGCGATATAGGCCCAGCTGCGCGCCGCCGCGATCCGCCCGGCAAGCGTTTCGACATCGCCCGCGACCGTATCGAGCCGGGCGATTTCGTCGGCAAACCATGGATGCGGTATATGGCCCGACCCTTCGCTCAGATGGCCGAACACCCGCCCGACAAAGCGGGTGTGGGGATCGACGCCCAGCTTGCGGAAATCGGGCAGGCCACATGCCGCCCAGAGCCGCGCGACCATCGCGGGCGATCGGACGCGGTCACGGACCCAATCCTCACCCGCGAGCCGCTTGAGTACCGCAAGATCGACCGCCTCGGGCGCGGCGCGCAGCGCGCGGCTGTCGGGCCGGGCCTCCAGGCTCGCGACCAGATCGTCGATACTCGACATATCGGGCTCGCCGTCACGCCAATAGAGGAAGTCGAGCCGGGGAAAGCGATGCTCCTCGATCGCCAGCACTTCCTCCGCCGCGAAGGCGCCCGGACCTTGCTCGACCAGTGCGCCGAATGTGCCGTCGCGCTGATGCCGGCCGGCGCGCCCGGCGATCTGTGCCATTTCGGCGACGGTCAGGCGGCGCTGGCGATGCCCGTCGAACTTGTTGAGGCTGGCAAAGGCGACATGCGCGACGTCCATGTTCAGGCCCATGCCGATCGCGTCGGTCGCAACGAGATAATCGACCTCACCGGCCTGGAACATCGCGACCTGCGCATTGCGCGTTCGCGGCGACAACGCCCCCATCACCACTGCCGCGCCACCGCGCAGGCGCCGCAGCATCTCGGCCACGGCATAGACTTCCTCAGCGCTGAATGCGACGATCGCCGACCGTTTGGGCAAGCGCGAGATCTTCTTCGCCCCGGCATAGCTCAGGGTCGAAAAACGCGGGCGATTCTGGATATCCGCTTCGGGTACCAGCACCTTGAGCATCGGCCGCAACGCTTCGGAGCCGAGGATCATCGTTTCCTCACGGCCGCGCGCGCAGCAGCCGATCGGTAAAGACATGGCCGCGTTCGGCATCCGCGCCCAGTTGCGCCTCGTCGATTCCGACGAACGCCAGGTCGCGGTCGAGCGGCATGCTCTCCGCCGTACACAGGAACCAGCGCGCGTCCTTCGGCACGATCTTCTCTTCGCCGGTGATCAGCGCGACGCGTGACACGCCCTTCAGCTTGACGACGCGATCATAGACTTCGCGCGCCAGCAGGCGCAGCGGGAAGCCGATCATGCCGCTCGAATGACCGCACATCCGCTCGACCGCAAGGTGCGTCTTGCCGGTATTGGTCGGGCCCAGCACGGCGGTGATGGGCGGGGCGGGATCAGCGCGGCTCATGGCATGTCGAACATCGTCGCAGTGTCGCGCCTGCGCAACCCGGGCAAAATGGAAATCGCAGGCAAGCTGTTAATATGGTTAGAAGTTCCGGTAGAAAAATCACTTCGCCGCACGGTCTGAACGGTTGATCGTGCCGGTTCGGCTACGCAACATTCCTTAATTTGACTTTAGTATTTTCGCGCCACAGTCATTCGACGCGAGCCGGGGGTATGCGGCGACGAGCGGCGTGGGGGAACTATCGCCTTGTTTTTACGCAGCGATCATGGATTGGATCAGGCAGGTGGCACCGCTACCCTGTCGTTCGGTCGCGCCGCGTTCGTTCCGGCGACACCCTCGACTCTTGACCGGCTTCGCGCGAGCATTGCCCGGATCGACTGGGCGCCCGATCTCGGATCGCAGATCGGCTCGGCCGACTGGTGGCGCGGCGCCGCGACCTGCACCGCGCTGATCGCCACGACCTGCCTGTTATCGCCCGGTTTCGATCGCCCCGTCATCGGCGACGTTCCGCCGGCGCTCTCGGGCAGCGAATGGGACGAGGCGCGCGCGCAGTCGATCGCGCCGCTTGCCTGGGGCGCTGCGACGGGCCGGCACATGGCGGCGAACGACATGGTCGCACCCCTTGCCGAACGCCCGGAACGCCCGATTCAGGATGTCGTGCTGACTTTTGGTCAAGGCGACAGCTTCGCCCGCGCGCTGGAGCGCGCCGGCGTCTCCAAGGCCGATGCCGGCGATGCGGCGCAGCTGGTTTCGGGCGCGATCACGCTTGACGACATCCGGCCGGGGACGCGGATCGACATGACGCTGGGGCGTCGCCCCGATCGTACCGTCGCACGGCCGCTCGAAAAGCTGGCCTTCCGCGCCAAATTCGATCTCAAGGTTCTGCTCAACCGCAATGGCGACACACTCGCTCTGACCCGTCAGGCGATTGCCGTCGACCATACGCCGCTGCGCATCCAGGGGCTGGTCGGGTCGAGCCTGTACCGCTCGGCCCGCGCCGCCGGCGCACCGGCCAAGGCGGTCGAAGCCTATATCAAGGCGATTGCGTCGCGCATCTCGATCGGCCGCGATGTCGGGTCCGCCGACACGTTCGACTTCGTCCTCAAACAGGCACGTGCCGCGACTGGCGAAGTCCAGCTCGGAGAGCTGATGTATGCGGGTCTCGATCAGGGCCGCAAGAAGGTCCAGCTCGTCAAATGGGGCGCCGAGGGCCGCGAGCAATGGTTCGAGGCCAATGGCGTCGGTGAGCGCCGCGGTACCATGGGCATGCCGGTCGCCGGTCGGCTGACCTCGGGCTTCGGCATCCGCATCCACCCGATTCTGCGCACTGCGCGGATGCACAAGGGGCTCGATATCGCTGCCGCCTATGGCTCGCCCATCTATGCCGCGATGGACGGCATCGTGGCGCTGGCCGGCCGTAATGGCGGCTATGGCAATTTCGTGAAGCTGATGCATGGCGGCGGCATGGCCACCGGCTATGGCCATATGAGCCGAATCGCGGTGCGCCCAGGCACGCGGGTCGCGCGCGGCCAGGTGATTGGCTATGTGGGCTCGACCGGCATGTCGACCGGGCCGCATCTCCATTATGAATTGTGGAAGAACGGCGTGGCGATCAACCCGCGCTCGGTGTCCTTCACGACGATGGCGCAGCTGTCGGGCGCGACGCTGAAGGCTTTCAAAGCGCGCGTGGCCGCGTTGCTGGCGGTCCGTCCAGGCGGACGCTGACGGTTCGCTGGTTGGTAGCCGGCCCGGGCTTCATTTCGAACAAGCAGGAGTGTTCTTCTCGGCTCACCGGGGAGGACGGCACGGGATCAATGCAATCATGCATTCGATGCGGCGATATTGAAATCCATCTAAATCATTGATTTATATGGTATATGTCGCCCTGTAGACGCCGGAGATATGCGACAAAGCGGTGTCCCATATCTCACTCGACCGCCCATCCTACCGCGTGACTCGATCGTCCAAAGCCCGCCCGAAGATATGCGACAAAGCGGTGTCCCATATCTCGCCTGGCCGAGGGCGAGCGAAACGCCCGATTACCGCCCTTGCGAGCGCCAGCGCTTGATCGTGCGGCCGATGATCTGATCCTCCGACCCGACTTCGCGCCACAATTCGGAGAAGAGCGGATCGTCCGAGGCCGGTCGCTTATTCTCCTCCAGCCCGTCGAACGACACGCGGATCGGAATCGCGACACCCTCACCGCAGATGATGCACTCGCGGTTGCGCAGCGCGGGAATCGAATCGAGAAAGCCGCGCGCGCCTTCGGGCATCGCGGCACGCACGAACGCCTGGTCGCGATCGTTGTTCAGCCGCATCGAGATGATCGTGCCGCACTGCGACAGCACGCCCTCGGCCAGATCCGACGGGCGCTGCGTGATCAGGCCGAGCGAGACGCCGTATTTGCGCCCTTCCTTGGCAATCCGGCTGAGAATGCGGCCGACCGACGACGAATCTGCGTTCCGTTCGTTGGGAATGTAGCGATGGGCTTCTTCGCACACGAGCAGGATCGGGCGCTGCGGCTCGTTGCGCGACCAGATCGCAAAATCGAACACCATCCGGCTCAATACGGCGACCACCACCGATGTGATATCCGATGGCACGCCCGACACGTCGATGATCGAGATCGGCTTGCCGTCGCCCGGCAAGCGGAAGATGCGCTCGATGAAGTTCGCCATCGTGTCCGCGACCAGCATGCCGGAGAACATGAAGCTGTAACGCGGATCGGCCTTGATCTCCTCGATCTTGGTGCGCAGGCGCAGATAGGGCGCGGTGTCGCCGGCGCGGTCCATCTTGCCCATTTCCAGGCCGATCAGATTGGTCAGGTCGCTGAGCAGATAGGGGACCGGCGCATCGACGGTCAGCTTGGTGATTTCCTGCCCCAACCGCCCTTTGGCGCGCGCCATCAGCAGGCATTTGGCGAGGATGTCGGCATCGATCTGACGCTCCGACCCCGATGTGGTCAGGAAAACCTCGCAATGCTCCTCGAAATTCATCAGCCAATACGGCATCTGCAGGTTCGACACGTCGAAGATCGCACCATTGGTCTTGAACGCAGCGGCATATTCGCCGTGCGGATCGACCATCACGATATGCCCCTGCGGGGCGAGTTCGCAGATCTTGTGCAGGATCAGCGCAGCGCTGGTCGATTTACCGGTACCGGTCGATCCGAGCAGGGCGAAATGCTTGCCGAGCATGGCGTCGATATACAGCGACGCGCGGATATCGCGGGTCGGATAGACCGTGCCGATCTCGATAAAGGCACGATCGTCGGCGGCGTAGACCTGTTTCAGATCGGCAGTCGATACCGGGAAGACCTGCGTGCCCGGGACCGGATAGCGCGTCACGCCGCGGCGGAATTTGTACAGCTTGCCGGTCAGCTTCTCCTCATCGCCTTCGCCGAGGAAATCGACCTGCGCGGCGACGCGGTTCTGCGCACCTTCGACCAGCCGCAGCGAGCGGATATTGGCGATCAGCCAGCTATTGCCGACACGCATCTTGATCTGGCTGCCGACCGATCCGGCGCTGGCGACGACCGGGTCGGGGCTATCTGCGAATGTGTCGAGCGCACGGGGGTCGAGCATCACCTGGCTGCTCGATCCGGCGATCTCCAGCACCACGCCGATCGCTTCGCCCAGCGCGCCGGGCAATATGGCCTTCGTCTTTGCCATCATCGTCGCGGGCGCGGCCTTGTCGAAAGCCTGGCTGCCCAACATTTCCGTCATCTGGGTGGTCCCCCGGGTTTACCGGCGGGGTTATGGTGCAAACTCGTAAACATAAGGTTCTACTGCATTTGTACCGGTTGTTACGGGTCCGTACTCCCTCAAAGGCGTCGCGCGACATAGCCGGCGGTCCAGCCGAACAACACTGAAAGCGCGACGGCGACCAGGCCATAGGCGATCGAATGATTGTCGGCGGCGCGCGCGACATAGCGTTCGAAGCCCGACTTGCGGATATCGATGTCGCGCGTCGCGGCCGCCAGCACGCGTCCGTCGCGAATCAGGAAGGTTTCGGCGGTGAAACGCCCGACCGGCACGCGCGCGGGGATGGTGACGCGCGCGCGGTACAGCACGCCATCGGTGATCTCGACCGCGCGTGGCGCCTCATAATAAAGGCCCGAACGCCGCTTGAGATCGACCAGGCCGCTGGCGAAGCGATCCTGCTCCTCAGGCGGCGCGCTGCTCGCGGGTGACAATTGCAGGCTGCCCAGGCCCAGTTCGTAGATCGCCCGGGTCCGGTCGTCGACCAGGTCGCCGATCGGCCTGGACGACAGGATCGCATAGAAACTGGGCGCCGACCGATAGCGCAGCCGCGCGGCATTGACCCAAATGCCGGCAACCTTCTCCTTTTCGCGCACCAGGATCGATTGCACCGGTCCCTTGACCACCACCACCACGTCGGTCGGCTTTTCGACCCCCGGCAGCCGCCCGCCGGGATAGAGAACCGCACCGAACAGCAGCAATTCGGCACCCGTGAAGGAATAGGCGATCTCGATATTGCGCTGCGAAACGTCGGGGACGAGAACTGGTTTGGCCTGTCCCATCAGCAGCGGCGTGAAGAGCAGGAATGCCAGCCTCCTCACGACAACTCGACCGAATATATTTCGTCAGGTCGCCAGCCGAGCCCGATCCCGATCCGGATCGCGACGAGCAGCACGATGAGCGCAAGAGCGAGGCGGAGATATTCGGGCTTCACCTGGTTGGCGAAGCGTGCGCCGATTTGCGCGCCGACCACCGATCCGAGCAGCAGCAGCACCGCCAGTACGATATCGACCGCCTTGGTGGTCGTGGCATGGACCATGGTTGCGGCGGCAGTCACGAACAACGTCTGGAACAGGGATGTGCCGACCACCACCTGGGTTCCCATGCCAAGCAGATAGAGCATCGCCGGCACCAGGATGAAGCCGCCGCCGACGCCGAGCAGGATGGTCAGGATGCCGGTGAAGAAGCCGAGCAACAGCGGCGCGAGCGGCGAGATATAAAGGCCCGAGGCATAAAAGCGCGTCCTGAGCGGCAGCGCGGCGACCAATGGGTGATGGCGGCGCTTGCGCGCCTTGGGGGCGGTGCCGCCGCGCGATGCGCTGATCGCCTGGATCGATTCACGTGCCATCAGACCGCCGATCGACCCAAGCAGCAGGACATAGACCACCGCGATCACCGTATCGATCTGGCCGCTCGCCTGGAGCAGCCGGAAAATCCCCGCCCCGGCGAAGGAACCGACCACGCCGCCGGCGACCAGTACCCCGCCCATCTTGAAATCGACGCCCTTGCGGCGGACATGCGCGAACACCCCCGACACGCTCGCGCCGGTCACCTGGCTGGCGGCAGACGCGGCGGCGACGGTCGGCGGGATGCCATAGACGATGAGTAACGGCGTGGTCAGGAATCCGCCGCCCACCCCGAACATGCCCGACAGGATGCCGACCCCGCCGCCAAGCAGGATGATGACGAGCGCATTGACCGACAAATTGGCGATGGGCAGGTAAAGATCCATTGCCGGAGATGACTATCCTGTTCGCGCGACAGGCGGAAGCGGCCCATTCAAGAAATCGGAGGCAGGAAATCAGCGGCGGGAAATCGGTGCTGGACTTCACAGCGCCCAACGCTTTAGCGTCCCTTTGCCTAAGGGGAGCGTTCGATGAAGCTGGCAATTCGGCTTACTTTGCTGAGTCTTGCACTCGCACCGGTCGCGGCTTTCGGGGACAATAGTCCCCAGGTCATCATGGCCACCCCCGGCATTGGCGGGGGCGCGATCGAACGTTTCACCGCGCGCTTCAGCCAGCCGATGGTCGCGTTGGGCGATCCGCGCGCCACCGGCCCGTTCGATGTGACCTGCCCGGTCGCAGGCGAAGGCCGCTGGGTCGACCCGCAGACCTTCGTGCATGAATTCAAAAACGGCCTGCCCGGCGGCACGACTTGCGAATTCAAGCTCAAGAGCGCGCTGAAAAGCGTGTCGGGCTATGCCGTCACCGGCCAGCAAAGCTTCAAGGTCGATAGCGGCGGGCCGGTCGCCCGCGCTGTCCTGCCCGAGCGTTATGACGGCGAGATCGAGGAGGATCAGACCTTCCTGGTTGCCGCCAATCTGCCCGCGACCGCCGCTTCGGTCGGCGCCAACGCCTATTGTTCGGTCGAGGGGATTGGCGAGAAGATCCCGGTCGATGTGCTGCCCGCCGACCTGCCGGGCAAATTGCTCGGTGAGATGGGTACCGACAATTGGAACGTGCGCAGCTTCCTGGAAAGTGCCGGACTGCCGGCGTCGGTCCCGGCGGCGGCGGATCGCGCCAAGGCGTATGAGAGCGTGACCGCGCTCAAATGCCGCCGTCCGTTGCCCCCCGGCCGTGACGTGGCACTGGTCTGGGGCGCGAATATCGCCGGCGCCGGCGGCAAGCTGGCGGGTGCCGACCAGCGCTTCGACTATACCGTGCGCAAGCCGTTCACCGCGCGCTTCGAATGCAGCCGCGTCAATGCCCAGGCCGGCTGTTCGCCGGTCGAAAAGGCGCATGTCCGCTTCACTGCGCCGATCGCGATGAGCGCCGCGCAGCAGATCAGCATCACCACTGCGGACGGCAAGACGATCGCACCGGTGTTCGATGACGACGACAAGAAGAAAGCGACGATCAGCTCGATCAGCTTCGCCGCACCCTTGCCGGCCTCGACCGCTGCGAAACTGACCCTCCCGGCCGGCCTGAAGGATGAAAGCGGCCGCCTGCTCGCCAATGCCGAGCGTTTCCCGCTCGACGTCCGCTTCGACGAGGCGCCGCCGCTGGTGAAGTTCGCCGCACCCTTCGGCATTCTCGAGGCGAAGGAGGGCGGCATCCTGCCGGTCACCGTGCGCAATATCGAGGACAGCCTGCAGGGCTCGAACCTTGCGGTCGCCGGTCAGAGCCTCCGCGTCGAGGCGTCGGACGGGCAGATCGCCAACTGGCTGCGCATCGTCGACAAGGCCGATGACGAGAAATCGGAGACGATCAAGCGTGGCGGGGAAGAAGTCCGCATCAACAATACCGGCGCGGCGCCGATCCTCGCCGGCGGCTCGGCCACGGCGCTGAAAGTGCCGCTGCCCGGCAAGGGCAAGGATTTCGAGGTCGTCGGGATCAACCTGGCCAAGCCCGGATTCTATGTCGTCGAACTGGCCAGCCCGGTGCTCGGCCAGGCGCTGCTCGGGCGCAAGGCGCCGCGCTATGTCGCCAGCGCCGCTCTGGTCACCAACATGGCGGTGCATTTCAAATGGGGCCGCGAACGCAGCCTTGCCTGGGTCACTCAGCTCGATACCGGCAAGCCGATGGCCGATGCAGAAGTGCGCATCACCGACAGTTGCAGCGGCCGGCTGCTCGCACGCGGCGTGACCGACAAGGCGGGCGGGCTGTTCGTGCCGCCCGGCCTGCCCGAGCCGCAAACCTATGGCAGCTGCGACAGCAGCAATAGCGGGGGCAACACCGGCCCGCTGATGATTTCCGCCCGCGCCGGCGACGATTTCAGCTTCACCCTGACTGCCTGGGGCGACGGCATCCGGCCGTATGATTTCGACCTGCCCTATGGCTATGAAGCCAAGTCGGAAATCCTCCACACCGTGTTCGACCGCGCACTCGTCCGCCAGGGCGAGACGGTGCATATGAAGCATATCGTGCGCAAGCCGATCGCGACCGGCTTTGCCAGGACGCCTGCTTTCACCGGTACGTTGCGCCTGTCGCATCGCGGCTCGGACACGCAATTCGATCTGCCGCTGACGATCGATGACAGCGGCATCGGCGAAACCGAATGGAGCGCGCCGCAGGGTGCGCCGATGGGCGATTACGACCTGCAGGTGATCACCGGGGACCGGACGATCTATACCGGCCAGTCGTTCAAGGTCGACGAGTACAAGCTGCCGACGATGCGCGCGACCGTGACCGGTCCAAAGGAAGCCGCGGTCCGCCCCAAGACCATGCCGCTCGACCTGTTCGTCGGCTATCTCTCGGGCGGCGGCGCGTCGAACCTGGCGGTCGACATGCGCGTCGGCTGGTTCGGGCGCAGCGCCAATCCCGAAGGCTATGAAGCGTACAGCTTCGGCGGCGAGGACATCAAGGAAGGGGTGAAGCCGCTCAACGGCGATGGCGAGGAGCAATCGACGCCGCTGCCGCCGACTCAGACGCTCCCCGCCACGCTCGGCGGCGACGGCACGTCGCGCACCACGATCGACGTGCCGGTGCTCGAAAACGGCGCCGATATGCTGGTCGAGATGGATTATCAGGACGCCAATGGCGAGGTGCTGACCGCATCGCGGCGCATCCCGATCTATGCCTCGGCGGTGCAGCTCGGCGTGAAGACCGATGGCTGGCTGATGAAGCAGGACGATCTGCGCCTGCGCTTCGTCGCGCTCGACACTTCGAACAAGCCGATCGCCAACCAGAAGATCTCGGTCGCACTGTACAGCCGCAAGGTGCTGACCGCGCGGCGCCGGCTGATCGGCGGCTTCTATGCCTATGACAATCAGATGCGCACCGAAAAGCTGTCGGCGACATGCAGCGCAACCACCGATGCACAGGGCCTGGCGCAATGCTCGGCCGATCCCGGCGTCTCGGGTGAAGTCTATGCCGTGGCCACGACCAGCGACGCGAACGGCAATGTCGCGCGCGCGACGCGTTCGGTCTGGCTCGCCGGCGATGACGATTGGTGGTTCGGCGGCGACAATGGCGACCGTATGGACGTGGTTCCCGAACGCACCGACTATAAGGCCGGCGAAACCGCGCGATTCCAGGTGCGCATGCCGTTCCGCGAAGCCACTGCCCTGGTCACGGTCGAGCGCGAAGGCGTGCTCTCCAGCTTCGTCACGACGCTTTCGGGCAAGGATCCGGTGGTCGAGGTAAAGATGCCGGGCAGCTATGCGCCCGACGTGTTCGTCTCGGTGATGGCGGTGCGCGGCCGCGTACAGAGTGGTTTCTGGACCTGGGTCAACGGCATCGCGCAGAGCCTCGGACTGGCGAGTGGCCCGCCCGAAGGACAGGAGCCGACCGCTTTGGTCGATCTCGCCAAACCGGCCTACCGCCTCGGCATCGCCAAGGTGAAGGTCGGTTGGGACACGCACAAGCTGCAGGTCGCGGTCAAGGCGGACAAGGAACGCTATGCCGCGCGCGACACGGCGCAGGTCGATGTCCAGGTAAAGACCCCCGAGGGCAAGCCGGCGGCGACCGCCGACGTTGCCTTTGTCGCGGTCGATGAAGCACTGCTGCAGCTCGCTCCCAATGACAGCTGGGACGTGCTGACCGCGATGATGGGCGAACGCTCGCTCTCGGTGCTGACCTCGACCGCGCAGATGCAGGTGGTCGGCAAGCGCCATTACGGCCGCAAGGCGGTCGAGGCCGGCGGCGGCGGCGGTGGTGATCTGTCGGGCCTCAACCGCGAGAATTTCCAGCCGGTGCTGCTATGGAAGGGCCGTGTCGCGCTCGATGCCCAGGGCAAGGCGCGGATTCCGGTGCTGCTGTCCGACGCGCTCAGCTCGTTCAAGCTCGTCGCGATCGCGACCGACGGTGCCGATCTGTTCGGCACCGGCATGGCCGCGGTGCGTACCGCGCAGGATCTGTCGATCTTTGCCGGCATGCCGACCCTGGTTCGATCGGGCGATTATTATGCCGCGGCGTTCACGCTGCGCAACGGGTCGGACAAGCCGATGAAGGTCACCGCGACGGTCGATGTGTCGCCGCGCGTGGCTGAGGGCCGTCCGCTCACGGTGACCATCCCGGCGGGCGGCGCGGTGCCGGTCGCCTGGAACCTCACGGCCCCGGAAAATATCGCGGCCTTGCGCTGGCAGGTGAAGGCGGTGGCGGATGGCCGCAAGGCGGTCGATCAGATCACGGTCAGCCAGGATGTCATCCCGGCGGTCCCGGTCGAGGTGTGGGCGGCGACGCTCGCGCGAATCGGCAGCGATACGTCGATCGCGATCGCGCCACCGGCGGGCGCGCTGCCCGGTCGCGGCGTGGTCGATATCCGGCTCGACGATACGCTTCAGCCGCCATTGCAGGGCGTTCGCGCCTTCATGGCCGCCTATCCGTACGAATGTTTCGAACAGACGCTGTCGCGCGCGGTTGCGCTCGGCGACGGTGGCGCCTGGGCGCGGCTCGCGTCGAGCATCCCGACCTATCAGGCATCGGACGGGCTGTTGCGCTACTGGCCATCGGACAGCCTGACCGGCTCGGAAGCCTTGACCGCTTATGTCCTGTCCTTGACTGCCGAGGCTGGCCTGCCGATCCCCGAAGCACCGCGCACGCGGATGATCGAGGCGATGAAGGCAGTGCTCGACGGGCGCTTGCGGCACGAACAATATGGCGATGTGCGGCTGCAGCGCGTCTCTGCGCTCACCGCTTTGGCGCGGCAGGGTGCGGCAACCCCGGGCATGCTCGGCCAGCTCGGCATCGCGCCGAACGAGATGCCGACCAGCATGCTCGCCGACTATCTCGTCGCGCTTGATCGCATTCCCGGCATCGCCAATGCCGCTGCGCTCAAGTCCAGCGCCGAATCGGTGCTGCGCACGCGCCTGGTCTATGAAGGCACCAGGCTCGACCTGTCGGATCAGAGCAATGCGCCCTGGTGGCTGATGTCCTCCGGCGATGAGGCATCGATCAAGGCGGTCATCGCGACGCTCGGCCGGCCCGGCTGGCAGGACGATGCGCCGAAGATGATGGTCGGGGTCAGCCTGCGCCAGCTGCGCGGCCATTGGGACACGACCACCGCCAATGCCTGGGGCACGATCGCCGCGCGCAAATTCGGTGAGCTCTATCCGGCATCGGCGATCACCGGTCCGACCACCATGTCGCTCGGCTCGAGCACGATCACTCGCTCCTGGCCGCTCGCGGTCGATCTGCGCAAGGCGTCGTTCCCGCTTCCGGCAGCGACGACGCCGCTGAAAATGGCGCAGGCCGGTCCCGCCGGGCCCTGGGCGATGGTTTCGGTCTCGGCGGCGGTGCCGCTCAAGCAGGCCCTTTTTGCCGGCTATAAAATGGCGAAGAAGACCGAGATCGTGCAGGCGCGCACTCCCGGTACGCTGACGCGCGGCGATGTGGTCAAGGTGACGATCACGGTCGAGGCTTCGGCCGAACGCAATTGGGTGGTGGTCAATGACCCGATCCCGGCGGGCGCGACGATCGTCGGCAATCTCGGCGGCCAGTCGCAGATTCTCGCCGGTCAGGCCAAGGCCGGCGATGGCGAGAGCTTCACTGCGGCCGATGGCGACGGAAAGCTGTGGGATGTGCAGGCCGGCGTGCAGGCCTCTTATGTCGAACGGCGGCGCGATTCCTGGCGCGGCTATTTCGCCTGGGTGCCGCGCGGCAGCTTCACCATCGTCTATCTGATGCGCATGAACGGCGCCGGTCGCTTCAGCCTGCCGCCGACGCGGGTCGAGGCGATGTATTCGCCTGCGATCCGCGCGCAGCTGCCCAATGCGCCGGTGACGGTGGCACAACGGTGAGGCGTGCCTGACCCTGATCCAAAGCGCCCGCTCTCCCTGAGCCTGTCGAAAGGCCGTTCCGCTCTGCTTCGGCTGCGGGACAGGGGCGATGCGGCACTTCGTCAGGTGCAGCCGAAACGCTGGTGGGCGGCGCTCACCAGCCGGAAAGGGCTTACCCTGACCGGGCTGGCGGCAGTGATCGGCCTGGTCGCCGCCGGCGATTATGCGACTCAACCGCCACCCCTGCCTGATTATGTGCAGGTCCGCTCGGGCTGGCATCCGTCCGAATCATGGCTCTACGACCGCAACGGCGTGCTGATCGATTCCGCCCGGGTCGATTTCGCCGCACGCCGCCTCGCCTGGACGCCGCTCGACAAGGTTTCGCCGGTCACGCGCGACACGCTGATCGCCGCCGAGGATCGGCGTTTCTACAGCCATGGCGGGGTCGACACCCTCGCGCTGATCGGCGCGCTGCGCGACCGGATTCGCGGCAAGCGGCACCGCGGCGCCAGCACGCTTTCGATGCAGGTCGCCGGCTTCCTCTCGCCCACTCTCGCCGATCCGGGATCGCGCGGGATCTGGGACAAATTGCGCCAGATGCGCGCCGGCTGGGCGATCGACGGTGCCTGGAGCAAGGACCAGATCCTTGAGGCCTATCTTAATCTCGCCGGCTTTCGCGGTGAGGCGCAAGGGGTCGGCGCGGCGGCGCTAGGCCTGTTCGGCAAGACGCCCGAAGCGCTCGCGCGCGACGACGCACTGTTGCTCGCTGCCTTGCTGCCCAATCCGCAGGCCGATCCGCAGGTCGTCGCACGCCGTGCCTGCGCTCTTTCGCATGACCGGGATTGCGCGCGTTTCCCGGGCGAGGCGGCATCGATGCTCGGCCCGGCGCGCAGCCTTGCGCTTGATCCCGGTCTTGCACCGCATCTCAGCCAGCGGCTGCTGACCAAAGCGGGGCTGCGGGTAAAGACCACGCTCGATGCACGGCTGCAACGCATCGCGACGATTGCGCTGCGCCGCCAGCTTCAGGGTCTGGGCGGGACGCGCGCACGCGACGGCGCGGTGGTGGTGGTCGACAATGCCAGTGGCGATGTGCTCGCTTATGTCGGCGGGATCGGCGGCGCCTCGACCGCGCCTGCCGTCGATGGCGCGTCGAGTTACCGCCAGGCCGGATCGACGCTGAAGCCGTTCCTCTACGCCCAGGCGATCGAGAAAGGCTATCTCACCCCGGCCTCGATCCTCGACGATTCACCGGTGCAGCTCGACACCGCCTCGGGCCTGTATGTGCCGCAGAATTACGATCGCGGGTTCAAGGGACCGGTCTCGGCGCGCAGTGCGCTGGCCGGTTCGCTCAACGTGCCGGCGGTGCGCACCTTGCTCCTGGTCGGGGTCGAGCCATTCCGCGACCGGCTGTGGGACACCGGCTATCGCGGCATGACCGAGGATGGCGATTATTACGGCTTCAGCCTCGCGCTCGGCTCGGCCGAGGTGACTCTGCTCGAACAGGCCGATGCCTATCGCGCACTTGCCAATGGTGGCCGCTGGACGCCGCTTCGCCTCACCGCCGACGATCCGCATCCGGCGCCGCGCACCGTCACCACACCACAGGCGGCCTGGCTGGTGTCGGACATGATCGCCGACGCCAATGCCCGCGCCGGGACTTTCGGGCTCGATAGTGCGCTGCGCCTGCCCTTCTGGGCAGCGGTCAAGACCGGCACATCGAAAGCGATGCGCGACAATTGGTGCATCGGCTTTTCCGATCGCTTCACCGTCGCGGTATGGGTCGGCAATCTGGAGGGCGATCCGATGCGCGCGGTGTCGGGCACCAGCGGCGCGGCGCCGGTGTGGCGTGACCTGATGCTGGCGCTCCATGCCGATCGCGCGGGGGCGCGACCGAAACGCCCGGCGGGACTCGAGGAGCGCATGATCCGCTTCGCCAATGCGATCGAGCAGCCACGGCGGGAATTTTTCCTCGCCGGCACTGCCCAGACGCAGATTGCCGTCGCGCCGGAGGGCTCGCGCCGTCCGCGCATCGTCAATCCGGTCTCGGGCAGCGTCTATGCGATCGATCCGGATATCCCGCCCGATCGGCAAAGGCTGGCGATCGGCGTATCGGGCGAAGTCGTGGCGCACCGCCTGCGGCTCGACAAGCGCGATCTCGGCGCGGCGGATTCGCATCCCCTGGTGCTGGCGGGCCCCGGGCAACACCGGCTAAGCCTGGTCGATGTCGGCGGCCGGGTGGTCGATCAGATCGTCTTCACGATCCGCTGACGGACATGCAACCGGGCCGCGCCCGCGATTTGGCGCGGCGCGGCCCGGGCTCATTCCAGGTGCCCGGCGATCGCTCGCCGGGCACCGATGGATCGCTTACCAGTAGAAGTTGCGGATCACGTCGACCACGATCCCGCGTCGCGTATCGACCAGGATCACATCGTTATAATGACGTACCCAGCGCTGGTTGCGGCCGACATTGGGCAGGCGATAGCGCCACGGATCGGCAATGTAGTAGCGCGAGCCGAAATAGCTCGGCGCAATGCGGATGCCGGGGCGGAACGCGGTGTAGCGGAATGGCGCATTCCAGTTGCCGCGGGCATAGATGCCACGATTATGGTCGCGATAGCCGCGCCAGTCGTTGCGGCCCCAGGCGCGATTGCGGTCGCGAACGTCCTCGCGCAACTCCTGCCGTGCCTCGCGCACGTCGCGACGCTGCTCGCGAATGTCACGACGGTCGCCATTGCGATAGGCGCGATTCAGCTCGCGCTGTTCCTGGCGAAGATCCTGCCGGTCGCGACGGACTTCGCCTTGCGATTGTGCGCTGGCGGCAGCGGGAAAGGCGGTTGCCCCGATAAGCGCCGCGATGATCAGTTTACGCATGAATCTTACTCCATTGTTGGCCGGCGACGTGTGGGGGAACACGTCGCCACACGCCCTTTTTGCAGGCGCGCGCTGAATGGAGCGGGAACGGGTCAGTCAGGAAATTGTAAGGCTGGGTTTGGACTTCGCTCTTCCGCGAAGTCCTACGAATAACGCTTACGGCTGGTCGCGATCGCCACCACCGCCCGGCGGTCCACCGATCGCGCCGACGGTGCCGATATTGCCGAACAGCTCGTCGAACAGGCCGCGCTTGCGGCCCAGAGTCGGCGTCTTTTCGCCCGAAGGACTGATCGAGGCGATCTGCTCGACTCCGCCCCGGCTCACGCCCGTAACGGTCCCGTTCTGGTCGAACATCACGCGGAGCGTGATCTGCGAGGTGACCTTGGGGTTATTATAGGCGAAATTGCGCGTGTCGCGCGCGACATAATACCAGTCGCCCTGGTTGAACTGGCTGGTGAAGCTGGGTTTGCCCAGCGTCTGCAGCACCGAATTGCGGTTATCGACCCCGGGCTGAACCGAATTCACCAGATCGGCATCGATGATATAGCCCTGATGCGCACGGAGCGGCGTGCAGGCGCCGGCCGCCAGGGTTGCGAGGCCAAGGGCGGCACCCATCATCAATCGGCCCTTCGTGAATCGGGCTGCGGTGACGCTCATCAAACTCTCCCAGAGGGGGCACTACGCACACAAAGCAAAACGCGCCGAGATGCGCATTGCATCGCGGACCGTTCGTCTCAATATGCCGAGCTTCGTGGCCAAACAAGGGCGCAGGGCCGTTTGGGGCAGTTTGGAGTCGAGATGGGGTGGATGGCGAGAATGTTCGGGGGCCGGACCGAAAGCGCGCTGCCGCTCTATAATGCGGTCGTGACGCGGGCACGGGCGCCGCATTGGTATCTCGACGGACAGGTGCCCGACACGGTCGATGGCCGCTTCGACATGGTCGCGGCGATCCTGTCGTTCGTGGTGCTACGGCTCGAAAAGGATCCTGCGGGTGCCGCGACCAGTGCGCTGCTGACCGAGCATTTCGTCGATGATATGGACGGCCAGCTGCGCGAACTGGGCATTGGCGACGTCGTGGTCGGCAAGCATATCGGCAAGATGATGAGCATGCTGGGCGGGCGAATCGGCGCCTATCGCGACGGAATGGCGGCGGGCGACCTGGCACCGGCGCTGCTGCGCAACCTGTATCGCGGCGAGGATCCCGGCGCATCCGCGCTCGGCCATGCGCGCGACGCGCTGGTCGGGTTCGATACGGCACTCACCGCGCTGCCGCTCGAATCTGTGATCGCGGGGCAATTGCCATGAGCGCGCCTGAATTCTCCCGTCCCGAACGAATCGATACCTTCGGTGCCGGCGAACGCAGCATATCCATCGCCGCGAACGACGCGGAACGCACCGCGCTTGCTGCGCGCTTCGGTCTGCTTGCGATCGAACGGCTCCAGGGCGAGTTCAAGGTGCGAAGCGAAGCGGCGGGTATCGTTGCGCGCGGCCATATCTCGGCCGCGGTGGTGCAGGCCTGTTCGGTAACCGACGATCCCATTCCCGCCACGGTCGAGGAGGATGTCGCGCTGCGCTTCGTCGCCGATGGCGCGGTCGATGAGGAGGAAATCGAGCTGTCCGAGGATGCGCTCGACACCATGTTCTATGCCGGATCGGCGATCGACCTCGGTGAAGCGGCGGCGGAAACCATGGCGCTGGCGCTCGATCCCTTCCCGCGCGGACCAAATGCCGCTGCGGCCTTGCGCGCCGCTGGCGTAATCAGCGAGGATGAAGTCAAGCCGCTCGGCGCGCTGGCCGGGCTGAAGGGCTTGCTCGAAAAAAGGACTGACCGGCGATTCAATCCGGTCTTCATTCAGGGAACAACGATGCCGGACGGAACCTGACAGGCTCTGCCGCGCTCTTTGACATGACAAGATTCCCACCGCGATTGACGGATAGCGCCCCGGTCGAAAAGCTGGCTGTTAGCTGGCTGTTAGCTGGCTGTTAGCTGGCTGTTAGCTGGCTGTTAGCTGGCTGTTAGCTGGCTGTTAGCTGGCTGTTAGCTGGCTGTTAGCTGGCTGTTAGCTGGCTGTTAGCTGGCTGTTATTCGATAACAGCCAGGCGCTATGCAAGCCATTGATAATGAGCCGCAAATCCGCTCTGAAAGTCCAACATAACAGCCAGCAAAAAATGTTTTTGCGAAAGAACAGCCAGGAACAGCCAGCAGCGACCGGCTGCGACTCGGAAATTCTCAGTCGTCGGGACCCAGCGCCGGGTCGAGGTCGCGTGGCCGGATGAACCGGGTGAGCCGCGCCGTGCCCGCCGCGACATCGGACCAGGTGCCGGATTCGAAGCGCAGCTCGGCGATCGTCGCAGTCGGGTATTTCTGCTCGACATCGTCGCGCAGCGGCTCGGCCAGCGTGTCGGGGACGAGCATCAGCACGAGATCCTCAAGCCCCGGATTATGGCCGGCGAACAGGACATGGTCGGCCATTTCGGGCAGGTCGTGAATCACGTCGAGCAAGGTCACTGCCGAGGCGAGGTAGATGCGCCGATCCCAGGCGGGGGCTAGCGCTTCGCCATAGCCGACCGCCACTTCGTCGAGCGTCTCGGCCACGCGGACGGCGGGCGATGCGACGACATGATCGAAAGTCAGGCCAAGCGATTTCATGTGCCGCCCGACCATCGCGGCGGCGCGTTTGCCCTTGCTGTTGAGGGGACGATCAAAGTCGCGGGCGACGGGGTCGTCCCAGCCCGATTTGGCGTGGCGGAGCAGCGTCAGTGTCTTCATGGCGCCGGTCGCATCTCCAAACCCTCATCCCCGCCACCGCTGGTGTCCCCGCCGGTGTCGTCGCGGGCCTCATGCCCATTTTCGATGACGGAAGGAAGACGCGAGACGCGTGCGACGGCTTCGTCGAGGGTCACGCGGGCGATCGGCACGCCGGGCGGAAAGGCGGCGAGCAGCCGTGACGGCATCGCAGCGGACAGCAACACGAACGCGCCATGATCGTCGGCGCGCCGAATCAGCCGCCCGAACGCCTGCGCCAGCCGCGCCCGTACGATCCGGTCGTCATAGGCGCTGCCGCCGCCGGCCAGCCGCCGCGCGGCATGCAGCACGGTCGGCTTGGGCCAGGGCACGCCCTCCATCACCACCAGCCGCAGCGACCGGCCCGGCACATCGACTCCGTCGCGCAGCGCATCGGTGCCGAGCAACGAGGCGGAGGCGTCGTCGCGGAAGATATCGACCAGGGTGCCGGTATCGATCGGGTCGACATGCTGTGCGAGCAGCGACAGCCCGTCGCGCGCCAGCCGGTCGGCGATCCGCGCATGCACCGCGCGCAAGCGCCGGATCGCGGTGAACAGGCCCAATGTACCGCCGCCCGCCGCTGACATCAGTCGTGCATAGGCATTGGCCAGCGCGCCGGTATCGCCGCGCTTCACATCGGTGACGATAAGCACTTCGGCCTGGGATGCATAATCGAACGGGCTGACCGCCTCGAACCGGGCGGCAGGCTTGATCAGGTGATGCGCGCCGGTCCGCGCCTCGGCGACTTCCCAGTCGCCGCCACCGCGCAATGTCGCCGAGGTCACCAGCGCGCCATGTGCCTGTTTCAGCACCGTCTCGGCGAACGGCTTGCTTGGATCGAGCCAGTGGCGGTGCAGACCGATATCGTAATCGCGCCCCTCGATCCGGTCGACCGCGAGCCAGTCGACGAAATCCGGGCTGGCGGGGCCGCCGATCCGCGCGAGCAGCGACAGCCATGCCGCGACCGTCTCGGCGCGCCAGCCGAGCGAGGCAACTGCCCCTTCGACCCGCGCTCGGGCCTGGCCGTCGAGCCAGTCGGGTGCCTCGGCGAGCACCGCTTCGAGCCGTCGCCCAAGCGCGACCAGCGGCCTGACCAGTGCATCGAGCGCATGTGCGGCGGGCCCTGCAGCCTCGATCAGCGCGGCATCGGGTTCGGCAAGCTCGGTCTCCAGGCCATAGCCGGCATCGCCTTCGGTCTCGGCGCGCGCATAGGTCAGCCCGCGCACTGCGGCGAGCAACGTCTCGATCGGTCCGAACGGCGCACCTTCGCCGAGCCGCTGCAGCCAGCCATCCGCGGCAAGGCCCTGCGCGGCGGTCACTGCATCGCTGATCGCCCGCGCGCCCTGCTCGTCATAGCTGGCGACATCCGACAGCCGCGCGGCAAGGCCGCGACGGCGTCCGCGGCTGCCCGATTCGGGCCCGACCACCCAGCGGCGCAGCTCGATCGTCTCCTGGCCGGTCAGCGCGGTCGAGAACATCGCGTCGGCCGCGTCGAAGATGTGATGTCCTTCGTCGAACACGTAGCGGGTCGGGCGGCTCGTCGTTTCGCGGCCGCGCGCGGCATTGACCATCACCAGCGCATGGTTGGCGATGACGATATCGGCTTCCGCACTGCTCCGCGCGGCGCGCTCGATGAAGCACTTCCGGTAATGCGGGCAACCGGCATAGACGCACTCGCCGCGCCGGTCGGTCAATGCGGTCGGCCCGTTGCGCCGGAACAGGGTCGGCAGCCAGCCGGGCAAGTCGCCACCGACCATATCGCCATCCGCGCTGTACCCGGCCCAGCGCGCGACCAGCTGCGCCAGTACTGCTGCCCGCCCCGCGAACCCGCCCTGCAGCGCATCCTCCAGGTTGAGCAGGCAGACATAATTCTCCCGGCCCTTGCGCGTCACGACCTTGGCCTTGCGCACTTCTGCCTGCGGGTAGAGCCGCACCGTTTCATGCGCCAATTGCCGTTGCAGCGCCTTGGTGAAGGTCGATACCCACACCGCGCCGCCGGCCTTTTCCGCCCAGAGCGAGGCCGGCGCGAGATAGCCGAGCGTCTTGCCGATCCCGGTTCCTGCCTCGGCCAGCACCATGTTCGGCGCGTCGCGCACCATGCGCGGTTCGAACGCCTCGATCGCCGCTTCGGCATAGGCGCGCTGGCCGGGGCGCTGTTCGGCGGCGCTGCCGGTCAGGCGCGTCAGCCGCTCCTGCGTCTCCGCCGCATCGATCGAAATGGTGCGCGGCGCGGGCCGCGGCGCGCCTTCCGACCATTCGGGCAGGCGCGAGAACAGCCAACGCTCATGCTGCTCGGGCATTTTGATATGCTCGGCGACCACCGGCGCCCAGGGCCAGCGCAGCCGGGCAAGCGATTGCGCGCTGGTCCAGGCGCCCTCGCGTTCGGGCCAGTCGCCCTTGGGGATCGCCAGCATCGCTTCGGTTGCGCGGAGCAGGAACGCCGCGATCTCGTCGTCGCGCACCGGCACCTCGAGCCCGGTGACTCGCGCCAGCCCGCGCGGCGTCGGCACCATGAAGCGCGCCGGGCACAGGAACGCGAACAATTCGAGCAGGTCGAGCCCCGACAGATCGGCATAGCCGAGCCGCTGTCCGGCCAGCACGGCGTTGAGCACGATCACCGGCGTATCGGCGGCAATGCGGATCGCTTCGCCGCGCCCGACCTGGCGCGTGCCATCGGCCGTGGCGATCCAGATGCCGCTATGGCTTGCGTGGAGGGCGGGATAGGGCAAAGACGCGGCCATTCGCCTACTGTAGTGGCGCGACCGGAACGAAAGGGCAACAGCAAGTGAGTGAATTGCGCACCGCCGCCATGGAATCCAAGGCCTGGCCTTATGAAGAGGCGCGCAAGCTGCTCAAACGCTATCCGGATGGCAAGACAAACGGCCCGGTGCTGTTCGAAACCGGCTATGGTCCGTCGGGCCTGCCGCATATCGGCACCTTCAACGAAGTGCTGCGCACGACGATGGTGCGCAACGCCTTCCACGCGCTGTCCGACACGCCGACCAAGCTGATCGCCTTTTCCGACGATATGGACGGGCTGCGCAAAGTGCCGGACAATGTCCCCAACAAGGATATGCTGGCGCAGTATCTCGGCAAGCCGCTGACCCGCATCCCCGATCCGTTCGGCACCCACGACAGCTTTGCCGCCCACAACAACGCGATGTTGCGCGATTTTCTCGACCGCTACGGCTTTGAGTATGAGTTCGCTTCGTCGACCGACTATTACACCAATGGCCGTTTCGACGACGCGCTGAAGTCGGTGCTTCGCCATTACCAGGCGATCCTCGACGTGATGCTGCCGACCTTGCGGGCGGATCGCCAGGCGACCTATTCACCGGTGCTGCCGATCAGCCCGAAGAGCGGGATCGTGCTGCAGGTGCCGGTCGAGGTGATCGATACCGATGCCGGCACGATCGCGTTCATGGACGAAGGCGAGCGAATCGAGCAGTCGATCCTGGGCGGCAAGGCCAAGCTGCAATGGAAGGTCGACTGGGCGATGCGATGGGTCGCGCTGGGCGTCGATTACGAGATGGCCGGCAAGGACCTGATCGATTCGGTGGTGCAATCGTCGAAGATCACGCGTGTGCTCGGCGGCCGCCCGCCTGAGGGCTTCAACTACGAGATGTTCCTCGACGAAAAGGGCGAGAAAATCTCCAAGTCCAAGGGCAACGGGCTCAGCATCGACGATTGGCTGACCTATGGCCCGGAGGAGAGCCTCGCCTTCTACATCTATCGCGAGCCGAAAAAGGCCAAGACGCTGCACATGGGCGTGATACCGCGCGCGGTGGACGATTATTGGCAGTTCCGCGGCAATTATGCCGGCCAGGAACTGAAGGAGCGGCTCGGCAACCCGGTGCATCACATCCATGACGGCAAGTTGCCGACGGGCGAATTGCCGGTGACCTTCGGACTGCTGCTCAATTTGGTCAGCGTGATGGGCGATGCGACCAAGGAACAGGTCTGGGGCTATCTCGGCAATTATGTGAAGGATGCCGATGCAGCCCGCTATCCCGAGCTTGACCGGCTGATCGACCGCGCGCTTGCCTATGGCCGCGACTTCGTCACCCCGACCTTGAAACGCCGCAAGCCCGATGGTGTCGAGATCGCCGCGCTCGAGCGACTGGATGCCGATCTCGCCGCACTGCCCGAAGGCGCGAGCGCGGAGGAGATCCAGAACATCGTCTATGAGATCGGCAAGACCGGCGGATTCGAGACTCTGCGCGACTGGTTCAAGGCGCTGTACGAAACCCTGCTTGGTGCGGAGCAGGGCCCGCGCATGGGCAGCTTCATCGCGCTTTACGGCATCGCCAATACGCGCAAGCTGATCGCTGAGGCATTGGCGCGCGGATGAAGCGGCGGGCCCAGCACCGGGCCCAGCACCGGGCCATGTCCGCCTTGCGGGCATTCCTCGCCGACGAGGCGGCGGGCGGCATCGTGCTGATCGTCGCCGCCGTCCTGGCGATGATCGCGGCCAATTCGCCCTTGGCGTCCGCCTATTTCCACTTCCTGCATCTCGAAACCGGACCGGCGCTTGCGCCGGCGTTGGGGCCGATGACGGTGCATCTGTGGATCAACGACGCGCTGATGGCGCTGTTCTTCCTGCTCGTCGGGCTGGAGATCAAGCGTGAACTGATCGACGGACAACTCGCCAGTCCGGCGCGGCGGCGCCTGCCGATCGTCGCGGCGGCGGCGGGGATGATCGTGCCGGCGCTGATCTATCTCGTCATCACCATGGGCGATGCGGCGCTGCGCCCAGGCTGGGCAATCCCGGCGGCGACCGACATCGCCTTTGCGATCGGTGTGATGGCGCTGCTCGGCCCACGCGTGCCGCCCGCGTTGAAGCTGTTCCTGACCACGGTCGCGATTGTCGACGATATGGGCGCGGTCGCGATCATCGCGGTTGCCTATAGCCATGGCCTCGATCTTGGCGCGCTCGCGGCGGCGGCCGGTGTGCTTGCGATCATGGCGGCGATGAGCCGGCGCGGCGTGCGGTCGCTCGCTCCCTATCTCGTTGCCGCCGTCCTGCTCTGGTGGCTGGTACTGCTGTCGGGTGTGCATGCCACTGTCGCTGGCGTTCTCGCCGCAGTCTTCATCCCGATCACGCCCACGCCGGGGTCGCCCGATGACGAGCATTCGCCGCTCCACCGGCTCGAACATGCCCTCAGCCCCTGGGTCGCTTTCGCCATCGTGCCGCTGTTCGGCTTCGCCAATGCCGGGGTCGCGCTGGGCGGCATGTCGCTCTCCGTCCTCGCCGAGCCGCTGGTGATCGGCGTGACGGCGGGGCTGTTCCTCGGCAAGCAGGCCGGAATCCTCGGTGGCATCGTACTGGCCGAGCGATTGAAGATCGCGCAGCGGCCCAAGGGTACGAGCTGGACGCAACTTTACGGCGTCGCTCTGCTCGCCGGGATCGGCTTTACCATGAGCCTGTTCATCGGCGGTCTCGCATTCCCGGGCGAAGCGGTGCTGATCGACAAGGTCAAGATCGGCGTGCTCGCCGGATCGATCCTGTCGGCGGTTGCCGGGTTCCTCGTGCTGCGCTTCGCCGCAGTCCCTTCAAAAGCGGCAATGGAGGCTTGATGCGGACATTCTTCGATCCCCGACAGCTGGCCCATGCGCCGCTTCAGGAACTGCACAATGGCGGTTTCATCGACTATTCGGAGACGCCCCGGCGCGCCGAAGCGATCGGTAGGGTGCTGCCGGGTCTCGAACTGCCAGCCAACCATGGCGAAGCGCCGATCCTCGCCGTGCACGATGCCGGCTATATCGATTTCCTCAGGACCGGCCCGGCGCGTTGGGCGGCGGCGGGTCGGCCCGGTGATGTGATGGGCTATATCTGGCCGATCGTCGGCCGGCGTAGGCTGAAGCTCGACCGCATCGATGCGCTGGCCGGACAGTACAGCCTCGATGCCTCCACCCCGTTGACTGCCGACACCTGGGACGCCGCTTACTGGAGCGCGCAGAGCGTGCTGTCGGCGACCCATGCCGTGCTTGGCGGCGACCGCGCCGCCTTCGCGCTGTGCCGCCCGCCCGGCCATCATGCCGGAGCGGATTATCTCGGCGGCTATTGCTATCTCAACACCGCCGCGATCGCTGCGCAGGCGGCGCGCAAGGCGGGGGCGAAGCGCGTCGCGATCCTCGATATCGACTATCACCACGGCAATGGCACGCAGGACATCTTCTGGGACCGCGGCGACGTCTTCTACGCCTCGCTTCATGCCGATCCGGCCACGGATTACCCCTTCTTCTGGGGCCATGCAGATGAGGTCGGCGAAGGTGAAGGGACAGGCACGACACTCAATCTGCCGTTGCCGCAGGGCGCGACGCTTGAGGCCTTTCGCGCAGCCCAGGCAACGGCGCTGGACGCGATCGCCCGGTTCGGTCCCGATCTGCTCGTCCTGAGCTTCGGCGCCGATACCTGGGACGGTGACCCGATCTCCGACTTCAAGCTCGCCACGGTCGATTATGCGACACTGGCGCGCGATATCGCAGCGCGGGGCTGGCCGACGGTCATCGCCATGGAGGGCGGCTATGCGGTCGACGCGCTGGGGGCAAACGTGACGAGCTTGTTGAGCGGCTTCGGACAGCTCGTGCTTAACCCTAGCGCCCGGTGAAGCGGCCCGGCCGCCGCTCCGCGACCGAGCGGACGCCCTCGCTGAAATCCTCGGTATCGCGCAGCTCTGCCTGGCGTAACGCTTCGATTGCGGTGGCGGCGCGGATTGCTGCGACCAGCCCGGCGCGCAGCGTCGCGCGCGTCGATTGCACGGCGAGCGGGGCGTTTTCGGCGATCTCGCGTGCCAGGGCGCGGGCCGCCTCGTCCAGACCGTCGAGCTCGACCAACTGGTCGACCAAGCCCCAATCGCGCGCGGTTTCTCCGGTGACGCGCCGCCCGGTCAGCAGCATCAACGCCGCGCGCTGATCGCCGATCAGCCGGGGCAGGCTATGCGTGATGCCGAAGCCGGGATGAAAGCCGAGCTTGACGAAATTGGCCACAAAGCGCGCTTCCGGTGCGGCAACGCGGAAATCGGCGACCAGGGCGAGGCCGAGCCCGGCGCCGACCGCCGCGCCCTGAACTGCCGCAACGATCGGTTTGCGCACGCCGAACAGGCGCGCGGCCTGGGCATAGAGCGCGTGGGTGAAGTCCTCGCGCACGCCATCGACGCTGCCCGTCCCCGGTGTCAGGTCAGCGCCGGCGCAGAATGCCCGGCCCTCGGACCTCAGGACGCTGGCACGACAGCCGGGATCGGCATCGATCGCGTCGAACGCATCGGCGAGCGCGCCGACCAGATCGATACTGACGAAATTATGTGGTGGCCGATGGAAGGTGACGATGGCGATATCACCATCGCGCTCGATCGATACGGTGTGGTCGGCAATGGTCATTTCAGCGTTTCATTCCGAACAAATTGCGGGCCACGACCCATTGGTGGACCTCGGTCGGCCCGTCATAGATGCGCATCGTGCGCAGCTTCGATGCCATCAGGTGCAGCGGCAATTCCCGCGTCATGCCCATCGCCCCGAACGCCTGCATGACATGGTCGACCACCTCATAGGCCATTTCGGTGGCATAGGCCTTGATCATCGAGATCTCCTGTCGGACATCGCGGCCCTGATCGAGCTTCCAGGCGCAATCATAGGTCATCAGCCGCGCGGCATGGATGCGAGTCGCGGCGTCGGCGGCCCAGAACTGGATCGCCTGGCGCTGCGACAGCGGCTGGCCGAAAGTCGTGCGTTGCGGCGCATAGTCGATCAGCATGTCGAGCGCGCGCTGCGCCATGCCGATCGACCAGGCGGCCATTTCGACCCGCCGCGTGCCGAGCCGGACCTGCATCGGCGCAAAGCCGTCGCCTTCCTGTCCCAGCAGCTTCCAGCCGGGCACGCGGCAGTCCTCCAGCACCAGCTCATAGGTTGCTTCGCCGCCGAGCATGGCGATGCGGCGGAGCACGTTGAAACCAGGCGCATCGCGATCGACCAGGAAGGCGGAGATGCCGTTGCGCGCGCCCTCGCGCTTCTCGGTCACCGCCATGACGATGGTGAAGTCGGCCTCGTCGGCGCGGGTAATCCAGATCTTGTGGCCGTTGAGTACCCAGTCGTCCCCGTCGCGCACTGCGCGGGTGGTCATGCCCGATGGATCGGAGCCGGCACCGGGTTCTGAAATGCCGATCGCGGAGATCGTCTCGCCGCGCACATAGGGCATGAGATAGGCGTCGCGCTGGCGCTCGGTGACGGTCGCCGTCAGCATGCGCAGATTGGGCGAATCCGGCGGCAGGATATAGGGGACGACGGTGCGGGCAAGTTCCTCATTGACCCCGACCATCGCCACCTGCGGCAAATCCATTCCGCCGATATTGGCCGGTGCATCCAGGCCCCACAAGCCCATGTCGCGCGACACCGCGTCGATGCGCACGCGATCGTCGGTGGCGAGTTCCTTGGACTCGCCGGCCGCCTCGCGCGCCAGCACGCCGGCTTCATGCGGCAGCAATTCGGTATCGACGAAACGTCGCACCAGATCCTTGAGCATCCGGTGGTCGTCATCGAGTTCGAAATGCATCGCTATCGTCCTGCCCAGACCGGGAGAGTGATCGGCGCCGAGCCGGCGGTGCGAGCATCGTAACCGGCGTGCGTCTGCGTGACCAGACCAGCGACCATCCGGTTCATCGGTCGGCAGACCTGCCCAATGGGTCTCCAACGAATATCCGAACCGACGCCGAACGGTAACGTCCACGTCACGACAATGCTGCACCCGCGAAGGCGTTCGTACTTCAACGGGGGCCTTTCATGCGCATCACATCCACACTCGTCTTTCTGCTCGCCTCGGTCGCGGCGCTGCCAGCCATGGCGCAGGTGCAGGAACCCAGCGCCGAGGTCGATAAGAACGACATCATTGTGACCGCGCAGAAGCGTAGCGAAAAGGAAGTCGACGTACCGATCACGCTGAGTGCGGTGACCGGCGAGCGGATGAAGCAGCTCGGCGTTTCCGACCTCGACGAACTGGCTTTTTTCATCCCGGGGCTCAACATCCAGGAACAGAGCGCCAACAATCCCGGCATCGTCATTCGCGGCATCACATCGGATTCCGGATCGGCGCAGCAGGCGGCGCGCGTCACGCTCTATTATAACGGCGTCGATATCTCGCGCTCGCGCGGGTCGTATCAGGACATTTACGACGTCGAGCGGATCGAAGTGATCAAGGGGCCGCAGGCGACCCTGTTCGGCACCGCCTCGGCGGTCGGCGCGATCAGCATCATCTCGGCGCACCCGAAGGAAGGCTTTTCGGGCGAATTGACCGGCGGGATCGGCAATTTCGACCAGCGCCTGCTCGCCGGCCACATCAACCTCGGGTCGGACAAAATCGCCGGCCGCTTGGCTTTCGCGTTCAAGAAGCGCGACGGCTATGTCAACAATCTCGCGCCCAACCAGGACGATCTCAACGGTCAGAACCAGCTTGGCGTGCGCGGATCGCTGCGCTTCACCCCGACCGAGGATCTCACCGCCGACCTGATCCTGACCTATGACCGGCAGCGTAACCCGGGGACTGCGTTCGTTTCGCGCGCGCTGCCCACCGCATCGGGGCCGGGCAATCCGTTCGGCGACGCCTATCTCGGCGGATCGCCGCTTTCGCGGCAAGCGCTTGGTGCAGCGAAGCTCGGGCTGAAGCGCGACGTCTATGACGCCAATCTGACGCTCAGCTATAATTTTGCCGATGACTGGTCGGTGACCATGGTCAATGCCTATCGCAAGTTCGATTCGCTCGAAATCTTCGACGCCGACGGCTCGGCCGCCTGGTATCTGGAATTCGCCGAAGGCGCCAAGGGTGACCAGTTCAACCATGAAACCCGCTTCGCCTACACCAGCGACCGGTTTCGTGGGTCGTTCGGCTTCAACTTCTTCCATGAAAACAGCCTGCAGAACGTACCCTTCTCGGCCGAAGAAGGCACTTTCCTGCAATGCGCGGCACGGCTGATCCCGGGCCTCGCCTGTGTTGCGCCGAACGGCACCGTTGCCGCTTCGGGGGCCACCGCGATCCTGACCAAGGGCGCGGCGACGGTCATTCCGTACAGCTCGGTGTTCCAGAACTCAGGTATCAACGACAGCTATTCGGTCTTTGCCGATGGCACCTTCACCCCGACGCCGCGGCTCGAACTGACCGCCGGCGTGCGTCTGCTGATCGAAAAGCGCCAGTCGGGCTTTTTCGCGCGCGTACCGCGTTCGGTCATCACTGGCGGTGCGTCGCTGATTCCCGGCCAGGTCGATACCGGTGGCCAGACTTTCCGTACCGAAGACAGTTTTTCCGCCGTCCTGCCGCGCTTCAACGCACTGTACCGTCTGTCGGACAAGGTGAATGCCTATGCCACCGTATCGAAGGGCCGCCGCTCGGCGACCGTGCAGCTCGGTGCGGCAGCGAGGGCAACCGGGCCGGTCGCCGCCTTCACGCCGGTCGCGGCGGAGAATGTCTGGAATTACGAGGTCGGGCTGAAGGGATCGGCAGGCATCGTCTCGGGATCGATCGGTGCTTATTACATGACCTATGATAATTTCCAGGTCAGCGTGGTCCTGCCCAACGGCACCACCCAGACACAAAGCGCCGGCACGGCAAGCAACAAGGGCGTCGAGGCGGAAATCAATCTTCGCCCGACAAAATGGCTGAGCGCCTTCGCCAATATCGCCTATATCGATGGCGGCATCGACGACAAACCGGGCATTGCGGCCAATTTCCGCGGCGCCAAATTCCGGCTGCAGCCCGATGTTCAGGCGTCGGGGGGAATCACCATCGACACGCCGATCGGCCATGGTCTCCGTCTCTTCGCTACGCCAACGATCACCTATCGCAGCCGTATCTTCTTCGAGATTCCGAACAATCCGCTGATCGCCCAGGGGCCGGTGACTCTGGTCAATGTGCGGGCTGGCGTCGGCTTTGGCGGCGAGGGTGGCGACCGGTTCGAACTGGCCGCCTTCGCCCGCAACCTGTTCAACAAGGATTATCTGCTCGATGCCGGCAACACCGGCGGCGGGTTCGGCATTCCCACCTATATCCCCGCCGAACCGCGTCTCTACGGCGTGCAATTGTCGGCGAAATTCTGACGGACGCTCATGGCCGTCCTTCTGCCGCAGCACGAAGGACGGCCAAAAAGGGGCAGTTGAACGCGCTCCGCCTCGCTCATTGAGTTTCTGGCATAGCTTGCCTGCCCCCTTGCATCGGCTATCATTCGGCACATTGGGGGGCTTTTCATGAACCGATATCTTGCGGCGGGTCTTTCCCTGGTGCTTCTATTGCCGGCCATGCCGGTCGCGGCTTCGACGCTCGACTATGACTGCGATTCGACAGGAGGTCGGTTCTCCGCGTTGAAAACGACGCAATCCGGTAATGTGAACAAGATCAGTGGTGTGCTGACGGCGCGCAACATGATCGAAATTCCCCGATGGGGAGCCGTAGGCAATGTCGCATTGAGCAGTGCCGACGGTAAGAATTCGATCCAGCTGCAGCTGGCTGGCTTCCCGAGCGTGGATGCCCAAGCCATGACGGCCTCAATCATTCTCACCATCGGTGGCGAGAAAACAGAGGTCGAGATCGGCAAATCTGCATTGCTGCAGCCGATGCCCTTCACGATCAGCGTCGATGCATCGGGTTCGGCAACCATCGCCTTCGCCGGAGTGCAGAAGAACGCTATTGTCGTATTGGGTCCAGCACCGGTCGCCCGCGTGTCCTGCTCAACCGGCGAGTTCATCTTCGAGAAGCTTGACCTCGGCAACTGAGCTTACGGGAAATCGACGCTACAGCGCGGCATCGCCGGCTTGGAGTCCGAGCCATTCGAGGTCGCCCGGCAGGTCGTTCGCAGCGAAGTCGATCTGCAGTACACGGCGTCGTCTGGGCCTGGTGGCCGCTTCCGATGCATGCAGGATCAGTGTCGCGTACAGCCATACATCGCCGCGCTCGGCGAGACAGACGATCGTGCCGCATCGTGCGACGATCGTATCGATTTCCGACTCGGCGATCCGGCCCAGCCGATGCGAACCCGGCGCGATCAGCAACGGCGCATTGGTGTCGGGCACGTCGTCGAGGTGTACGCGCATCGTTACCATGCCGGCGAGCAGGTCGACCGGCGGCGCGACATGGGTCATCCCGGCTTTGATCGTCCAGGGCCCGAACCCCGGAGTCTCGTGACGCTCGCGTACCACGACCGTGCGGTCCTGATGCCAGCCCAATGCCCAATTGGTCGCCTCGGTCTTGTCGAACAGGATCGCGCGCACCGGCCGGCATTCCGGACCGAGCGTTTGCGCCGCGAGTGCGCCGAGTGATCCATCGCTTGCCAGCAGCGGGACAAGCGCATCGACGCCCTGCAGCCTGATTCCAGCACGCTCCTGTGGCTGGCGATCGGCCAATGCATCAAGGTCACCCAGAATCGAAAGGGCGGCGCGACCCTGTCGCACCGCCCCATCATGTTCGAGCGTCATTGCTGACACGGATCAGAGCTTTTCGGTCAGCTCCGGTACGATCTTGAACAGATCGCCGACCAGGCCGATGTCCGCGACCTGGAAGATCGGCGCGTCCTCGTCCTTGTTGATCGCGATGATCGTCTTCGAATCCTTCATCCCCGCGAGATGCTGGATCGCGCCGGAGATACCGATCGCGATATAGACTTCGGGGGCGACGATCTTGCCGGTCTGGCCGACCTGATAGTCGTTCGGGACATAGCCCGCGTCCACCGCGGCACGCGAAGCGCCGACGCCGGCACCGAGCTTGTCGGCAAGCGGTTCGATGATCGAATGGAAGTTCTCCGAGTTCTGCAGCGCACGGCCACCCGACACGATGATCTTCGCGCTGGTCAGTTCGGGACGCTCCGACTTGGCGATCTCGGAGCCGACATAGGTCGACAGCCCCTTGTCACCGGTCGATGCGACCTTCTCGATCGTGCCCGATCCACCCGAGGTGGCGGCCTTTTCGAACGCGGTGCCGCGTACCGAAATGACCTTCTTCGCATCCTTTGACTGCACGGTGGCGATCGCGTTGCCGGCATAGATCGGGCGCGTGAACGTATCTTCGCTCTCCACCGACAGGATGTCGCTGATCTGCATCACGTCGAGCAAAGCGGCAACGCGCGGCGCGATATTCTTGCCGTTCGAGGTCGCGGGCACGAGGAACGCGTCATGATCGCCCATCAGCGAGACGACCAGAGGCGCGACATTCTCGGCCAGCGCATGCGCATAGGCGGCGTCATCGGCGACATGGACCTTGCCCACGCCGGCGATCTTGGCGGCTTCGGCGGCAACCGCATCGACGCCCGAACCGGCGACGAGCAGATGGACTTCGCCGAGCTTCGACGCGGCGGTGACCACGGCGAGCGTGGCATCCTTGACGACCTTGCCGTCATGTTCGACCCAGACGAGCGTCTTCATTTCGCGACTCCCATCGCCTTGAGTTTAGCCACCAGTTCATCGACATCGGCGACCTTGACGCCAGCGGTGCGCTTGGCCGGCTCGACCACTTTCAGCGTGGCCAGACGCGGGGAGACATCGACGCCGTAATCGGCCGGGGTCTTTTGCGCGAGCGGCTTGGACTTGGCCTTCATGATGTTGGGCAGCGACGCATAGCGCGGCTCGTTGAGGCGCAGGTCGGTGGTGATGATCGCGGGTAGCGAGAGCTTTTCGGTTTCCGAACCGCCATCGACTTCGCGCGTCACCGTGACGCTGTCCGATGCGAGCTCGACCTTCGAGGCGAAGGTCGCCTGGCCGACGCCGAGCAGGCCGGCGAGCATCTGGCCGGTCTGGTTGTTGTCGTCGTCGATCGCCTGCTTGCCGAGGATCACCAGATCGGGCTTCTCTTCCTCGACGATCTTGGCGAGCAGCTTGGCCACGCCGAGCGGCTCGACCTTTTCTTCCGAGACGACCAGGATCGCGCGGTCGGCGCCCATGGCGAGCGCGGTGCGCAGCGTTTCCTGCGCCTTTTGCTCGCCGATCGACACCACGACGATCTCGGTGACGCCCTTGTCCTTCAGGCGGATGGCTTCCTCGACCGCGATCTCGTCGAACGGGTTCATGCTCATCTTGACGTTCGCCAGATCGACGCCCGTCCCGTCCGCTTTCACGCGGGGCTTCACGTTGTAGTCAAGCACCCGCTTGACCGGCACCAGCACCTTCATTGCATCTTCTCCGTGTGACCGAATGCGTTCCTGGGGAGAAACGGTTCAGGCGGCAGCTTTGACTTCCGCGACGATCTTGCGCGCCGCATCGCCGAGATCGTTGGCAGGCACGATGGCGAGGCCAGAGGTCGACAGGATGCGCTTGCCCTCCTCGACATTGGTCCCTTCGAGGCGAACCACCAGCGGCACCGAAAGGTTCACTTCCTTGGCCGCGGCGACGATACCGTCGGCGATGATGTCGCACTTCATGATGCCGCCGAAGATGTTGACCAATATGCCCTTCACCGCCGGATCGGCGAGAATGATCTTGAACGCCGCGGTCACCTTCTCCTTCGAAGCGCCGCCGCCGACGTCGAGGAAATTGGCCGGGAACATGCCGTTCAGCTTGATGATGTCCATCGTCGCCATGGCGAGACCCGCGCCATTGACCATGCAGCCGATATCGCCGTCGAGCTTGATGTAGGCGAGGTCGTATTTCGACGCTTCGAGTTCGGCTGGATCCTCTTCGCTTTCGTCGCGCAGCGCCATCAGGTCGGGATGGCGGAACATGGCGTTGCCGTCGAAGCCGACCTTGGCGTCGAGTACCAGTAACTGCCCGTCATCCGTGACGGCGAGCGGGTTGATCTCAATCTGCTCGGCATCGGTGCCGAGGAACGCGTCATACAGCTTGGAGGCGGTCGACGCGGCCTGCTTGGCGAGATCGCCCTCAAGGCCCAGCGCATTGGCGACGGCGCGGCCGTGATGCGGCATGAAGCCGGTCGCGGGATCGATGTCGAAGGTCTGGATCTTTTCCGGCGTGTCGTGCGCGACGGTTTCGATGTCCATGCCGCCCTCGGTCGACACGACCATCGAGATGCGGCCCGATGCGCGGTTGACCAACAGCGCGAGGTAGAATTCCTTGGCGATGTCGACGCCGTCGGTGACGTACAGACGGTTGACCTGCTTGCCATGCTCGCCGGTCTGGATCGTCACCAGCGTGTTGCCGAGCATGTCGGTCGCTGCCGCGCGAACTTCATCTGCGGTCCTGGCCAGCCGGACGCCGCCCTTGGCGTCGGGGCCGAGTTCCTTGAACTTGCCCTTGCCGCGGCCGCCGGCATGAATCTGCGCCTTTACGACATAGAGCGGCCCGGGGAGCTTCGCGGCCGCGGCGACCGCCTCGTCCACGGTGAGGGCGGCAAAGCCGGCAGGAACGGGGACGCCGAACTTGGCGAGCAGTTCCTTGGCCTGATATTCGTGGATGTTCATGGGGCGGGCGCCTCTTCAGAAAATCGATGTCGCAGGGCCTTAAGCACAGCGCGTCAGGCGAATCCACCCCTTCGGATGCTGACAGCTCGCGCACCGCGCGGCGAAGGAGCGACCTGGTGACTGCCGTCACACCATGCGACTAGTCAGCCAGGCCGACGGCGCAAAGCCCGGCGGAACTGGTAGTCACGCGGACAATCTCCGGATCGTTCAGCGACCGCACCCGGTGGAGGAATTGCTCGAGATCGCCGGATTGCTTCGCCTTGCCCAGCGCGGACAGGCGACGCAGTTGCAGCAGCGAGAGGCGATCGGTCATCCGGCGCGCCATGCATCCGGCGATCGACTTGGGAATTCCGGCCTTGATCAGGCCGTCGCGGGTGAGCGTCTCCGGCGTCGAACAGGCGGCGAGGAGCAACGCCGGGAGCAACAGCATGGAGAACGGCAATAGACGGCGCATCGGCGGCCTCGCAATCATTCAGTCCCGCCGCTATATCGCGCCCCATGCATTGGACAACCGGCCTGCCGCTATTTTTCGCGACGATCCTCGCGATGGAACTGGTCGCCTATGTCGCGCACCGCTGGGTGATGCACGGGTTCGGCTGGTTCCTGCACGAAAGCCATCACCGTCCGCGTACCGGCCATTGGGAACTGAACGATCTCTATGCGGTGATCTTCGCGATCCCGTCGTTCATATTGCTGCTCGGCGGCGTGCAACTCGGCTGGTGGCCGGGCTTCACCTGGATCGGGGCGGGGATCGCCGGGTATGGCGCAATCTATTTCGGCTTTCACGACGTGATCGTCCATCGCCGCATCGCGACCCGCTATCTGCCCAAATCATCCTATATGAAGCGCATCATCCAGGCGCACCGGTTGCACCATGTCGTCGAGACAAAGGCGGGCACGGTCAGCTTCGGCTTTCTCTGGGCCCCACGGCCCGAGGTATTGAAAGCTGAACTCAAGCGCCGCCAGCATGCCGGGGTTCGTGCGCCTGCCGGGCGGCCGGACGCCGTGCCCATCGATTGACCGAAGGCGCATTGTTTTTCGCGCTGGCGGTGCCGGCGGTGATCCTGCTCGGCCTGTCCAAGGGCGGGTTTGCAGGAATGGGCGCCCTGTCGCTGCCGATCATGGCGCTGGCGATCTCGCCGGTGCGGGCGGCGGCGATCCTGCTGCCGATCCTGATCGTGCAGGATGTGGTGAGCTTATGGGCCTTTCGCAAAAGCTGGGACGGCTATGTCCTCGTCTGGACCTTGCCGGGAGCGGCGATCGGCATCGGGCTTGGCTATCTGTTCGCCGCACAGGTTTCGGCCGATACGGTGCTCGGGCTGGTCGGTGCGATCTCGCTGCTGTTCGGCGGCTACCGCTTGTGGGTCGAACGCGGCGGCGTGCTGCGCACGTCATCGCGTTCGCCGGGCTGGGTCGGGGCGCTGTGCGGCGTCGCCTCGGGCTTCACCAGCCAGATCGCCCATGCCGGCCAGCCGCCATTCCAGGTCTGGGTGCTGCCGCGCCGGCTCGACCGCGATGTGCTGATTGGCACGACGGCGATCTTCTTCGCGGCGGTCAACTGGGCGAAAGTGCCGGCTTACTGGGCGCTGGGCCAGTTCAGCCACGACAATCTCATGGCGGCGGCGTTGCTGCTGCCGGTGGCGATCGCCTCCACGCTGGCCGGCGTGTGGCTGGTGCGTCGGGTCGCGCCCGACCGCTTCTACAGCGCGATCTATGTGCTGATGATGCTGGTCGGGGTGAAACTCATCTGGGATGCGCTCACATAGGTTTCCGTTCGCCCTGAGCTTGTCGAAGGGCCGTCTTTCTCCCGTCGGGCCGAGGAGAATGGTGCTTCGACAAGCTCAGCACGAACGGGAGGGAGTATCGCCTGTCAATCGAACAGCGACGACACCGAGCTCTCATCCGCGATCCGCTTGATCGCTTCGCCGAGCAAGGGGGCGATGGTCAGATGGCGGATGCGCTTCGCGTCCTTGATCACCTCATGGCTGCCGATCGAATCGGTGATCACCAGTTCCTCCAGCGCCGATCCTTCGACTCGCGCTACGGCGCCGCCCGAGAGCACACCGTGCGTGACATAGGCGACGACGCCCTCGGCCCCGGCCTCCTTCAGCGCGGCGGCAGCGTTGCACAGGGTGCCGGCCGAATCGACGATGTCGTCGATCAGGATGCAGAAGCGGCCCTCGACTTCACCGATGATGTTCATCACCTCCGATTCGCCGGCGCGCTCGCGGCGCTTGTCGACGATCGCCAGCGGCGCGTTGTTGAGCCGCTTGGCCAGAGCGCGGGCGCGCACCACGCCGCCCACGTCGGGCGATACGACCATCAGGTTGCGGTCGCCGAAGCGAGTCAGGATGTCGGCCGACATTACCGGCGCACCATAGAGATTGTCGGTCGGGATATCGAAAAAGCCCTGGATCTGCCCGGCATGGAGATCGACCGAGAGCACGCGGTCGGCACCCGCCACGGTGATCAGATTGGCGACCAGCTTGGCCGAGATCGGGGTGCGTGGGCCGGGTTTGCGATCCTGCCGGGCATAGCCGAAATAGGGCACGACGGCAGTGATGCGCTTGGCCGAGGCGCGTTTCAATGCGTCGATGCAGATCAGCAGCTCCATCAGATTGTCGTTTGCCGGATAGCCGGTCGATTGCAGCACGAACACGTCCTCGCCGCGGACATTCTCATGAATCTCGACGAACACTTCCTCATCGGCAAAGCGTCGCACGCTCGCCTGGGTCAGTGCGATTTCGAGATAAGCGGCGACATCGCGCGCCAGCGGCAGGTTCGAATTGCCGGTCAGTAACTTCATTTGGGCCGCCCTTTTTGCTCGCCGATTGAGCGTCTCTTAGAGGCGGGCTAGAGAAATCGAAAGGCAGGAGTGCGACGATGCCCGGTGAGACCAGCTTTCGACCCGATGTCGACGATTATATCGGGGCGGCACGCGTCTGGTATATGCATGCCTTGCAGGCGCGCCGCTTCGCCGTCCGCGCATCGATCATGCTGGCGCTGGTAACGGTCGGCGGGGCCCTCATCGTCTGGGACGAACCCGATCTTACGTACCGCGCGCTGTTTGTTCTGGGCATGACGGGCGGCTTTATCGGCCTCATCACGATACTCATGCTGATAAGCTATGCGCTGCTGCCGCGCCGTGCGACGCGGCTTTTTCACCAGCAGCGCATCCTCGCGCGTGACTTTGCCTTCCTCTGGAACGATGTCGGCACCGTTTCCAGCTCGACCAGCGGGACCAGCACGATCCCCTGGGGCGATTATCACGACTGGGCCGAGGGGCGGGCAACGTTCCTCTTCTTCTTCAACGACCAGCTTTATCAGTTCGTCCCGAAACGCGTGCTTACACCGGAGCAACTGATCGACCTGCGGACTTCGGCGCAGGCGGGGATCGTACGCTGATCGCTGGTTGCGGCCTTAGAGCATCGATCCTAGTGCGACGCATATGACCGTCATCACCCGCTTCGCGCCCAGCCCGACCGGCACCCTGCACGTCGGCAATATCCGCACTGCGCTGCATAACTGGCTATGGGCCAAGAAGACCGGCGGGCAATTCTGGCTGCGCATCGACGATACCGATGCAGGGCGTAGCGAAGAAGTGTTCGTCACCGCGATCCGCACGGATCTCGACTGGCTCGGACTGGCGCACGACGGCGAGGAGCGGCAATCGGCGCGCTTTGCCCTGTACGAGGCCCGCTTCGAGACGTTGCGCGCCGCCGGGCATATCTATCCCGCCTATGAAACGGCGCAGGAACTCGACCTGAAGCGCAAGATCGCCGCCGGGCGCGGACTGCCGCCGATTTACGACCGTGCGGCGTTGGCGCTGAGCGACGGCGATCGTGCCGCGCTTGAGGCCGAAGGAATCCGTCCGCATTGGCGCTTCAGGCTCGAACATTCCGCGCCGATCGAATGGGACGACCTGGTTCGCGGCCATCAGCGCTTCGACGGAGCGACGATGAGCGATCCGGTGATCCGACGTGCCGACGGGTCTTGGCTCTATATGCTCCCGTCGGCGATCGACGATATCGATATGGGGGTCACGCATGTCGTGCGCGGCGAGGACCATGTGTCGAATACCGCGCTGCAGTTGCAGATGTTCGCCGCGATGGGTGCGACGCCGCCGGCTTTTGCGCATGAGGCACTGCTGGTCGGCAGCGAAGGCAAATTGTCGAAGCGGCTGGGGTCGCTCGGTGTCGAGGCGTTTCGCGAGCAGGGCATCGAGCCGCAGGCGATCCGGGCGCTGCTTGCGCGGCTCGGCACCAGCGATCCGGTCGAGCCGATTGCCGAGGCCGGGCCGCTCATCGCCAGCTTCGACTTCGCCCGCTTCGGCCGCGCGCCCGCGCGTTTCGACGATGCCGAGCTGGCGGCGGTCAATACGCGCATTATCCATAGCCTCGATTTCGATCAGGTCGCCGACCGGCTGCCGACCGGCATGGGGCGTGCGGAATGGGAGGCGGTGCGTCCCAATCTGACGGTCATTGCCGAGGCGGCGGACTGGTGGGGCGTGATCGAGGGGCCGGTCGAGTCGGTGATCGACGATGCCGATCGCGACTTCCTGACTGAAGCAGCGCGAGTTGCGGGTGAGCTCGACTGGGGCGCGGACCCCTGGCACTCGCTGACCGCTGCGCTCAAGGCATCGAGCGGCCGGGGCGGCAAAGCGCTGTTCCTGCCGCTGCGCCGGGCGCTGACCGGGCGCGATCATGGTCCGGATATGGCTGCATTGCTACCGCTGATCGGACGCGCGCGCGCGGTGGAACGACTCACGCCGTAATAAGGCGCCTTTCCTTGATGACGATGATGTAATGGTATAACATTACTCTTGGCCGCCGGAACGAGCGGACGGGAGAGGGCATCAATGTATACCAATCGTCACGGCGGACCTAGCATCCGGCTCGGCTCGCTCGGTCTTGCCGCCGGATCCTATGGCCTGATCCTGGCGGCACTGATCTCCTCGATACCCCCGCTGTTCGCCTATGCACCGGCTACAATATTGGTGACCCGGAATATTCCGGTCATCGATCATGCGCCGACGGTGCCGCTGTGCAGGACAATCGAACCCAAATCTGAGCTCAGGCCTGGCATAAAGGCGAAGGTGTCGCTGCCGCGACTCTCGACCCGTCGCGTCAGCCGACCGGGGTCGACTCATCGAGCCGGTCGGCGGGCTTTTGGCCCGGCCATGCCCACAGAGCCTCTTTTAAATTGTAGTCCGACGTTGGTGCTGGGGTGACTGATGCGCGGCAAACCGTGCCATTGCAGCGTTGTGACGTTATATCATTGACAGTCATCAAGGTAACGTTGTATCATTTCATCAACAAGCCGGCGACAGACCGGATGTTGCACTCAAGGAGATGATGGAGACGGCCAATGTACGCGGATCGTTATGGCAAGACCGGGATCAAGCCCGGTTCGCTGACTGTCGCAATCGGATTGAACGGCGCGATCCTCGCCGCGCTGATTTTCTCGACGCCTGAGATAACGACGCGGGTTGAGACGATTCTGGAAGGGACGAACATCCCTATTCCAGAAACTCCCCCTCCCGAGCCGATCAAACCTGAGATCAAGCCTAAGCCCGAAACGAAGGTGATTCAGCGGGCTCAGCCAGAGCGACCAATAAACCCCGACCCGATCATACAGACAGCGAGCACCAATCTCGTCAGTGGGACGACAACGATCACCCCTCCCTTTGTGCCGGGCACAGGTACGGGTACGGTTACCTATGATCCGCCGCCTCATGTCGCTGTGTTGACCGGCGCGCTCCGTGATCCGAAATATGCCAGTGTGTTCCAGCCGACCTATCCGGCGGGCGAACGGCGTGCGGGCAATGAAGGCCGTGTCACGGTGCGAGTCCTGATCGGCGCTGACGGTCGCGTGAAGCAGGTGATAAAGGTCAGCGCGGCGAGCGACGCCTTTTTCGAAGTGACCGAGCGCCAGGCACTGAGCAAGTGGCGCTTCAAGCCGGCCACGCGCGACGGTGTTCCGCAGGAATCGTGGCAGACTCTCAGTGTCAGCTTTGTGCTCAACGAGGAAGGTTGAGCATGAACAGGTCCGGACGGTGCTGATTAACTTTCCTGGGGCACCGTCCTGACCATGGGCGCGTGGGGCTGGCATCGCCGTCCCCACGCGCCTATCTTCACGCCCATGAGCGTCCTTCGTCATTTCAACATGTTCCGCGCCGTCGACGACCTGCGCGGATTCCTGAGGCAGCGCCGGCCGCATGAGCTGGGCTTTCTGCTGCTGTCCGTTGCGCTGTTCGGCTCGATCCTCGTCGCCTTCACGATCGATAGCCATGAAGAGCGGGTCTATCGGCCCAACATCATCTACGTCCAGCAATGGCCCGCATCGCGCACCGATGCCGAAATCCGCGCGCAACAGAAGATCGACGGGCCGATCGAGGCCAAGCGCCGTGCCGACGAGGAAGCACAGCGCAAGAAGACCCAGGAAGAGTTCAAACGACTCGACAGCAAGCTCGAAAAGCTCGGCATCTGAGCGCAGCGTTGCAAGCCGATGCGCGCTGGATGGCGGCGGCGCTTGCGCTCGCCGAGCGCGGGCGCGGACGCACCGCGCCCAATCCCAATGTCGGCTGCATCATCGTCAATGCCGGACGCATCGTCGGGCGAGGCTGGACCCAGCCGGGCGGGCGACCTCATGCCGAGGCCATGGCGCTGGCAGCGGCAGGTGACGCGGCGCGCGGTGCGACCTGCTATGTGACGCTTGAACCCTGCGCGCATGCATCGTCCCGCGGCCCCGCCTGTGCCGACTCGCTGATCACGGCAGGCATCGCGCGCCTGGTGGCCGGCCTGCGCGACCCCGATCCGCGCACCGACGGACTGGGCGCCGAGCGCCTGCGCGGCGCGGGGGTCGAAGTCGCGATGGGTATTGCCGAGGCCGCGGCGCGGCGCTCGATGGCCGGTTTCATCACCCGGCGCACGAACGGCCGGCCGTTCGTCACGCTGAAGCTGGCTCAGTCGCTCGACGGCGCGGTGGCGATGGCCAGCGGGTCGAGCAAATGGATTACCGGTCCCGAGGCGCGTGCCCATGCGCATCTCGAGCGCGCCCGGCACGAGGCGATCCTGGTCGGGCGCGGGACATGGCAGGCCGATGCTCCCTTGCTCGATGTCCGTCTGGCGGGACTGGGCGCGCGCAGCCCGCGGCGCATCCTGCTGTCCCGATCGGAAGGACCTGATGGGTGGGAGACTGTGGCGACGCCCGGCGACATCGCGATGCTGGCCGATACCGACCATCTTCTGGTCGAGGGAGGGGTGCAGACTGCCGCCGCTTTCCTGTCCGCCGACCTGGTGGATCGCCTGCTTCTTTACCGTGCGCCGATTCTCGTTGGTGGTGGCCTGACCTTGCCCGGTATCGGCCTGGCCGATCTCACTGCCGCGCATGGCCGGTGGCGCCTGCATGACAGCCGCATGCTTGGCAGCGACCAGCTCCAGGTCTACGAGCGCGACGATCGCCAGCGCGACAGGGAGCCCGTCTGAATGTTCACCGGCATCATCACCGACATCGGTGCGATCGAGCGACTCGAAACGCGGGCCGACACCGGCGGCGACATGCATGCGCGCATCTCGACCAGCTATGATACCACGGCGGTGGAACTGGGGGCGTCGATCGCCTGTTCCGGCGTCTGCCTGACTGTTGTGGACAAGGGGCCAAGCTGGTTCGCGGTCGATGTGTCGGGCGAAACGATCAGCCGCACCGCGCGCGATCAGTGGAGTGAAGGCCGGCGCCTGAACCTTGAACGTGCCTTGAAGCTTGGCGACGAACTGGGCGGGCATATCGTTACTGGCCATGTCGACGGCATCGGCACGATCGACGCGATCGAGCCGGATGGAGGCTCGCACCGCGTGACGGTGATCGCGCCGGCCGATATCGCGCCTTATATCGCGGCCAAGGGATCGGTGACGGTCGACGGTGTTTCGCTCACCGTCAACGCTGTGGCCGACCGTACCGACGGGACCACCGCGTTCGATCTCAACATCATTCCCCACACTTGGGCGGTCACCGCGCTTGGTGACCTCACGGCGGGCCGCGCGGTCAATCTCGAGATTGATGTGCTGGCGCGTTATCTGGCGCGGATGCAGGAACGACTCGCTACCGCGTAATGTTCGCTCTTGATGTTGTAATGTGATGATCATATCAAAGATCACATCTCGATGTGATTTGGACGATGGACATGAGCACGCAACTGATCGAAAAACTCCGCAGCCTGGTTACCGATGGCGGCATGTCGCGCTCCGGCCTTGCCCGGGCCGCCGGCCTCCACGCCAACACATTGCGCGATCTCGACCAGCTCGACTGGAATCCGACTGCCGACACGTTGCGCAAGCTCGAGACCTTCATTTTCTCCAATGACGATACCCCGGCCCTGGTCTCGATTGAGGAGATCATCGACGAAGCGCGCAATGGCCGCATGTTCATCCTGGTCGATGACGAAGACCGCGAGAATGAAGGCGATCTGATCATCCCGGCGCAAATGGCGACGCCCGATGCGATCAACTTCATGGCGACGCATGGCCGCGGCCTGATCTGCCTGTCGATGACCAAGACGCGGGTCGATGCGCTCGGTCTCGAGCTGATGAGCCGGGCCAATGGGACGCGGCACGAGACCGCCTTCACCACCTCGATCGAGGCGCGAGACGGGGTGACCACAGGCATCTCCGCTGCCGATCGCGCGCGCACCATCTCGGTCGCGATCGACGCGGCCAAGGGCAAGGAAGATATCGTCACCCCCGGCCATGTCTTCCCGCTGGTCGCGCGCGATGGCGGCGTGCTGGTCCGTGCTGGTCATACCGAGGCGGCGGTCGACGTCGCGCGGTTGGCCGGACTCAACCCGTCGGGCGTGATTTGCGAGATCATGAAGGACGACGGCACCATGGCGCGGATGGACGATCTCGTCGCCTTCGCCCGGCTGCATAATTTGAAGATGGGTACGATACGCGACTTGATTGCCTATCGCCGCAAGCACGACCATCTGGTCGAGAAGCGCGCGGAGATGGTTTTCGAGAGCAAATGGGGCGGCGACTGGCGCGCGATGACCTTCTTCAACAAGGCCAGCGGCGACGAAACGATCGCGCTGGTCAAGGGCTATATCGATCCCGACGCGCCGACATTGGTGCGGATGCATACCGCATCCTATTTCGTCGACATGTTCGGCGAGACATCGGAGCGGTCGGGCCTGTTGTCGCGATCGATGGAAATGATCGCGGAAGCCGGATCGGGCGTGATCGTGGTGATCAACCGTCCGATGAAAGACAGCGTGTCGCGCTTCATCAAGCTGCGCGGCGAAGGCAAGGGCGCGGGCGCGCCGGAGATCGAGGAACTGCGCGATTATGGCGTCGGCGCGCAGATTCTCGCTGAGCTGGGCGTGCAGGACATGGTGCTTTTGACCAATACGCATCATACGCTGGTCGGGCTTGACGGCTATGGCCTGTCGATCGTCGGCGAGCGTGCAATTCCCGGGACCGGAGGCGAGTAAATGGCCAAGTTTCTGATCGTCGAGGCTCGCTTCTACGACCATCTCAACGACCTGCTGCTTGACGGTGCGCGTACGGCGATCGAGGCGGCGGGGCATGATCATGAGACGATCACCGTTCCCGGTGCGCTGGAGATTCCCGGCGCGGTCGCGCTCGCATCCGATAGCGGCGCCTATGACGGTTTTGTTGCCCTCGGCGTGGTGATTCGCGGCGAGACCTATCATTTCGAGATCGTAGCCGGCGAAAGCGCGCGCGGGCTGATGGCGTTGTCGATGGATGGCGTGGCGATCGGCAACGGCATCCTGACGGTCGAGAACGAGGCGCAGGCGCTGACCCGCGCGCGCCGGACCGAGAAGGACAAGGGCGGCGAGGCGGCCAAGGCTGCCATCGCCATGCTCGACCTGAAGGGCCGGTTCGGCTGATGAGCCTGCCGGTGCTGTTCACCGAGCGCCTCATCCTGCGGCCGGTCGCCGCGGAAGATTTCGAGGATTGGGCACGCTTTCATGCCGATGAGAGCGTGATGCGCTTTCTTGGCGGCGTGCAGCCGCGCAGCGTTGCCTGGCGCGGGCTGTGCGCGATGGCTGGTGCCTGGTCGATTCGCGGCTTTTCGATGTTTTCGCTGGTTGAGCGCGACAGTGGCCGCTGGGTCGGTCGCGCCGGACCCTGGCAACCGGAAGGCTGGCCGGGGACAGAGGTTGGCTGGGGCGTGCTCCCCGAATTCGCCGGCAAGGGCTTCGCGTTCGAGGCGGCGAGTGCAGCGATCGATTATGCGGTCGATGTGCTCCGCTGGGACGATGTGATGCATTCGATCGATCCCGGCAATGCAGCGTCGATCGCGCTTGCGCGCCGGCTCGGGGGCGTTAATCGCGGCCCAATCAGGCTGCCGCCGCCATTTGAAGCCGATCCGGTCGACAATTGGGGCCAGAGCGCAACGACCTGGCGTGCGCGCCGCTCGGCCGGCGCGAACTGAGATGAGCGGGGTGCCGACATCCCGCTACCGCGTGATCGAGAAGGATCGCCGGCTTTTCGTGATCGACACCTGGGCCGAGGGCGGCAGGCCGGTACAGGGTGCGCCGCCGTCCCTGCCGAAATCCTCCGGGGCAGCGCCTGTCGGGCCGCTGAAACTGTCCTTGCCCAGGCAGACTCGCTTCGATGGCAGCGCAGAGGTCACCACCCACCCCTTCTACGATGATCGCGCACCGCGCACGATCAAGCTCGACGCCGCCCGCATGCAGACACTTGGGCAAGTGAAGCTCGGTGTGTTCGCCGCGTCGTTCGCCTTCGCGCTGGTGGTGCTCACCAACCCGTGGTTTCTCGTCGCGCCGCTCGTTCTGCTCAATCCGGGGTTACGCAAGGGCGTGCGCAGGCTTCTCACGGCATGGCTCGACCGTGCCGAACGCGCGTCCGCCGAACACTGACTTTCAATTGTCGCGGCTCTTACTTATACTGATGTAAGTAAGGAGATCCGGCATGGCTTACGCGCATAGCTTCGAGGCGAATCCCCACTGGCTGCCGCGCCCTGCATCGCGCGCGCTCAGGAGCATCCCCGGCGAGGACGGCCTGCCTTTTATCGGCAGCACGCTCAGGATGCTGAAGGATCCGATCGCTTTCTCCCGTCGCATGGAAGCGGCCCATGGCCGGGTCTATCGTGTCAACGTCTTTGGTGGTCCCAGCCTGGCGTTGCTTGGGCCGGAAGCGAATGAGCTGGTACTCTTCGATCGCGACAAGATCTTCTCGTCGGAGCAGGGTTGGGGGCCGCTGCTCAACCTGCTGTTCCCGCGTGGGCTGATGCTGATGGATTTCGAGAAGCATCGCGCCGACCGCAAGACATTGTCGGTCGCGTTCAAGCCCGAACCGATGCGCCATTATGCCGAGAGCATGAATGACGGCATTGCCCGCCAGGTTGCGGGCTGGTCGGGCAAGCCGCTCAAATTCTATGATGCGATCAAGGCGTTGACGCTCGATCTCGCAGCGGAGAGTTTTCTCGGCATGCCGCTTGGCGAAGAGGCCGAGCAGATCAATCGCGCCTTTGTGGATGAAGTGCAGGCGACGGTCGATCCGATACGCTTGCCCTTGCCCGGCACGAAAATGCGTAAAGGCGTCAAGGCGCGCGCCTTTCTGATGGAGATTTTTGCGCGCGAGATCCCGAAACGGCGCGCGCGCGACGCTGCGGGCGAAGGCGGGCAGGATTTCTTCTCGCAATTCTGCCGCGCGGTCGACGACGATGGGCAACCGCTGAGCGATGCCGCGATCATCGATCACATGAATTTCCTGATGATGGCTGCACACGACACCATCACCTCGTCGGCGACCAGCCTGGTCATGCTGCTTGGCCGTCATGTCGAATGGCAGGACCGGTTGCGCGAAGAAGTGCTCTCGCTCGGCCTTAACGATGCGGGTGTGCCGCACACCCAGCTCGATCGCCTGGTGCTGACCGAATATGCCTTCAAGGAAGCGTTGCGGCTGGTCCCGCCGGTGCCGTCGCTGCCCCGGCGCGCGCTGAAGGATTTCAGTTTCGGTGGCTACGATATCCCCGCGGGGACCTTCATCGGCATCAATATCCGCCACACGCATCAGATGCCCGATCTGTGGCCCGATCCGGATCGGTTCGATCCGCTGCGTTTCACGCCCGAGGCGAGCAAGGGGCGGCACAAATATGCCTGGGTGCCGTTCGGCGGCGGCGCGCATATGTGTCTTGGGCTGCATTTCGCGACGATGCAGATCAAACTGCTGATGGTGCAATTGCTCAGCCGCTATCGGATCGAGCTCGCCCCGGGGGCGGGGCGCACCTGGCAAAGCGTGCCCATCCCCCGGCCGAAGGATGGGCTGCCACTCCGCTTCGTCCCGCTGAACTGAGCGGTTTCAAGCCGGTTCGCCCCTGTTATCCCCTGTTATCGGCATTGTATTTTCGCGCCCCTGTTATTGTTGGATCGATATCTGGATTACGCGTTTGTTTTCAGGAGCATGGCTGACCCTGCCCCTGGTATGGAAACAGGGGTGGAACAGGGGCGATAACAGGGGCCGTTTCGATCGAAACAGGGGCGATGATCGCGCGACGCTTCGTGGCCATTTGAAAGAGCAGGACGAGAACGCCTGATCGGCGTCTCGTCCGACTCTCACCATGCGGCATCCCGCCACGTCATTGAATCGCCATCCGTTCCAGCGCCGGATCGAGATCGATAACCCTACCCTTAGACAGGCTCGGGGTGATCATCGGATGGCAGGATCTATTCCGCCGCGACGCTTTCCAGCGTCGGATAGTCGGTATAGCCCTCGGCTTCCTGGCTGTACCAGGTCTTCCAGTTCGACTGGTTGAGCGGTGCGCCAATGCGCAGTCGTTCGGGCAGGTCGGGATTGGCGAGGAATGTCCGCCCGAACGCGATCGCATCCGCAGTACCGGTATCGAGCACGGCCTGGGCCTGCTCCACGGTCGTATAGTCCGAATTGACCACCAGTGGCCCGCTGAACACCTCGCGTATCGCCGGCGATAATTTGGGCACATCAGTACGGCCGAACGTGCCGTCCGACCCGGGTTCGCGCAATTCGAGGAAGGCGATGCCGATCTCGTCCAGTACCTTTGCCGCCGTCGTGAACAGGGCGGTCGGATTGCTGTCGTCGACGCCTTGCGATTCGCCATTGGGCGAAAGGCGGATCGAGGTGCGCTCGACACCGGCGACCGAGGCGACGCGCTCGACCACCTGGCGCATCAGGCGCACCCGGTTCTCGATGCTGCCGCCATAGATGTCGTCGCGGAAATTGGCATTGTCGCGCAGAAACTGGTCAATCAGATAACCGTTCGCGCCATGAATCTGCACCCCGTCGAACCCGGCGGCGAGCGCGTTGCGCGTCGCCAGCTCATAATCGTTCAGCAGGCGCGGAATCTCGTCAATGTCGAGCGGCCGCGCTGCCTCATGGTCCTGCTTGCCGTCATAGGTATGCACCTGGCCGGGCGTGACGGTGGCCGATGACGATACGGCTTGTCCACCAATCACCGATGAATGGACCTGACGGCCCATATGCCAGAGCTGCGCCACGATCTGGCCGCCTGCGGCATGCACTGCGCCGGTGACCGGCTTCCACGCCTCGACCTGCTCGTCGGTCCATAGTCCCGGCGCGAACGGCCAACCCAGCCCCTCGCGGCTGATTCCTGTGCCTTCGGTAATGATCAGCCCGGCGCTTGCGCGCTGCGCATAATAATCGATCATCAGGCCGGTCGGCACCCCTTCCCTGGTCGCGCGGCCTCGCGTCATCGGCGCCATGAGAATGCGGCTGGGCGATCGGATCGCCCCGAGCTGGATCGGGTCAAACAAGCTGGGCATTCCGTTTCCTTTTGCTACCTGACTGCGATCAGATAGGACGCTAAGGCGCAGCATGCATGTCCCCGAGCCCAAGAAAAACTAGCATGGCTGAAACCATCGACACATCCCTCGCGCCGCATCGCCTGGCTTTCGCCGCGCTGATCGCAGCCAATATTCTGCTCGCCTTCGGGCCGTGGTTCGTACGCCTTGCCGATACCGGGCCAGTCGCCGCCGGCTTCTGGCGCGTGACGCTCGCCGCGCCGCTGCTGCTGGGCGCAGCGTTTGCGGGTGGCTGGCGGGGTAAGGGCTTGAGCTGGGGGCTATGGCTGATGATCGGCGTTGCCGGGATCAGCTTCGCCGCCGATCTGGGGAGCTGGCATCTCGGTATCCTGCGTACCACGCTCGCCAATGCGACCTTGTTCGGCAATGCCGCGACACTGATCTTCCCGATCTATGGTTTCCTCGTCCTGCGTGCCTGGCCCACCCGCATGCAAGGCGTGGCGCTGATCCTCGCCGCGATCGGCGCGACGCTGCTGATGGGGCAGTCCTACAGCCTCAATCCGCGCAACCTGGTCGGCGATCTGCTCTGCCTGTTCGCCGGCATTCTCTACACGCTCTATTTCATCTGCATGGCGCGCGCCCGCGACACCATGTCGTCGCTGCCCGCGCTGGCACTGGCGACGATCGCCGCGATGCTGCCGCTGCTCGTCTTCGCCTGGGCATTGGGGGAGCGCATCCTGCCCGACAACTGGATTCCGCTGATCGGGGTCGCGCTGGCCAGCCAGGTATTCGGACAGGGGTTGATGATCTACGCGCTCGGCCAGCTCTCCCCGCTGATCGTCGGTCTCGGGCTGCTGACGCAGCCGATCGTCGGGGCGACGATCGGCTGGCTGGTCTACAACGAGCGGCTCGGCGCGGCCGACTGGATTGGCGCCGTGCTGGTCGCGGTGGCGCTGGTGCTCGTGCGGCGTACGCCCGGTTCCGCGCCGCCGGAGTCCGCCCCGCTTGCACCGGCCGCGACCGGGCCTAGATTGGAGCCGGAGGAACTGGCTCCGGAGGAGACGCCGCGATGACCGATGCGCTGCCGCAGGACCCGACCCTGGACGAGGTGCGCGACGCGCTCGCCCCGCTGATCGCTGCCAATGCCGCATTCGACGGCTGGGGCGATGCCGCGCGCGATGCCGCCGCGGATGCAGCGCAGGTCGATCGCGACATCGCCCTGCTCGCCTTTTCCGATGGCCCGGTCGACATGATCGACGCCTGGTTCGCGAGCGTCGACCGCGCCATGCTCGCGGCGCTGCCGCCCGAAACGCTGGCGACGATGAAGGTGCGGGCGAAGATTTCCGGGCTGATCGAAGCCCGCCTCGCCGTCACCGCACCCAACCGGGAGGCGCTACGCCGCGCGTTGGCGATCCTCAGCCTGCCGCAAAATATCGTGCGCGGCGCAAAGCTTGGCTGGCGCGCCGCCGACCTGATGTGGCGCGCCGCCGGCGACACCGCGACCGATTATAATCATTATACCAAGCGCACGATGCTCGCCGGCGTCTATGCCGCGACGTTGACGGTATTCCTCGACGACGACAGCGCGGGGCACGCCGATACGAGCGCGTTCCTGTCGCGCCGTATCGACGGCATCATGCGCTTCGAAAAGGCCAAGGCAGGCTTTCTGGCGCGCACCCAGCACCGGCCCAGCCTGTCGCGCTTTATCGGCCGGCTGCGCTACCCTGTGGTATAGGCGCGTGCCTCCCTGCTGGCGGTGCTGATCGTCTTGATATCCGGCCCTGAACAAGACGCAGAAGCGGCGCAGGCGGTGCCCCATGACGCATTTGTCACTGGCGTCGGCGCATAGTTATTGATAATCAGTCGCATCATGGACGCCGTTACCACAATCCCCATTCCCGTCAGCCTCGAGTCGCTGCCTCGCGGTCAGCGCGCGACTGTGGCGGATATCGACTGGCAGGGCCTGAGCATTCCCGAGGCACGGCGCTTGCGCGAGCTCGGCTTCGACGAAGGTGTGGGGGTCGAGGTACTGCATCGTTCGCCGCTTGGCCGGGGCCCGATGGCCTGCCGCATCGGCCGCATGACGGTCGCGCTGCGTCGCACGGTCGCCGGGTCGATCCGCGTTTCTCCACTGACCCTCTAGGGTTTATGAGCACGCACCCTAGATGACGACGATCCCGCTGGTTGCGTTGGTCGGCAATCCCAATGCCGGCAAGAGCGCGTTGTTCAATGCGCTGACCGGGGCGCGGCAAAAAGTCGGCAATTATCCCGGCGTCACGGTTGAGCGTCATTCGGGCAAGCTTGCGCTGGCCGATGGTCGCCCGATTGATCTGGTCGATCTGCCCGGCGCCTATAGCCTTGATCCGTCGAGTCCCGATGAGCGCGTGACCCGCGACGTGGTGACCGGCACCCAGGCCGGTGAGCGACTGCCCGATGCGATCGTCATCGTCGTCGATGCCGCAAATCTCGACAATCACTTACGCTTCGCGCTGCAATTGATCGCGCTCGGCCTGCCGGTGGTGGTCGCGCTCAACATGATCGACCTTGCCGAGCGCGACGGGCTGACGCTCGATGCGGCGAAACTGTCGGCAGAACTTGGCGTGCCGGTGATCCCGACCGTGGCAGTGCGCCGGCGCGGCCTGGATGAATTGAAGGCCGCGCTGACCAGTGCGATCGGGTCGGGCGCCGCGGTGCGCCTGCGCTCGAGTGAAGGGCATGTCGGCGAGGATATCGTTACCCTGCAGCGCCGGGCGCGCAGCATTGCCGCTGCCTCGACCGTGTCCGAAACCGCGGTGCGGCGCTGGACGCATATGCTCGACGCGGTGGCGCTGCATCCGGTGGCCGGCCCGATCCTGTTGCTGACCATCCTGTTCGTGATGTTCCAGGCGGTGTTCGCCTGGTCGGAAACGCCGATCGGCTGGATCGAATCGCTGTTCGCCTGGATTGAGAGCGGCGTCCGCGCAGCGCCCGTGCCGGGTTTCCTGCGCTCGGTACTGAGCGACGGCGTCATCACCGCGATCCGTTCGTTCCTGAGCGACGGCGTCATTGCCGGGGTCGGCGCCGTGATCGTGTTCCTGCCGCAGATCCTGATCCTGTTCACCTTCATCCTGGTGCTGGAGGCGACCGGCTATATGGTTCGCGCGGCGTTCATGATGGACCGGCTGATGGCCAGTGTCGGCCTGTCGGGACGCGCCTTCATCCCATTGCTCTCGTCCTTCGCCTGTGCGGTGCCGGGCATCATGGCGACGCGCACGATCGATGACGAGAAGGACCGGCTGACCACCATCCTGATCGCGCCGCTGATGACCTGTTCGGCGCGGCTGCCGGTCTATACGTTGGTGATCGGGGCACTGATCCCCAATACGCGAATCCTGCCGTTCGTCGGGCTGCAGGGCCTGGTGATGCTTGGCCTTTATGTGCTCGGCGTGGTCGGGGCGTTCTTCGCCGCGCTCGCGCTGCGCCGAACGGTGACCAAGGGGCCATCGTCCGGCTTCATGATGGAAATGCCCAAATATCAATGGCCGCGCCTTGGCGATGTCGCGCTCGGATTGTGGAGCCGCGCGCTGATCTTCCTCAAGCGCGCCGGCACGACGATCGCTCTGACCGTCGCGCTGCTGTGGGTGCTGGCGAGTTATCCGGTCGCCCCTGCGGGACAACGGCAAAGCGAATATTCGATCGCCGGCCGGATTGCATCGGGGATCGAAGTGGTGGTCAGACCGATCGGCTTCAACCACGATATCGCGCTCTCGCTGCTGCCGGCGATGGCGGCGCGTGAGGCGGCGGTGGGCGCGATGGCCACGGTCTATGCGATCGACAATCCGGAGGATGAGGCCGGCCAGGGCAAGCTGTCGGAAAATCTGCGCGGCCGCTGGAGCCTGCCGACTGCGCTCGCTTTCCTGATGTGGTTCGTGTTCGCGCCGCAGTGCATTTCGACCATCGCGGTCACGCGGCGCGAGACCAATGGCTGGAAATGGCCCGCTTTCATGGTCGGCTATCTGTTCGCGCTGGCATATGTCGCCGCCGGAGCTACATACTGGGCCGCAATAGGACTCGGTTTGTAGGAAGTAAGTTATGGCGGGCAGCGTCAATAAGGTGATTTTGGTCGGTAATCTCGGCCGCGACCCCGAGAGCAAGAGCTTCCAGAATGGCGGCAAGGTCGTCAATCTGCGCATCGCCACGTCCGATTCGTGGAAGGACAAGAACACCGGCGAGCGCAAGGAAGCGACCGAATGGCATTCGGTGGCGATCTTCAACGAAGGCCTGGCCAATGTCGCCGAGCGCTATCTGCGCAAGGGCAGCAAGGTCTATATCGAGGGCGCGCTGAAGACCCGCAAATGGCAGGATGCGCAGGGCCAGGACAAATATTCGACCGAAATCGTGCTGCAGGGCTTCAACAGCGTTCTGACCATGCTCGACGGCGCCCCGGGTGCCGGTGGCGGGTCGGGCGGCGGTGGCGGCAGCGGCGGCGCGCGTGACGATTTCGGCGGCGGCGGCAACGACTTTGGTGGCGGATCGGGCGGCGGCTATGGCGGCGGCAGCCGCGGTGGTGGCGCGTCGGGCGGCGCGAGCCGCGGCAGCTTCTCGGACGATCTCGACGACGACGTGCCGTTCTGATGGCCATGCGCCTGATCCGGGCCGTTTTGAACCCGAAACGGCCCGCAGGCGTTCTCCCTCCGCATGACTGACACCCCCTCCACCGATACCCCGGCCCTGAGCGCCTGGCGTATCGACGAATCGGCGCGCACCGCGGCGATTGCCCAGCACGACATCGAATCGCTGCGCGATAGTGCGGGGCTCAAATCGATCACCGATTTCGCGGCGGCGCTGTGCGATGCGCCGATCGCACTGGTCAGCCTGGTCGAGGAAAGGCGCCAGACTTTTCTCGCCCGTACCGGGCTGGAGGTGACGGAAACACCGCGCGAAACCTCCTTCTGCGCGTTCGCCATGCTTGGCGACGATGTGATGGTCGTGCCGGATGCGACGGAAGATCCGCGCTTTGCCGACAATCCGCTCGTCACCGGCGAACCCAATATCCGCTTCTATGCCGGCGCGCCGCTGATCGCTGCCGACGGTACGCCGCTCGGATCGCTCTGCGTGATCGATTCGGTGCCGCGTGCGGGTCTCACCGCGCTGCAGCGCCAGGGGCTGGTGACACTGGCCGGATCGGTGATGGAGCGGCTCAACGACAGCCGCGACGCCGCCGCCTGGCGCGACTCTGAAAATGCCAGCCACCGCGCGCTGGCGGAAAGTCACAATCGCTTCCGCGTACTTGCCGATTCGATGCCGCAGATGGTGTGGTCGAGCCGGCCGGACGGCTATCACGACTATTACAATGCGCGCTGGTACGACTTCACCGGCATGCCGGAAGGATCGACCGATGGCGAGGCATGGAACGGAATCTTTCATCCCGAGGATCGCGAACGCGCCTGGACCATCTGGCACCATTCGCTGGACAGCGGCGATCCGTATCAGCTCGAATATCGGTTGCGCCGCGCTGACGGCGCCTATCGCTGGATCTTGGGCCGGGCACTGCCGATCCGCGATGATGCCGGCACGATCACGCGCTGGTTCGGAACCTGCACCGACATTCACGAACAGAAAGAGGCGAGTGAGGAGCGCGAGGTCATCGCGCAGGAGCTGAGCCACCGGATCAAGAACATCTTCGCGGTGATTTCCGGCCTGATCAGCTTTGCGGCGCGGATGAATCCCGGTTTCTCGCCGATCGCAGAGGACCTGCGCGCGCGTGTCACAGCGTTGGGCCGCGCGCATGATTTCGTCCGGCCGCATAGCGCGCAATCGGCCCCGGCGCTGGCTCAGACCAGCCTGCACGGTCTGCTCGACGAATTATTTCGCCCCTATCAGCCGATCGGTGGACAGCGAATCCTGGTCGGCGGCAGCGATGTAGAGATCGACGACCGCTCGGCAACGCCGCTGGCGCTGCTGTTCCACGAACTTGCCACCAACGCGACCAAATATGGCGCGCTGTCGATCGATACCGGCCACATCACGCTGGATTGCGCGATCGATCACGACGCCGTGGTGTTGAACTGGGTGGAGCAGGACGGGCCGGCCGTGGCGGCACCACCGGCCAGCCATGGTTTCGGGTCGCAGCTGATCGAGATGAGCGTCGTCCGCCAGCTCGGCGGCAAGATCGACCGGTCATGGGATGTGGCGGGGCTGCACGTGACCGTGCGCGTACCGGTATCGGCCTTCAGCCGGCGCTAGAATCGTCCAGCAGGACGAAGTCGTCATTCGCACCGAGCGCCATCTTGCCTTGGGCACTGGCCAGGGCAGCGGCCGCGAGGATGGCGGATTCGCTGAACGGCTTGCGGACATAGCCGAGCGCACCGCTGGGATTGGCGATCTGACCTGGGTTGGCGGTGACGAACACGACCTTCATGCCGTAATCGCGCGCCAGTGTTTTCGCCAGATCGGGCCCGGTCGGGCCATCCCGCAGGTTGATATCGACGAGTGCGAAGCTGCAATCACCTGCCGCTTCGCCGGCTGCCGCGATCGCGCCGGTCTTGTCCGCCGCGATCGCCTTCACCGTATAGCCCGCACTGGTCAGGATGCGTTCCAGGTCGAGGGCGACGAAGATCTCGTCTTCTACAATGATCGCGGTTGCAGACATTATCTCGGGTGGTTCCAAGCGGTTTGTTCCAGCCAGAAACCTCGAACGTGACTATTTGTTCCTGATCGAGATCAATTCTTCAGCAGGAATACCGCATGCTCGGCCAGGAAATTCGCCGCTGCCGAGGTCGTTTGCTTGTCGCCTGACAGAAACCAGGCTCCTTCCACGGTGAGACCGCGATCTTTTACCAGCGCACGGAAATCGTCGATCGTGACATGATGGATATTGGGCGTGTCGAACCATTGTTCGGGCAGCAACCGCGTCACCGGCATCCGTCCGCCCCACAGCAGCGAGGCCCGTACCCGCCAGTGCGCGAAGTTCGGAAAGGATACGAACGCACGCCGTCCGATCCGGAGCAACTGGTCGAGCACCGCATCGGGCCGCCTGGTGGTCTGCAGGGTCTGGCTGAGAATCGCATAGTCGAAACTGGCATCGGGATAATCGGCCAGGTCGGTATCGGCATCGCCCTGGATCACCGACAGGCCGCGCGACACCGCCGCGGCGACATTGACCGCCTCGATCTCCAGCCCGCGCGCATCGACGCCGTGCATGTCGCGCAAGGCCGCCATCAGCGCGCCGTCGCCGCACCCAACATCGAGCACGCGCGATCCTTGCGCGACATTGTCGGCGATGATCGCCAGATCGGGGCGCAGCGTCATGCGCCGACTCGCAAAAAGCCATCGACCACCCGGTTCATCTCGGGCGATTCGAGCAGGAACGCGTCATGCCCGAACGGGCTCGACAATTCGACGAAGCTGACCGGCGCGCCCGCTGCGTTGAGCGCATGAACGATCGCGCGCGATTCGGGCGTCGGATAGAGCCAGTCGGTATCGAAACTGACCAGGCAGAAGCGCGCCTTGCTCGCCCTGAACGCATTCGCGAGATGCCCGCCATGCTCCTCGGCGAGATCGAAATAATCCATCGCGCGGGTGATATAGAGATAGGAATTGGCGTCGAAGCGATCGACGAAGGCGATGCCCTGGTGACGCAGATAGCTTTCGATCTGGAAATCGGCATCGAAGCCGAATGATTTCGCGCCGTCCGGCCGGTCGGGCCGCGCCTGCAGCCGCCGCCCGAACTTCTCGGTCAGCCCGGCTTCGGACAGATAGGTGATGTGCGCCGCCATCCGCGCCACCGCCAGCCCCGCGGCGGGCGGATCGCCCCCGTTCTGACCGTTTACGCCCTGACCCCCGCCATAATAATCGCCGCCGCGCCATTTCGGGTCGGCCATCACCGCCTGGCGGCCGACTTCGTGAAAGGCGATGTTCTGCGCGGTGTGGCGCGCGGTCGAAGCGATCACCACGGCCGCCCTGACCCGTTCGGGGAAAGTCGCAGGCCAGCTCAGCGCCTGCATCCCGCCCATCGACCCGCCGACTACCGCATGCAGCACGCCAACGCCGAGGTGATCGAGCAGCATTGCCTGCGCGCGCACCATGTCGCGGATCGTGATCACCGGAAACGCCATTGCCCAGGGCGCGCCGGTTGCCGGATTGAGGCTCGCCGGGCCGGATGATCCCATGCAGCTGCCCAGGACATTGGCGCAGACGATGAAATGACGCTCCGGATCGACCGGCTTGCCGGGGCCCACCATGCGCGCCCACCAGCCCGGCTTGCCGGTGATCGGATGGTCGCTCGCGACATGCTGGTCGCCGGTCAGCGCATGGCACACCAGCACCGCATTGCTACCCTCGGCATTGAGCGTGCCATAGGTTTCATAGGCGATGTCGACCGGCGACAGCAGCCCGCCGCCATCGAGCCGGAGCGGGCCGGGCAAGGTGATGGTACGGGCAAGGCCGAAGCGCTGATCGGTGGTGGACACGCCGCAGGCGCTAGCGAGTTCGCTGGCGCTTGTGAACACCTCAACTATTGTTTGAGAAGATGATCTCTTCTCCGTTGGTTTCGAGCGAAGTCGAGAAACAGGCCTCGGGGAAAAAGGCTTCTCGACTTCGCTCGAAGCGAACGGAAGAGAGAAACACCCGCCAATCCTTGTCAATTCGTGGCGGAACGTTATGCCCCGCGGCCATGACCGCACCGATACCCAAACCCTGGATCATGGCGATCGCGCCGTACATTCCCGGCCGCTCGACCACGGATGACGGCCGCAAGGTCGCCAAGCTCTCGTCGAACGAGAATCCGCTGGGCACCTCGCCCAAGGCGCGCCAGGCCTTTGTGGCAGCGCAACTGTCGCTCGAACGCTACCCCGATGCGAGTGGGGCGATCGTGCGCGAGGCATTGGCGGAGAAGCACGGGCTCGATCCGCAGCGGATCATCTATGGCAATGGCTCGGACGAGATCCTTCATCTCGCGGCGGGTGCGTTCGCCGGGCCGGGCGACGAAGTGATCTTCGTTCATTACGGTTTCGCGGTCTATGAAATCGCCGCGCGGCGCGTCGGCGCGGTGCCGGTGATCGCCCCGGACAAGGATTATGCGACCGATGTCGATGCGATCCTCGGCCACGTTACCGACAAGACTCGCATCGTCTATATCGCCAACCCCAACAATCCGACCGGCACCTATTCGCCGGCGTCGGAGATTGCGCGGCTCCATGCCGGCCTGCCCGGCCATGTGCTGCTGGTGATCGACCAGGCCTATGCCGAATATCTCGATCCGCAAGACGATGATGGGGGGATGGCGCTGGCGATGACAGCGCCCAATGTGCTCGTCACGCGCACCTTTTCGAAGATCCATGGCCTCGCCGCGGAGCGGATCGGCTGGGGCTATGCCTCGGCGGCGATCATCGAGGCGCTGCATCGCATCCGCCTGCCCTTCAACATCACCATCGCCGGGCAGAATGCCGCGGTAGCGGCAGTCGGCGATGCCGAATTCGTCGAACATACCCGGTCGCACAATGCGACCTGGCGCGCCTGGTTCGCGGATCAGATCGCCGCAATGGGGAATGCGGGCCTGCGCGCCGTGCCGTCCAAGGCCAATTTCCTGCTTGTCCTGTTCGAAGGCGCGCTGACTGCCGAGGCCGCGTACAAGGGGCTGATGGATGCGGGCTATATCGTCCGCTGGCTGCCTGGTCAGGGCCTGCCGCACGGCCTGCGCATCACCATCGGCACGGAGGAGGAGACGCGGGGCGTCGCCGCTGCGCTGCGCCAACTGGTTGAAAAGACTGCCTGATGCTGCCGTTCGCACGCGTCACGATCATCGGGCTCGGGCTGATCGGCTCGTCGATCGCCCGCGCCGTGCGTCAGGCCATGCCGACGGTACGGCTGACCGGTCATGATTTCGACCCGGCGGTCCGCACGACCGCCGACACGTTGCAGCTGTGCGACGATATCACCGACACGGCCGGCGCGGCGGTGATCGACGCCGACCTGGTCATTCTGTGCGTGCCGGTCGGGGCGATGGGCGCCGCCGCCGCCGGTTTCGCCGCCGACCTGCCCGCCGATGCGATCGTCAGCGATGTCGGCTCATGCAAGGCGGAGGTCGCGCGCGCGCTGGCCGAAGCATTGCCCGGCGCGACGATCATTCCGGCGCACCCGGTCGCGGGGACCGAGCGCAGCGGGCCCGAAGCGGGCTTTGCCAGCCTGTTTCACAAACGCTGGTGCATCCTCACCCCGGCCGAGGGCGCCGATCCGATCGCGGTCGAGCGCCTTGCCGAATTCTGGCGCCGGCTCGGCGCCGATATCGAGCTGATGGCGCCCGATCATCACGACCGCGTGCTCGCGGTGACCAGCCATTTGCCGCATCTCATCGCCTATACCATCGTCGGCACCGCCTCGGACCTGGAGGAAGTGACTCAGTCCGAAGTGATCAAATATTCCGCCGGCGGCTTCCGCGACTTCACCCGCATCGCCGCGTCCGACCCGACCATGTGGCGCGACGTGTTCCTGTCCAATCGCGAGGCGGTGCTCGACATGCTGCAGCGCTTCTCGGAGGATCTGACCGCGTTGCAGCGCGCGATCCGGCTCGGCAAGGGGGAGGAGTTGTTCGACCATTTCGAACGTACCCGCGCAATCCGGCGCGGCATCATCGAACAGGGTCAGGACGATCCGGCGCCCGATTTCGGCCGCAGCCATGATTGATATGGGCGGGGAAAGCAGATGATATCGATCGGCGCGCTCAACCTGCATATCGAGGAAGCGGGGCCGACGGATGGCCCGCTCGTCATCCTGTTGCACGGCTTTCCCGAAACCTCGCGCGCCTGGCGCAAGGTCATGCAGCCGCTTGCCGACAAGGGGCTGCGGGTCGTGGCACCCGATCTGCGCGGTTACGGGAAGAGCGACGTGCCGGCGGGGCGCGACGCCTATGCGCTCGACACGCTGGCGGCCGATATAGTTGGCCTGGCGGATGCGCTTGGCGCGCCGACTTTCGCGCTCGTCGGTCATGACTGGGGCGGGATCGTCGCTTGGGCGGTCGCCGCCCGGCATCCGGAGCGACTGAGCCGGCTGATTATCCTGAACGCGCCGCACGCCGATACCGTGAAAGCCGAGATGCGCGCGCATCCTGCTCAGATATTGCGCAGCCTCTATGTCGGCTTTTTTCAGATTCCGCGCCTTCCGGAGGCATTGCTCGGGGCGTTCCGGTTCCGCGCTCTGCGCCGTGCGCTCACCCGCACCTCCCGCCCCCTGGCGTTCGATGCCGGCGATCTCGACGCCTATGTGGAGAGCTGGTCGCGTCCCGGCGGGCTCACCGCGATGCTCAACTACTACCGTGCGCTCCGGCTGCCGCGTGCGCCGCTCGGGCGCATCCGGGTTCCGACGCTGATCCTGTGGGGCATGAAGGACGGCTATCTCGGCGCCCATCTCGCCGATGCCGCTGCGGCGATGTGCGACGATGCACGCATCACGCGATTCAACGAAGCGACCCACTGGATCCAGCATGAGGAACCGCGCCAAGTCGCAACGAAGATCGCGGCGTTCGTTCAGGGCTAGGGTCCAGACGGACCCTGGAAACGGCGGGCCGATTCAATGCCGGCATCAGGCGAGGCAATGTGCCCGGGCCGGGTTCGGCATCGCTCTTTGACATGACGGACAGCTACCGTTGCACTCCCTGTTCCCGGCAATAACAGGGAGCGGCCGCTCCCTGTTATCTCGCTGTTATCGAAAACAGGGAGATTGGAAGTAAGTTACTGGGAAACAGTGTAAAATTCCGGTCAAAATGCGTCCGCCAGACCGAAAAAATTGTTTTCCCGAATAACAGGGAGAAACAGGGAGTTTAGTGCAGGAACAGGGAGCGTGCGGATCGGGATCGAACGGCCATCCTCGTGTACGGCGTCAGGCGCAATGCATTGGCGCTTTTGCCGATGCGCTCGTCACAATTGCCATACTGATCGGTGCAGTAGCGCTATTGCTCACGCGCCCTCTTCTTGTTGCGGACGATAGCCGCGATGATTCCGCCGACGACGACAATGCCGACCGCGCCGGCCACCATGTCGCTGGCATTCGTATCGTTCCGCCGCCTGCGCTCACGTTCGCGCTCGCGGCGACGCCATTTATCGTACCGTTCCACGCTGGAGATCCGGCGCTCCTGGTCGCTGTCGCAGCGCAGGCGATGACTGCCATCCGGATCGCCGCAAAGCGGTCGCGCGAGACGCTCTTCCCGCCCCCCGCTCGGCCGGTCCTGTGCATGGCCGGGGCTGATGACCGCCATCGCACCGATCAGCCACGCGCCAGCGCTCGTCGCCAACACCCATTTTCCCGGATTCGGCCCCATCGTCTTACTCCTTGCAGGCCGATCTCCCGGGGCCGCGATGCAAGAAAGCGCGCCGGACATTGCCGCAGCATGGCGCGAGCAGGAAGGCCGGCTCGCTTCGTCAGCAGCCCAGGGCGGGCTTCGCGAAATCGTCGAAGCGCCAGCCGTCCGGTGTGCGGCGGGCATAGAAGGTATAGAAGCAGCGCTGCTCGTGGGTGGTGCTGGGCGCGTACTCGGTGCGTATCTTTGGCCGGCCGCCATGCCGCCCGCCCTCGGCACGGGTGATGGCTTCCCCTTGCTGGGTGGTCGTCTCGACCTCCAGCCATTGATAGGCACGCCGCCCATCGGGCAGGTCGCGGACGTCGACCGGCGGTCCGTACTTCGCCATCACCGCTTCGGGCGAGCGGCCCATATATCCCCGCATGATATCCGCCGAGCAAGCGGCCAGGGACAGCGTCGCTACGGCCAGAACGGGCAGATTCAGGGAAAGACGCGATCTCATCACTGGCTCCATTGTCGTTGGAGAGCCCGCGTGCGGTGAGAAGATTGTGTCAGGGTTGCGGCACGGCGACGAATTCCAGCCGCATGATCGTGCCGCCGCCGGGCGCATCGATCGCCTCCACCCACCCGCCATGCCGATCCATGACTTGCCGAACCAGATTCAGGCCCAGGCCGGCGCCGGTTTGCCTGGCGCGAAGGCGGTGGAAAGGCTCGAACACCGTATCGCGCTCCTCCGTCGGAATGCCCGGGCCGTCATCCTCGACCTCGACCACAGGGCCGTCGACCCGGATGATGACCCGACGGCCGCCATGATCGATCGCATTCTGGATCAGGTTCGTCAGGACGCGCTCGATCGCAGGCGGATCTCCTCGCACCAGGCTGGCACCGAGGTCGACGACTTCGACGTCACGACCATGGGCAATGACGATAGGGGCCAGGTCGGCGGCCACTCGGCGGGCGATCGCGCCGAGATTCACGGTGTCGTCCGGCGGGGCGATCCGGCCGATTCGCTGAAGATCGAGCAATTGTTCGGCGAGCGTGGCGAGGCGCGCCACGTCGCGTCCGAATCGTTGCGCGATCATCCGGTCGTCCGATGCCTCGATCTTCGCCTGGAGGATCGCGATTGGGGTCCTCAATTCGTGCGCTGCGTCGACGATAAAGCGCTGATGGCGGTCATATCCCTCGTCGAGCCGCTGCAGCGCGCCGTTCACCGCACCGACCAGCGGCGCCACCTCCAGGGGGATATCGGCGGCCGACAGGCGATGGCCACGGCGATCGATGTCGATTCGTTCGGCCTCGTCGGCAATGGTCGACAGGCCGGCAAAGGCGCGTCGCACGATCAGCGGCGTGGCGATCAGGGTCACGATCGCCAGCAGGCCGAGAATCGGAATCATCAGCAAGTTCGACAGGAACAGCACGACGAATGTCATGCTGAACAGATCCCCTTTGCCGAGCACGGTAAACTCCCCGGCGGGGCCCGATGCGCGCCGGATGATCGCCAGATTGGAAAAGGGCGCGGTCGTGTCGCGGATATCCGCAAAGGTCATCTGGTCCAGATGCTGTGCCATCGACCGGTACATTTCGGGTATCTCGCCGGTCGTCACCACCTCACCGCGATCGTTGCGCGCGACGAACCAGAAATCGGGCACGCTCCGTCGCAGCGCGGCGAGTTCATCGGTTTCCCACAAACGGAGCCGCCCGTCCGGCGCGCGCGAGATCGCATGTGCCGCGACTTTTGCGAATTCGGGGCTGACCAGTACGCCACCCTCGTCCGCTCGTACCAGATAGCCGACGAAGATCACCCCGAACAGGAGGAGGATGCCGGTATGGAAGAAGAGCAGCCTGGCGATCAGGCGCCGCTTGAGCGACGTTGCCCCTGCCTTCACGCTGGCTGGCACAGCAGATAACCGACGCCGCGAATGGCATGAATCTCGACCTCGGCACCTGCCTCCGCCAGCCGCCTGCGCAGTCGCGATATGTGTGAATCGAGCGTGTTGGACTGGATTTCGTCGTCAAAGCCGTAGACCGCGTCCTCCAGAGCCCCGCGTTGCACGGTGCGGCCACGACGACGCATGAGGGCGGCGAGCACGAGCAACTCGCGCCGCGGCAGGTCGAGCCGCTTGCCGGCAACGATCGCCTCGCTGTTGACCAGATCATAGACGAGCTGGCCGAGCTGCACTTGCTGGCTCGGCCGGGTTGTCGGCCGCCGTCGCACGGCGCGGATGCGGGCGAGCATTTCCTCCATCGCGAACGGTTTGGCGAGATAGTCGTCGGCGCCATGATCCAGACCCGAGACACGATCGATGACATCGCCGCGCGCCGTGATGACGATGACCGGCATGCCCGGATTGCCTTGCCGCAGCTCGGCCAACAGCGAAAGTCCGTCACCATCGGGCAGCGTGCGGTCGAGCAGGACAAGGTCGCCGCAGCCTGACAGCAGCGCCTCGCGCGCATCGGCCAGGCTGGCGACATGGTTCACCACATAGCCTTCCCGCTCCAGCACGGTGCGCAGTGCCGCTGCCATCTCCATCTCGTCTTCGATCAGCAGGATTCGCACGATCGTCTCCCGGTTTCCCTCCGTGCGCGGCATTGACCGGGCGACGCATGCGCGCCGCCCGGTCAATGACGTTATGGCCGCTTAAAAGCCTACCGACACGCCCAACAGGATTTTCGACGATTTGAAGCCGTCGCCATAGTTCACGCGATTATATTCCGCGCGCACGAAATAGCCGGAGGATATCGCGGTTTCGATACCACCACCGTAGAGAATCCCGCCTTCGGTCGAGCTGCTTTCCTTGTCCTTCAAGGCAATGTCGCGAAAGTCGGTTTTTTCGCGCACTCGCAGCCAGCTGTAACCGGCCCGGCCATAGACGAGTATCGAGCGCGTGGGCAGGACGCCGACGCGGCCGGAGGCATCCCAGTTCCAGCGCGGTTTGATCGAATAATCACCTGCGAGGCTTTCCGTGCGCAGGGTTTTTCCGCCGCGCCCGAACCCGGCCTCTCCGCCGATCACGAATGCGCTGCCGATCTGCGCATCGTAGCCAATATGTGCGCGATAGCCGATGCCGCCGCGGTCCTCGTCGATCCTGGTTGCGATGCGCGGCAGCGAATACTCTCCGTCATGCCAACGATAATCCAGCGAGGCGCCGATCTTCACACCGCCGAATGTGGCGTCTTCGGCCGATTGAGCGAGCGATGCGGTCGGCACGAGCGCAAGGGCACCGGCAATCAGGTAACAGCTCTTCATTGTACACGTCCTTGATACTGAAACCGCCGGACGGGCGGCCGATCCAGAATCGATGACGAGCGTTGCCTGAGCATTGCGGCAATCACCGCCCCGGGTGACCGCGCAGCGCGACTCCTAATCGGGCTGGCGTACGTCCAGCGAGTTGATCGCCGCGTGGACCAGCGCCTCGGCTTCGGCGCGGGGCAGGCCAGGCGGGATGACCTCGCCGAACCGGAAGGTCACCGTCCCGGGCAGCTTCGGGCCGTGTCTCGGCCAGACCTTGCCGGAATCGATAGCGATCGGCACCACCGGGATTTTCAGCATCTGGTACAGGCCGGCAAAGCCCGCGCGCAGTGGCGGTTGCTCGCCCGGTGGCACGCGCGTGCCTTCGGGGAAGATCAGGATCGATCGCCCTTCTGCCAGCGCGACCTTCGCCTCCCGCAGCATTCGCCGAAGCGCGCCGGCCGATGCCTCGCGGTCAACGACGATGACGCCATAGCGCCGCGCTGCCCAGCCCCAGACCGGAATGCTCGCCAGCTCCTGCTTCATCACGATCGCCGGCGTCCTGAGCATCCGACCGAGCTCGAGCGTCTCGTACATCGCCTGGTGCTTGGCGGCGTAGATCACCGGGCCTTCGCCGAACTGTGTGCCCTCGATCTTCTGGTCGATGCCCAGGATGGTGCGCGACGCCCAATGGTGGAATTTGGTCCATAGGTGCGTGTTGACGATGATCGCCTTGCGCCCGAACAGCGCCGTGACCGGCGTCGCCAGGACGATCGGTATCGATACGGTGTAGAAGACCAGCTGGAAGAGCAGGGTGCGCAGCGCGTTCATCGACCGATCCCTACCCACAGCGCGAGGCGGCGGAGCAGCAGCTTGTTATATTCGGCGACGAGCAGTGCGTAACGCGGGCTGCTGCTGCTCGGCACGCCATCGCCGACCACTGTCACATCATCGTCCAGTGCATTGACCAGTTCCATCTGCGCGCGCGCGACATGCCAGTCCGACGTCACCAGCCGGACCGACTTGTAATGATGCTCGCGCACCCAGCGCGCGGTTTCCTCGGCATTGGACCTGGTGTCGACCGCTTCATGACCCAAATCGACGCAACAGGCGAACAGTCTGGACGAGGCCTTATACTGCGCGGCGAGCTCGACCGGCCGCACCTCGGGCGCGACGCCGGTGACCAGCATGCGCTTGGCCGCATTCTGCTTCATCAGCGCGAGCCCGCGGTCGATCCGCCCCGCGCCACCGGTCGGCACGACGATCGCGTCGGTATGGACATCGTCAAGCGGTGCGGGCAGCGCGAGCATGAACAGCGCGAAGCCGAGCAGCCACAGGATGATGGCGACGAGCAGGGTGCGCCAGATCACAGGATCTTCCTCAGCACGCCGAGCACCGCGATGCGCGCGGCGAAGGTGGCGAGCAGGGCGAAGGCAACGGGCAGAAGCGCGAGCAACAGCCAGTCGCGTGCGCCGAGCGTCAGACCGCCAAGCAGGTCGGAGCCGAGCGTGCCGAGCTGCAGCCCGATCAGGCCGATCAGGCCGCACGCCAGCATCGTGCCGAGGATGCCGCCCAGCAACGTGTCGAGCGCGATGCGGCGCTGGAACAGCCGTGCGACCTGGACATCGGTCGATCCCAGCATGTGCAGCACCTGGATCGTGTCGCGGTGCGTCTCCAGCCCCGCCCGCGCGGCGAGGATCACCACGGTCGCCGTCGCCGCCGCCATCAGCAGGACCAGCGCCATGGCCAGGCCGGTCACCATGGTCATGAAGTTGCTGACCGGTGACATCCAGGTCTCATGGCGGTCAACGCGGGCGGCCGGGGCTACCGCCTGCACTGCGGCGGTGACGCGCGCGACCGCGGCATCGCTGCCGGCGCCAAGATCGACATCGATCATCGCCGGGATCGGCAGATCGGGATCGGCGCCGTCCGCACCCAGCCAGGGACGCAGTAACGACGCCAGTTCGGCGCGATCGACGAGCGTCGCCCTGGATATGTCGGGCAGGCCGCGCAGTACTGCGATCGCCGCCGCCGCCTGGGCATCGCGCATGCGTTCGACGGGCTCGACGATCTGCACCGTCAGTCGCCCGGCCAGCTGGCGGTCGAGCAGATTGGCGGCTGCCCGCGTGCCCAGCCCCAATGCGCCGGCGAGCACGGTCAGGAACAGCATGATTGCCATGATCCAGCTCATCGCGCGCGTGCTGCGGCTTTCGTCGAGCAGGCGGCGATCGGCTGCGGAGGGAATGAGATTGACGCTCATGTCTCGTCGCCCGGGGGCGGGAAGCGCAGCGAGCCGGTAGGGTCGAGCAGCCGCCCGCCATCGAGCCGCATCATATGCGCGCCGGGAATTCGTCCGAGCAGATGGAAGTCATGCGTCGCCACCACCACGGTGGTGCCGAGCCGGTTGAGCGAATCGAACAGATGGAGCAGCCGTTCGGCCATGTCGGGATCGACGTTACCGGTCGGTTCGTCGGCGACGAGGATCTCGGGCCGGCCGATCACCGCGCGGGCGATGGCGACGCGCTGCTGCTCGCCGCCCGACAAGGTGCGTGGTTTGGCCGCGATCCGGTCCGACAGGCCGACCCAGGCAAGCATCTCGCGGACCGGCGCCTCGACATCGCTTTCCGGCACGCCCGAAACGCGCAACGGGAGGGC